>CBDUBA010000035.1:0-36172 GCA_965365275.1 uncultured Cyclobacteriaceae bacterium | reverse complement strand
GTGTTGTATTTAATGTTGTCAGGGCAATTTCATATTCTTCACGACTGATCGCTTCTTTTTCCAACAATTGTCTCATCCTGTATTCAATATCCTCGTTCAATTTCTGAGTATATTTTAACCGTTCCATTTGTGCGTATATTTCATCATCATTTATGGTAAGCAACAGATCATGCTTTTTTACTTTCTGTCCTTCCTGAAAATAGATCCCTTCAACTTTCCCTGATATTTCACTTTTTAAAGCAACAGATTCATTTGCGATGATAGCGCCTGTAATTTTAATAACATTATCAATACGCTGCGGATGGATTATTTTTGCCTCCACTGGCACAACTGGGTTTTCTCGTGGTGATGCCATAGCTGGCCCATTCTCATCTGGTTTTAATTTTGGATAAAGAATCAGTCCGATAATAATTATGGCTATTATTAATAATAGAACTGTCTTGAGAATTCTATTCATCTGAAAAAATATTTATATAAATTTCATCATTAATTCTGAAGAAATTCTGTTTTTAATCCATTTTGATTCTTTATTACAAATTTTATAATCAGGTATATTTTGGAATCAGATCTTTAATTAAAAATTTCCATTAACACTTTAAAGGATTTAAGTTCTTTTAGATGCTCAAAATGGATTTGATAGAACAGGACAATCATAGTAAGGAGCTTGCGGCGTAGTTGATTTGAAAGTGTATTATTCGAATTATAGGGAGCCTCTATCAATTGATCAATTTTTCTAAAATCACTTTTGGGTAAGGATACAAGATAATTATTTGATTCGATCTCATGGACCATGTCTGAGATCTTTACGGGTTCAATACCTTGGTACCGGGCATACTTAAAAAGAAATTGAAGGTGAAAATTCATAAAATTTCTCTCCATATTATCATAAAATAACAGGGATTCTTCAATGAAATCATACAATTCAGGATTGGTTTCTTCCTCCCTTAACGTTTTATATAAAATTTCCGTCATAAATAATGCCACGGAAGATTTTATAACATTGTAAGGAATTGATTTGTAAGGGTGCCAGCATTTTATCTCTGCTATTCTGTTAATATCTGCGTGGTTTTTATTGTAAACGACCATGTCGAGCAGTGTCATTGGCTGGAAATAAGAAACAGGATATCTGGGTTTGCTGGATCTTACGTTATTTATAATATAATTTTTCAATCCGAATTGAGACGTATAGATCCTGGCTATCACAGATGACTCCCTGAACTTAACAAAATTGAATACAATGCCTTTCGTTTTGTGCTTCATCCATCAAACCATAATAAAAGAATTATTTGGATTGTTTTTCCGATTTATTATAACACGTGCGGCAAAGCGGTTCATAAATATCCTTTTCGCCGACCACAACAGTATCTTTGTCTTTCGTTAACCTATGTGAATAAACTGCAATTGCCCCACACCTGATGCATATGGGATGTACTTTGGTAACAAATTCAGCTATAGCCATTAATGCTGGCATTGGTCCAAAAGGCTTGCCCAGATAATCCATGTCAAGCCCTGCAATTATAATCCGTTTGCCCTGGTCTGCCAGTTTAGTAACTACTTCTGTCAGATGATGATCAAAGAACTGGGCTTCATCTATTCCAACAACATCAGAATTGCCTGCCAATAATAATATATCCTGAGAAAAATTAACGGGAGTGGATCTGATCTGTGTTTCATCATGGGATACCACGTAATCATCGTGGTAGCGCTTATCGATCACAGGTTTAAAAATCTCTACTTTCTGTCTTGCAATTATGGCCCTGTTTAATCTCCTTATCAATTCCTCAGTCTTTCCCGAAAACATTGCTCCGGCAATTACTTCCACCCATCCTGTATTTTGTAATGGGCCTTTATTCTTATTACCTAGGTTAGGTTCAACAAACATTTAGTATAATTCTTTGGAGACAACAAATTCTATAACACAGAATTGCAATTCTAACTTAGAACCGATATATTATTCACATTATACGAATAAAGCACATCGATTATACATAAATGAAATAAAATTTCGTTTTTTTATAAAGTTAGTTATAATGCTAAAGTATTGATATGGAAACCGCTATTAATCATGATTATATAAATTCCTATGCCGAAGCATATACCAACAGAATTGTAGATAGATATTTTTCTGAAAATTCCATAATTGATGGTGAAAACATTCTGTCTATTACTGAATTCCGACAAATCAATTTATTCATTGTCAAAAACATAATGGTCAAATGGGAGATGGAAGCGAAAAAATTGCGCAGTCCATTTTTCGATTATAACAGCCAGGAGGTAAAGGATGCTTTACAGGACTTTATGAATGTACTCTCAAAAAACATATCTCTTGAACAGAAAGTATTCAAGCCATTACTAAAGATGGCCGTTAATGACGTTCTTATACTGATCTTCTCACCCTATGATTTCTTTAGAAACGAATTATTGAATATAGGTACTCCCGTTAGCCTCGCCGAACTGGAAAAAAGAAAAAAGTTTATTAAAATCAACATTGAACTCTACAATGCCTATGTCCAAAAAATAGAAATGAAGGGCGTTGATAATATGCAGATCAAAGAAGCAAAGGAGTTTTTTGATGAGGTCTGTGAAGAAATAAATTTTTCTCCTGAGGAACCCGATGAATATATCCGTCTTTTTTCAAATGAAATTCAGTTTGATCTGAAGAAAGTATACTCAGAAGTTGAGCAGGAGCCTGATAAGGCAGAGGATGATATAGTCCCAAAAGCAGATTCGGATATGGATACAGGACCAAAAACAGGTTCGGGAATGGATACAGATTCAAAAGCGAAATCAGGAATGGATCCAGGTTCAAAAGCAGATTCAGGAATGGACACAGATCCAAAAACAGGTTCGGGAATTGATCCGGATTCTAACAAGACAGAGGAAAAAGTTCCGATACATGAAAAGTACTTTCAGAAGAAAGCCACACTGGTTGATGAACTGAAGAAAGAACCTGCAAGCACTGTCCTTGACTTTCATCAGAAACAAAAAATTGACAGTATTAAAAAGAACATATCCATTCAACAGAGATTCCGGTTTGTACGGGAACTCTTCAGTGAGAATGATGAATTGTTCTCCGAGGTTATTGAATATCTTGACAATTGCAGCAGCATTGAAGAAGCCAATTCTTATCTGAATGAAAAATTCCTGGACAATGATCAGTGGAATAATGAGGATGATTCAGTCACGGAATTTCTTGCGGTAGTAGGTAAAAAATTTCCGGATTAACGTACAAAAATCTGCATTCTGTGGGCGTCCAGTTTCAATAGTATAAACAATAATATTGAAAAGGCCCATAATGAGGATCCTCCATAGCTGAAAAATGGCAAAGGTATTCCTATGACGGGAAACAACCCTATCGTCATACCTATATTGATCATAAAATGAAAAAATATAATAGAGCCAACCGCATATCCATAAGTTTGAGCAAATCTTGATTTCTGCCGTTCTGCAATATAAAAGATGCGGAGAATCAGGAAGATAAATAAAATAATAACCAGTGACGTTCCAATATAGCCATGTTCCTCACCAAGGGTACAAAAAATGAAATCTGTTGATTGTTCCGGTACAAAATCAAATTTTGTCTGGGTTCCGTTCAAAAAGCCTTTTCCCCAAAACTGACCCGAGCCTATGGCTATTTTTGACTGGGTAACATTCCATCCGTCACCTAATGGATCTGAATCAGGATTGATCAGCACCCTAAGTCTTTTCTGATGGTGGGGTTTAAGTACGTTTGACTGGAAATAATCCACACTGAATGTGACACCAATCGTAAATAGCATGATAACCACAATACTGGCAACTCTTTTAAAAGTTTTATCCGCAAATATGATGGCAATCCCGGCGATCGCAACAATGGCAATTACTATATAAATCTGGTTGATGAATATGGTTGAAATAAAAATTAACACCAGTAAAATTCCGATCACCAGTACCAGCGGAGATAATCCTTCCCGGTAAAATACTATAATAAAAGAAAAATAAATCAAAGCGGTACCTGGGTCGGGTTGCATAAGAATTAACATGATGGGTATTATCACCAGGGCTGATACCATGGTTATCTGTCGTTTACTGCTAAAACGAAATCCTGGTGTACTGATAAACCTTGCAACCGCAAGGGCTGTAATAAATTTGGCAAATTCGGATGGCTGTATCTTGAAGAATGAGCCTATTTCAAACCAGGATCTGGCTCCGGAAACTTTATCACCAAATAAAAGTACAAAAATCAGCATAAGCACAATTATGCCATACAGAATATATGATATTGATTCATAAAACTGGAAATCAATGGATACAATAATAAAAAAGATAATTATTGTACTACCTATCCATACCAGCTGTTTTCCTGAATTGAGGGAGAAATCAAAGATATTCATCCCGGCACCCTCCTGGTATACAGAAGCGTAAATATTTAACCAACCCATAATGACGAGTATTCCATACACGAATATGGTCAGCCAATCAATCTGGTTTAATATGCTGCTATCTCTTCTCAATACAAAAAATCTCCTTTAAGCACGAAATCTTCGAGCCATTTTCTTTTTATTTCACCGGTTAGGTATTTTTCAATCACAAGACTTGAGATGGAGGCAGCAGCTCTGCCACCCCATCCGGCATTTTCCACATAAACCGCTATTGCGATTTGCGGATCATCTTTAGGAGCAAAGCCCATAAATCCGGAATGGTCTTCACCATGTGGATTTTCGACTGTACTTGTTTTCCCACAGACTGCGATATAAGGCATGTAAGCCCTTCTACCTGATCCTGAACGTACAACCTCCTCCATTCCATTGATTACCGCATTAAAATGGACCGAATCAATTCCAACTTCATTTTTGATAAGGTATTTTGGATCGGGCAATCCGCTATCATCTATTGATTTGATAATATGTGGGGTATAGTAATATCCTTTATTTGCTAATATAGCACCCAGGTTTGCCATCTGAAGAGGTGTAACGAGTGTTTCACCCTGACCAATACTCAGGGAATAGATATTGGAAAACTTCCATCTATTCTGACCATAGACCCTATCGTAGTAACCCACGGTGGGGACATAACCGCTTTTCGGATTCGGAATATCAATATCAAGGGTAATCCCGAGGCCAAACTTAACGACATAATTCCTCCATCTCTCCAGGCCAAACCTGGCATCTATAAACGGGCTTGGATCCTCCCCCTGGTTTATGATTCTCCTGAATACTTTGAAAAAATAATTATTTGATGAATAGGTAATCGCTTCTTCCACATCATAATATCCTATGGGCGCCAAATCCCCGATTAACCTTCCATCACTATAAATCAATTCATCCTTATCAATAACATTTTCCTGAAGAGCAATCAATGCCTGTATGGTCTTGAACATGGAACCCGGAGGATACATGGCCATAATAGGCCGATTGAATAGAGGAACGGCAGTATCCAGAGAGAGTGTTTGAAAATTTTCTGAGAATTCCCTCCCGGTAAGAATATTTGGATCATAGGAAGGGGCTGAAACAATACTTAATATTTCTCCTGTTGAAGGTTTTATGGCTACGAGGCTGCCAACCTTTCCTTCAAGAAGTTTTTCTGCATATTGCTGGAGACTGAGATCAATCGTTGATACCAGGTTACTTCCCGGAACAGATAAAGTGTCGAGCCGACCTTCTTTATAAAGGCCCTGTTCAACACCCCGGACATTGACCATTCTTTTCTTGACTCCCCGTTGACCGCGCAATGCTGTCTCATAACTTGATTCAATACCACTTATACCAATATAGTCACCCATGCGATAATAATTGGTCGTATCCCGGTCAAGCTGATTTTTGCTAATCTCCCCTATATAACCCAGAGCATTTGACAATACCGGATGGGGATATTCCCGTACAGACCTGGCAGAAATGTAAAAGCCTTTAAAACTGATCAGTTTATCCTGAATGCGTGCAAACTCTTCATTTGAGATCTGCTTGATAAATATCGAGGGCTTAATGACTGAATATTTTCTGGCTGCATTATATTTTTCCACAAATGTCTCTTTATCGATTCCAAACATGGAACAGAATTCAGCCGTATCCTTAACCTCCACTTCCATTGGGACAACCATCAGGTCATACATTGGATTGTTTATTACCAATAATTCACCATTCCTGTCGTAAATCAATCCCCTGTAAGGATATTCAATGATGCGCTGTATAATATTATTTTCAGCTGCTAAACGGTAGTTGTCACTTAAAACCTGTATGCTGAGAAGTTTTATGAGAAATATTATCCCAACAATTACAACGCCTATCCGGATTATTATCTTTCTTGAGTCATTCATGTTAACCGATCTCTATTATAAAATAGATTCTGTCCAATTACCAGCATAGCAAATGTAAACAAGCTGCTGAAGAATGTCTTTTTAATAATTAACCAAAAATGATAAAGTTCACCAGCTTCTATAAAGAATAACGAAAGATGATGCAAAAATATTAAAGGTAGGGCATAAGTAATAAACCAGCCAAATCCCATTACCTTTAATGCTGGTATTCTTACATCCTCATATCCAGTACTTGGAGTGATAGCTGAAAGCCAGAAGGGACGTAAATAAGCAATCAATGTGGCAGAAGCTGCGTTTACTCCCAGGCTATTGTAAAATATATCTATGGAAAATCCTGTAATAAATCCCAATACCAGAAGAATTACAGTACTTATCTCAAAGGGAAGCAATAATATAAAGCCGATATATATAAAACAAAATGCCGTTCCGAACAATACCATGTTGTCAAACAGGAATACCTGCAACATGATATATACTGCAAAGACCAGAAAATTATATATTATACTTCTACTATTCATTCAATAATTCAACAGAATCTTTTTCCTGCCTATAATAATTTTGTATTAAATACACATGAGATAAAGATTGAAAATCACTGGATAGTTCGATCACTATATTGTAAAATGTTTCATTTTCTTCGATACTGTATTCCTTGATCTGTCCTATTGGAATTCCTTCAGGAAAGATGGCATTATATCCCGACGTAGTAATAGAATCACCCACCTGCAGAGACACATGCCTTGGCACATATAATAAGTTTGCATAAAGTGGATCCAATCCATCCCATTTTGTAGTACCAAAGACCCCCAATCTGCTTAACATCGAGGACACTTGCATATCGCCATGCAACAAACTATATAAAGTGGCATAATTATTTGAAACGGTTTTAACAACTCCAACCACGCCAAAAGAACTTATTGCTCCCATTCCCGGTTCAAGCCCATCACGGGAGCCCTTATCAATCGTGAGATAATTATTGATCTTTTGAGTACTGTTATTAATGACTTTTGCCGGAATATAGTTGTATTGTATAGTAGTGTCAGTTGATCGCATCATAGAAGAATCAGCACTCATTACTGCCATTTGTTTCCGGCTGATCAGGTCCCGTAAAAATGCATTTTCCTTTGCCAGGTTATCATTTTCGTTTGCGAGATTAAAATACTGGTATACACCTTGTCTTAATCCGAAGATGGATGCGACGATTCTATTGGAGGTATTGAAAAATGCAGCATTATGGAACGTACTGGTTCCTATTACCAACCAGAAAGCAATGATTTCCAGTACAATAAATGTAAAAAACGCCCTATACTGATAAATTAATAGAAATAAACGACGCATTAAATGATTATGTCATCAAAACAGACCTGTATTCCTGAAGATTCTTTAATGCCAAACCTGTTCCCCTGACCACAGCTCTCAAAGGATCATCGGCAACATGTATGGGCAACTTTGTTTTTAAAGCAAGTCTCTTATCCAGGCCCCTTAAAAGTGCCCCTCCCCCGGTTAAGTGAATTCCATTATCGTATATATCTGCTGATAATTCAGGTGGTGATATTTCCAATGCTTTCAAAACCGCTTCCTCTATTTTAGATACAGATTTATCAATTGCAAATGCAATCTCTGAATAGGAGATCTTGATTACTTTCGGGATGCCTGTCATGAGGTCTCGACCTCTGATCTCATAATCGTCTGGTGGTTCATCCAGTTCAGTAAGAGCTGAACCCACTTCAATTTTAACTTTTTCTGCAGATCGCTCACCAATTAGAAGGTTATGCTGCCTTCTCATATAGTCCAGGATATCCTTATTGAACGTTTCGCCAGCAACCCGTATAGATTGGTCACAGACAATTCCTGAAAGGGCTATTACGGCAATTTCGGTTGTTCCTCCTCCAATATCTACTACCATTGATCCGACAGGCCTTTCAATATCAATACCAATTCCCAATGCTGCTGCTATGGGTTCCTGTACCATATACACTTCCTTAGCCCCGGCATGTTCTGCTGAATCCCTGACGGCCCTTTTTTCAACTTCAGTAATACCACTGGGTATACATATCACCATTCTATGGGAGGTAGGAAAAATAGTCCGTCGATTTTCTATCATTTTGATCATCCCCCTGATCATGTGTTCAGCT
Organism: uncultured Cyclobacteriaceae bacterium; assembly: GCA_965365275.1. GTDB lineage: Bacteria > Bacteroidota > Bacteroidia > Cytophagales > Cyclobacteriaceae > JAGTVG01. Next base: position 27,745 of record CBDUBA010000035.1, on the reverse strand, counting down.
GCGTGAAAATCAGCAATCACACCATCCTTCAAAGGTTTGATTGTTTTGATATTTTCATGGGTTTTCTCATGCATCTGCATCGCTTCCCGGCCAATTGCCAAAACTTTATTGTTGTTTTTATCTATTGCAATTATAGATGGTTCATCTACTACGATTTTATCCTTATTAATGATAAGCGTATTAGCTGTGCCAAGATCAATGGCAATATCACTCGAGAAAAAATCAAACAATCCCATAGTATACTTATCCTGATTTGTTTATAATACTATTATACTTCAATTAATGTTTAAAATGCCTGAATCCTGTAAAGACCATGGCCATGTTATGGGCATCGCAATAGTCTATAGAATCCTTATCCCTGACAGATCCTCCTGGTTGAATAACAGCTTTTATCCCTGCCTGATCTGCTATTTCCACACAGTCAGGAAATGGGAAAAAAGCATCGGAAGCCATAACAGCCCCATTTAGGTCCATGTTAAAGTTTCCGGCTTTTTTTATGGCCTGTTTTAATGCATCCACCCTGGATGTCTGTCCGACACCACTGGCCAGCAGCTGGCCTTCTTTCGCTAATACAATGGTATTCGACTTGGTATGCTTGCAAACCTTACTGGCAAATAATAAAGCCCTGTTTTCTTCATCGGTGGTAGCACGTTTGGTGGCCACTTTCAGATCTTCAAGACTATCTGTTTTCAGGTCTTTATCCTGTTCTAGAATTCCGTTAAGTAATGTTTTGGCGATTTTCTTTTCCTTAAGATTATCCTTTTTTACTAGAATTATCCTGTTCTTCTTCGTCTTTAGTATTTCTAAAGCTTCAGGTGTGTATTCCGGAGCTATGATTACTTCAAAGAACAACTTGTTGATTTCTTCGGCTGCATCCTTGTCAACTGACCTGTTAGTGGCCAGAATACCTCCGAATGCTGATATCGTATCCGCTTCAAAAGCCTTTAAGTAGGCCTCTTTTACCGAACTGCCTGTCGCCGCACCACAGGCATTGGTATGTTTTAGTATGGCAAAGGCTGTTTCCTCGTCAAATTCTTCCACCAGTGCAACCGCAGCATCAATATCCACCAGGTTATTATATGATAGTGCCTTACCGTGGATCTGTTCAAATAATGATTCCAAATCACCATAAAATACACCCTTTTGATGTGGATTTTCTCCATATCTCAATTCGGTAGCTTTTAATTCACTGATCTTTAGGGCAGGAATTTGCAATTCTCTGTTGAAATAATTGAAAATGGCAGAATCATAATGTGATGAAACATTAAAAGCCTGGGCAGCGAGGTATTTACGGTCTTCAAGATCCGTACTGCATGCTTTTTCCTCCAGAATATTTGTTAATTCCTGGTATTGATCCTTGGATGCTACGATCGCTACATCTTTGAAGTTTTTAGCTGCAGCGCGTATCAGAGAAATACCTCCAATATCAATTTTTTCAATTATTGATTGCTCATCGGCACCACTCGATACTGTTTCTTCAAAGGGATATAGATCGACAATGATCAAATCCAGGTCAGGGATCTCATATTCCTTTACTTCTTCCTGGTCGGAAGGATTATCACGCCGGGATAATATTCCTCCGAAAACTTTAGGATGAAGGGTTTTTACTCGTCCTCCCAGAATTGAAGGATATCCCGTCAACGATTCTACTGCAGTCACCTCAATGCCTTGTTCCTGAATAAATTTCTGGGTACCACCTGTAGAATATATACTCACGCCATTATCCTTCAGTATTTTAAGGATCGGTTCTAACTGGTCCTTGTAAAACACTGAGATGAGAGCAGATTGAATTTTTTTTCTTGCCATAGTTTGGATTCTCAAAAGTGCAAAGCTAATGTTTTTTATTCATTTATTATCAGTTCTTCAATTACTTTAGGAAAGTATTCATACTCAAGTTGATGTATCTTCTCTGCCAGCGTTTCAGGGGTATCATCCCGGTCAATTTTACATCGTGCCTGAAATATAATTTTTCCCTCATCGTATTTCTCATTCACGTAGTGAATGCTAATTCCTGATTCAGCATCCCCGGATTCAATAACAGCCTTATGAACATACATTCCATACATACCTTTTCCCCCATAATTTGGAAGAAGCGCCGGGTGAATGTTAATGATCTTATTAGGGAAAGCCCTGATCAGATCCACGGGCACAAGCCATAAAAATCCGGCCAGTACAATTAAGTCTATTTCCTCTTTTTTTAAGAGCGTAATAATTTTATCAGACTTGTAAAATTCATCCCTTGAAAAAATGCAAGTTGGAATATTGTGTTTCTCAGCGCGTACAAGGGCATACGCATCAGGTTTGTTGGAACAAAGGATCTTTATTTTTCCAATTGACGAACCTTTGAAATGTGATATTATCTGTTCCGCATTTGTACCACTTCCTGAGGCAAATATCGCAATGTTTTTTGTCTTTTTTTTATCCAATTTTTCTCACTTTATAAGTTTAAAAAATATCATGCTAATAATACCGCTTAACATTATAAGCTTACAAAATCCACTCAAAAGGTAAAAATCCTTCTTCGAGTCAGCCCTGATCAATCTCTGAATGAATATCGCAGCTGGGATAGCTAAAAATACGAAATATATTTTTAAAAAATAATTATCCTGTTTTAATGTTAACCATATAACTGATCCAATAAAGATCAATAATATAAAAAGTACAATTCTTTTGGTTTTTCGTATGCCCAGCACGACAGGCAGTGTCCTGCATCCGAATGCCTGATCCCCCTTCCAGTCTTCAATGTCCTTTATAATCTCCCGTATTAGATTAATGAAAAAAGCGAACATGGCATAGATTATAACAATCAACTGGTTCTTAGGATATAGAATTACCACGACCAGCAGTCCTAAGGCAGTAAGAAATGCTATCGTAACATTTCCGACAAAAGGCAATCTTTTTAGCTGATTGGAATAAAACCATAAAAAAAAGGCCGCAATCAAATTGATCCCGCCTATAAGCAGGTTTATAAATAAACCGATCAGTACACCAAAAAAACTGAAGATAGTATGTGTCGTTAATGCGATTCTTCTTTTGATCAATTTCCCCACAACTACTTTATCAGGTCTGTTGATGTAATCAATTTTTATGTCATAATAGTCATTAATAATATATCCTCCGGCAGCTATTAATACCGTTGAGGCAGACAGCAGAAATAAATTAGGATCAAAGAGATAAAGTATAAATGGATCATCCCGGCCAACAAGAAAAATAGCAGTAAAGTACTGGGTCAAAAATATGATCATAAGATTAGGTAAACGTATCAGCTGACCAATCTCCCTTAGGCTAAGCCTGTTTTCCGATTTTTCTTCTTTTTTTGTCAAAATTGATAGTGCTGTTTTAAATAATCCCCATGGATGTCAGCTTTGTTTTATAGATGTCATACGAAAGTGTATCAAAACATACGAATATAACCAGCTTTATCGAACTCGTATGATTACCATATTGTATTACCGTAGTGATGGCAATATCTGCTGCTGCCTCTAATGGATATCCATAAACACCTGTACTGATATTGGGAAATGCTACAGATTCCAATTCATTTTTTTCTGCGAGTATCAGACTATTTATATAGGCATTTCTTAAGAGGTCAGGTTCATTAAGGTGGCCACCCTTCCATACCGGTCCAACTGTATGTATTACCTTTTTGGCAGGCAGGTTTCCGGCTGTAGTTATGACAGCTTCTCCCGTAGGACAACCACCTGATTGTTTTCTGATGATATCGCATTCATTCATTATAGATGGACCACCTGCATTATGAATGGCTCCATCCACCCCCCCGCCTCCAGCAAGTCTGGAATTAGCTGCGTTAACTATTGCGTCAACCTCTATCTTTGTAATATCTCCTCTTATTAACTGAATGTTCATAGTTATGGTTATCAAGGCATGGTTGAATGAAATAGGAAAGGTCCTTTAAATTCAATACAAATAAATTACCCATTCCCTCACGATGGGTATAGACACACCCATTATCAATATTTATTCTGTAATCTTTTCTTTCCATTACATGGTACAGTATTTCCTGAATGGGTATTGCATAATGTCCATGTATTATTGTTTTGTAATAGGTTTTTTCCGGTTTGACTTCAAAGTCTCTTATGTGCAGCATTGAATCCCAATCATTAAATAGATCTGATGACAGATAATTAAATCCGGCATGAACTATAAAAAAATCCTCAAGTTCAATGTAAAAGGGAAGTGAATTGATAAATTCGATATATCGTTCTGGTATATCATCAACTGTATCGACATGAAAGCTCTCCAGGGTATCAAGACCTCCCTTTAATGCAAAATCCTGAAATGCCGTTTTATCATTAATGGCGTTTAACAGCAATTGCTCATGATTTCCCCGTACAGCCTGGATCTTATATCCAGCTTCAATCAGACAAAATATATAATCGAGAATCCCTTTACTGTCCGGACCTTTATTAATAAAATCACCAGTAAAAAATATCTGATCTGAAATTTCCGGACAGATCACCTTTTCAAAAGTATATCGAAAAGTTTCAATACAACCATGAAGATCCGGAAACACAAATTTGTTCACCAAAATTAAATATTATTATAGGAGGTTAATATACCTTTTATCAGAGATGAACTGAATCCCTGGTGTTCCATTTCATTCAGTCCGGCTATTGTACATCCCATAGGCGTGGTTACTTTATCTATTTCATATTCAGGATGTTCGCCACCTTCAATCAACAATCCGGCCGCGCCTCTGACAGTTTGCGAAGCGATCAGCTGAGCTGTAGATGAATCAAATCCTATCTCAATCCCCCCCTGACTGGCAGCACGGATAAATCTTAGAGCATAGGCAATTCCGCAAGCCGCCAGTACAGTTGATGCATCCATAAGCTCCTCATCAATTTTTATCGTTTTACCCAACTGATCAAAAATGGAAAATACGATGTCCTTATTTTCTGCTGAGTCATCCCTGGTGGAAATACAGGTCATAGACTCACGGATGGCTATAGCTGTGTTTGGCATAGCTCTGAAAATATGGACATCAGGACCACAGTATTTCTTTAGCTCTTCAATTTTAACTCCGGTTACAACGGATACCAGAATCTGATCTTTCCGAAGCAAAGGCCTGATTTCAGTAATCACTTTCTCTGTCTGATGGGGTTTAACAGCTACAATTATTACCTTTTTATCCTTGACGGCATCTGCATTATTATCGGTTACTATGATCCCTTTTGCCTTAAGATCTTCAATGAGATGTACTTTCCTCCTTGTCATTGTAATATTTGAGGCTTTGATCTTTTCACTGAATAATAAGCCCATGGCAATTGAACGCCCAAGATTACCTCCACCAATGATCCCAATATCATATGCTATCATAGTTGTTTATATATTAATGATAAATTAGATGCAATTTATGTTAATTTTTCAATATTTTGCTTGTGCATATGTGTAAATGATAAGATTTATCCTGAGATTTAAGGGTATTTAAAAATTGAAAAGCACTGCCAACATATCTTTCTTTGTCATATCCCTGATTATACTATTCAGTTCATTGATCCCCCCGGATTATTTCTGGATTGCAGGTTTCATGGCCTATGGAATTCCCGCTATCCTGTTTTTCAACCTTATCCTGGCCATCTGGAGTGTTTATAAAAAAAAGAAAAGTGCCGTATACCCCCTGGTGGTCCTGGTACTTGGTTATGGTTTTATAAGGGACACGTTTAGAATTCATAATAACAATACGATAGGAGACATTAAGGTGATCACCTACAATACAAGGGTTTTTAATGTCTATTTTAACAACGGAAGAGATACTTCTTCCGTAAGGAAAATGATCGACTGGATAAACAATGAAAATGCCGATGTCATTTGTTTCCAGGAATTTTATAATGATCCGGGATCTTCTAATTTCAATACCTTGAAAAAATTAAGGGATTACAATAAATACAATTATTATAACAATCCCAAAGTGATCAACAGAATAGGCGCAGAGTTTGGGGATGTTATATTCAGTAAATATCCAATCGTAAAACAAGGGGAAATTAGTTTTGGAAATAATACCCTCAATAAGGTCATTTATGCAGACATCAAAGTGAAATCGGATACCATCAGAATTTACAATATGCATCTTCAGTCAATGCATATCCGGGAAGATGAATTAATCAATACTGAAGATCTTCAATTGGGTTTCAAACAATTGGTATCAAATCTTAAAAATGGATTCATACAAAGGGCCAGGCAAATCCGTATCTTAAAAAAGGAACTCAAGGCGTGTCCGCATCCTGTAATACTTTGTGGAGATCTGAATGATCTTCCTTACAGTTATGCTTACAGGAAACTCGATTCTGATTTAAACAATGGATTTACAAAAGCAGGAAATGGTTTTGGTTTTACATTCAATGGAAAACTATTCTTCTTAAGGATTGACAATCAGTTTTTCAGCAGGGAGTTAATGATCCATTCCTATAAGACTCATCGTGATATGAAATGTTCAGATCATTTCCCGGTCTCGGCCACCTATTCTCTCCAGAAAGTGTCAGATTAAATTAAAGAATTCCTGATCTTACAATCCAGATCAGTAATTTTGTGAAACAGTAATTATGATGGTCAAAAAGGATATACGTGAATTAAGTGATGCTGAACTTGCTGCGGCTGTAGAATCCCTGGGAGAAAAATCCTATAGGGCGAAACAGATCAGTCATTGGATATGGGCAAGATCAGCGACCGATTTTGAGGATATGACCACACTGTCAAAATCATTTCGTGATAAGCTAAACGAAAAATTTGAATTCAGACCTGTTCAATTGGATTTCCAGCAAAAGAGTTCCGATACAACCATTAAAGTAGCGTTCAAATTATATGATGATAATATTATTGAGGGCGTATTGATACCATCGGAGGATAGGATGACTGCCTGTATATCCTCTCAGGTGGGTTGTTCCCTATCCTGCAAGTTTTGTGCTACAGGCTACCTTGAAAGACAGAGAAATCTTACACCGGGTGAGATTTATGATCAGGTACTGTATATCAGGAAACTTGCCCGGGAGCATTATGATATGCCATTGACCAATATTGTATTTATGGGCATGGGAGAACCCCTTCTTAATTACAAAAATGTTATGATGGGCATTGAGCGTATTACCTCTCCGGACGGCCTGGCCATGTCCTCAAGAAGGATTACCGTATCGACTGCCGGTATAGCGAAAATGATCAAAAAGCTGGGAGACGACGATGCCAAATTCAAGCTCGCGCTATCCCTGCATGCTGCAAATGATATGAAAAGGAATAAGATCATGCCGATCAACGAAAGTAATTCATTAAAGGTATTGCTGGAGGCATTAAATTATTATTACAATAAAACCAAATCCAGGATCACCCTTGAATATATTGTATTCAAGGACTTCAATGATACGATTGAGGACGCAAGGGAGTTGCTGACATTTATAAAGAAGATACCTGCCAAGGTTAACATCATAGAATATAATCCCATCGATATGGCATCTTTTACGAATACTGATGAAGACAGGCTGGAATCTATCAGAGACTATCTTGAGCGGCACAGGGTTAATGTAAGGCTGAGAAGAAGCAGGGGCAAGGATATTGATGCAGCCTGTGGACAGCTCGCTAACAAACGGTGAATGGCATTTGGGTTTTTTATCGCCAGACCTGAGGATAATAGCCAATGGATTTTACTGGCCAGGCCTTTATCCGAATCCAGAGGAGTCTATTTTTTGCTTGCATTAAATAATTTCTGCTTCTCTTCCTTGGTAAGACTTTCATATCCTCCTTCGGAAATCTTATCCAGGATCGTATCTATTTCATCCTGATTGATGTTTTTACTCTGCTCAGTCTTTGTGGTACTTTTTCTACTTTTACCGGATTCCGGACTCTTATAGGATACTTTTATCTTGGGCTTTCGAACAAACAAACTCTTTATAAAATTGATAAAACTGATTATTGGCTGACCGAAGTCATTTCCCTTTTTAAGTTGTTGTATATAAAGAAATCCGATGAGGGCTCCTCCAAGATGCGACAATTCTCCACCTGCATTTGAACCATCAATATTAAAAAAAGACAGAAGCACATAAAAGATCGCTATATATTTGATTTTGATGGGGCCAAGGAACAAAAGAAAAAAAGTATAATTTGGCATAAAGGTAGCTGCGCCGACAACAACGGCAAATACACCGGCAGATGCTCCCATTAGTATTGACAACTGAACCCGGTCACTGTAAAAAGGGATCAGGTTATAAATGAGTATAAACAAAAATCCTCCGATCAGCCCTCCCAGAATATATAAGTTGATCAGTTTATTATTTCCCAGGAATTCATAAATGATCTTTCCAAACCAGAAGTAGAAAAGCATATTAAACAGGACATGAAAAAAACTTTCATGTGTGAAGAAATATGTTATGATGGTCCATGGCTTTACTAAGAAGGTAGATATATCAGAAGGTAAAGAAATCTGGTTAATGACCCAGGCATATAATTCGGGATTACCGGAAATTGAAGTAAATACTCTGATCACATTAATCAGAATAAATACTATTGCATTAATCAAAATGATCTGGATAAGCCCGTTATCTGGCTTTTTCCAGGCGTTTTTAAACTCATCTAAAAAACTTTGTCTCTGCATATGTTTAATGATATCCTTTTTTAGACCAACTCCTTACAAGTATAAACGCAAACAACATACCTCCCAGATGCGCAAAATGTGCAACATTATCACCAGGAGCCTGCTGAATAACAGCATACAATTCATAAGCGCCATATAATAAAACGAAATATTTTGCTTTTATTGGAATTGGCGGGATCAATAACATCAATGTAGTATTTGGAAATAACATCCCAAAAGCCATCAGAATGCCAAAAACTGCTCCGGAAGCACCCACCATAGGAATATTGGCTTTTTGCTCATAGATCTTTTCCACGATATAGGTGCTTTCTTCCTCCAGTTGCGGATTATCCGGATTTGCCGCATATTGCTCGATCATTCTTTCAAGATCATTGTTCAGGTACCAGTGGTTGATGATAAACTGATTAAATTTTTCAGGGTTGGGATCGACCTGATAATACATAGCATCATTCTGAACTTTGCGTGTTTCAAAATAATTTATACCTGACCAAAGTACGCCGGCACCCAAACCAGTAACAAGGTAAAATATTAAAAAACGCTGTGAACCCCAGGTTCGTTCAAGCCAGGGACCAAAAATAAATAAAGCCAGCATATTTCCGAAAATATGGCCAAATCCAGCATGAATAAACATGTAGGTGAAAAACTGGTACGGGCGAAAGGTTTCAGCGTGAATATATCTAAGACCGCCAAAGCCTATTAGATCTATATTTAAAAAACCTTGTACTAAAGCTAATACAATATTTAACAGCAACAGGTTTTTTACTACAGGGGTTAAATTTCCAAACATTAATATCGATTCTTAAAATATCCTTCTAACTGTTCAAGTTCCAAAATAATATATGTGGATTCTCCATAAGGCGAATAATTCGGATTTTTGCATCCGAATAAACGGTCGATAAGCGACCTGCATTCTTCTTCACTCAAAACCTTGCCTTCCTTTAAAGATGTATACCTGGCAATCGACATCGCCAGATTCTCAAAAGTACTGATTTCAAGTTTCTTTTTATTGAGCTTAAACTGTTCAACAAGCCCTTCGAAAACCTCCTTCTCATTGATATCCGACATTCCGGAAGGTATTCCGTTTATTACAATGGAATTTTTCCCAAATATATTAAAATCAAAACCCAATCTGGTAATTTCTTCAGCTATATCCATAATAAGGGTATAATCCCCTGGATTTAATTCCAATGAGATTGGAAACAACAGTTTCTGAGTGGTTCCTGAGTTGGCATTGAGATTATCCAGGTAATTTTCAAAAATAATCCTTTGATGAGCATATACCTGGTTAATTATCATTACACCTGATTTTACAGGTGAAATGATATACTTCCCATGAACCTGGAACGTGTGAGGAAAGAGATCCTCCTTCTGAAGTGAGGATTTATCAATATCCGCATGAATATCTTGAAAATCACTTTCGATAGTATATCGATCTTCTGTTCTAACCGGATCGATGTTCTCCGCCTTTTCGTACAAATCTTCCCAGTTAGATAGATTTGATTTTTCCCTAGGATCCAATCTGAATCTTTCGTAATCAAGTTCCTGGCTAGTTTTTACGGATTTGTCACCTCCGAATTTTCTACTCAGATCCAGATTGATGTCCATATCATAATCAAGGCTTGGCATGATATTATGCTGACCAAGTGATTGCCGCACTGCAGACATGATAATGCCGTAAACAGTCCTTTCATCAATGAATTTTATTTCAGTTTTTGTTGGATGGACATTTACATCTATATGATTTGGATCAATTTCAATAAACAGCACAAAAAAAGGATAATAATCTTTAGGTAACAGGTTCTCATAACCGGTCATGACGGCATGATTCAGATAATTGTTTTTTATAAAACGGTTATTCACGAAGATATACTGCTCCCCTCTTGTCTTTTTTGCATACTCGGGTTTACCAATATATCCTTTCAAATTGAAATGCGGTGTTTCTTCCTGTATGGTTACCAATTGCGATTGATAATTCTTCCCGAAAAGGTTCACGATCCTCTTTACCAGTTTCCCTGTCGGCAAATTGTGAACTTCCATATCGTTTTGGAATAAAGAGAATGATATATCCGGGTAACTCAAGGCTGCACGTTGAAATTCTTCAATGATATGACGCATTTCAACCGAATTCGATTTCAAAAAATTTCTTCTCGCAGGTACATTATAAAATAAATTTTTAACTTCCAGCGATGTTCCATCAATAGTGGCTGCAGGTTCAGAATCTATTACTTTAGATCCTTCGATACAAATAAATGTTCCCAATTCCTCATCCCTCAGTTTTGTTTTCAGTTGAACTTGTGCTACAGCAGCTATAGATGCCAGTGCCTCACCCCTGAATCCCATAGTTCTTATCCGGAAAAGATCTTCACTGGTTTTTATTTTCGAAGTAGCGTGCCGTTCAAAACACATCCTGGCGTCGGTAACACTCATGCCCTTACCGTCATCTATAACCTGGATAAGGCTTTTGCCGGCATCTCTGACAATAACCCTGATATTGGAGGCTCCTGCGTCAATAGCATTCTCCAGGAGTTCCTTGACCACTGAGGAGGGTCTTTGAACAACCTCGCCGGCGGCTATTTGGTTAGCAATAGAATCGGGTAATAAATGAATGATATCTGGCATAAACGGTTAAGATCTGTTTCTACGCTTCATCCATATGTATAAAGGAATGAGAATAAAAAAGGCATAGAATATCTGGTTCCCAAAATATATGTAACCGAAGGATATAACAACAAAAGATATGACAAATATAAACTGCATGATGCCCGATGTTTTTTCTGTCCTGGCCCTTCGGCGAAATGCAGTTGATATATGTTCACGATAGTATTCGTCAGAATCACCTATTTCTTTCCTGATCCTCGATGTTCTTTCTTCAATTTCTTCTTTAATTGGATCATAATATCGAGGTTGAAAATTAAATCGCTTATTTTTGGGAAGCCTAGTAAGAGACGGTAGTTTCATCTGAAATTAATTATACCTGATAATACAAAGCTAAAATATATATTTATTAATTCACAAGTACTGAATGGGTTTACGGGAAAAAGGATTTCTGGTTATTTTAATATATCTGATCAGTGTTCCAGAAATTAATTTTGCTACAAATCAAGCTTTAAATGCTGAAAAAAATGCATGGGTTGACAGCCTCCTGAAAACGATGACCATAGATGAGAAAATTGGTCAACTGCTGATGATCCCGGTATACTCCAATAAAAATGAGAAGTATTATTCGGATATCGATTACTTGATAAGAAGGTACCATGTAGGCGGGATAATATTTTTTCAGGGAAGTCCTTCCAGACAGGCTGAATTGATCAGAAGATTTCAGAATAAAGCCAGGATACGGCTCTTTGTGGGTATGGATGCTGAATGGGGCATGTCCATGAGGTTAGACAGTATTAAACCTCTTCCCAGGAATTTCACACTTGGAGCTGTACAGGATAACCGGTTAATATATAATGCGGGAGCGGAGATAGCCCGACAGTTTAAGATTGCCGGCATGCATATTAATTTTGCCCCGGTTCTGGATGTGAACAATAATCCCGATAATCCGGTCATTAACATTCGTTCTTACGGTGAAGATCCGTATGTTGTATCCGATAAGGGAATTGCTTTTATTAAAGGCATGCAGGATAATGGGATCATTGCTGTTGGGAAACATTTTCCCGGTCATGGAGATACCGGTACGGATTCACATTATACGCTTCCGGTAATTAATCACAACAGATCACGCCTCGATTCCATAGAACTTTTGCCCTTTAAAAATGCTATTCAATCCGGAATAAAGGGTATAATGGTGGCGCATTTAAACATTCCGTCATTGGAAAGTACTCCCGGATTACCCGCAACCCTTTCAAGAAGTATCGTTACGGATCTGCTAAAAGAGGAGCTTGAATACCAGAACCTGATATTTACCGACGCCATGAATATGAGGGGTGTTACTTCTATATTCCCGGAAGGAGTCCGTGAACTTGAAGCTTTTATAGCTGGAAATGACATGATCCTGATGTCAGTAAATGTACCTGCTGTTCTGAAAGCTTTTAAGTCTGCCATTAGCAATAGGAAGATTACTGAAACTGAAATAAATGAAAGAGTCAGGAAAATATTAATTGCCAAAAATGAAAGCGGATTATTTGATGATTTGCCGGCAATACCAGAAAAATTATCTGAAAGGTTGAATGCAAAAATTGATGACTTGAACTACCGGATATTCGAGCATGCGACCACACTTGTTAAGAATAAAAATAACCTGGTACCTTTTCGAATGACCGATACGATACGGTTTGCTTCCCTTTCATTATATGATGATAATGTGACGAAATTTAATCAGATTATTAACCGATATGGATCCTTTGATCATTATTCCTATTTGAAAAATCGAATGTCCAGAAGTGCATATGATGATCTTTTTGCAAAACTTTCGGGGTATGAGGTAGTAATCGTTTCAATACATAATATCAATAACCGTTCAGGTCAAAATTACGGGATAAGCCAGGCTGATATTGACTTTATTAACAAATTGAATACCTCAACAAATATTGTGCTCGTAGCCTATGGAACCCCATACAGCCTTAAGTTCTTTGAAAAATGCGGAGTATTATTATGTGCCTATGAAGACAATGCATATGCCCGGGAAACAGTAGCGCAACAACTATTCGGAGCCATTTCAATAAAAGGGAGATTACCTGTCACAGCCAGTGATCGACTTCAGGCCGGATCAGGAATAGATCTGCCTTCCATCGGGAGATTGGGATACTCTACGCCGGCACGTGAGAAATTCAATGAAAAGATCCTATCCCTGGTTGATACGATCATTGAGGATGCAATAAGGGAAAGGATGATTCCTGGAGCACAAATTCTTATCGCCAGAAATGGAAGGATCGTTAAGGAAACAAATTATGGTTATCAAACCTATGAAAAGGAATTCCCGGTGACAGATACCACTTTATATGATGTGGCCTCCGTAACCAAAGTGGCTGGAACCATACAGATATTGATGATGCTTGTGGAACATGGATTTATCGATCCGGATAAAAAAATATCTTTCTATCTGCCGGAGTTGAAAAAAACAAACAAAGAGGATCTAATTATTCGTGATATCCTGTCGCACCAGGCCGGTTTGATAGCATACTACCCATATTGGATAAATACTATTAATGGAAAGAATTCCAGAAAAGAATATTACCGCAGTGAAGCTGACTCAAAATATCAGGTGGAAGTGATCCCGGGTATGTATGCAAAACCCACCTTAAAAGACTCGATATGGAACTGGATGATCAAATCTGACCTTATCGAGAAAGAAGATTCCCTGAAACCATATGAATATGTGTATAGTGATATTGGATTTTATCTGATACAAAGACTAATCGAAAAGGTTACGGAGGTTCCACTGAATGAATTTCTGGAAGAGTATCTGTACGCTCCACTTGGATTGAAATATATAAGCTATCTGCCCGCAAACAATTTCCCGCGAAAACAAATTGCACCTACAGAGGTTGATAATATATTCAGGAGGGGTATAATACGTGGAAATGTGCATGATGAGATTGCCTCGATATTTGGAGGCGTTGCAGGTCATGCCGGATTGTTTTCAAACGCATATAGCCTGGCAGTGATCATGCAAATGAACCTTCAAAATGGTTATTACGGTGGAAACCAGTATATTCACCCAAAGACTCTATCGGATTTTACAGATAGACAATATACCTTTAACCGCAGGGGACTGGGCTGGGACAAGCCCCAGGTAATCGGGCACGAATACAATCCTGCTAGTTTCCATGCTACAATGAAAAGCTATGGACACAGTGGTTTTACAGGTACATATGTCTGGGTTGATCCTGGATTCAACCTGGTTTATATATTTTTGTCAAACCGTACGTATCCTGATGTCGGAAATAAAAAACTAATTGATTCAGAAGTACGTAAAAGAATTCAAACTGTTATATATAGTTCACTAATCAATAATTAATTATGAATATCGGTATTGTTTGTTACCCAACATATGGTGGTAGTGGTGTGGTAGCAACGGAATTGGGTAAGGCCCTGGCCAAAATGGGGCATAAAGTGCATTTTATTACCTATAGTCAGCCTACCCGACTAGATTTCGTTAATCCGAATCTTTACTATCATGAAGTAACCATTAACACGTATCCGCTATTTGACTATCCGCCTTATGAACTGGCACTGTCAGGTAAAATTGTGGATGTGGTGAAATATGAAAAGCTGGATCTGCTACACGTCCATTACGCCATACCCCATGCTTCCGCTGCATACATGGCCAGAGAGATACTTGAAACAGAAGGCATATATATTCCTTTTATAACTACGCTTCATGGAACAGACATAACCCTGGTTGGAAAAGATCCCTCTTATGAGCCTGTTGTAACGTTCAGTATTAATAAATCAGATGGTATAACCGCTGTTTCTGAATCTTTGAGAAAAGATACACTGGAACATTTCAATATTACCAAAGAAATTAGGGTTATCCCAAACTTTATTGATTTGAAGCGATTTCGTAAGCAGAAAAAGGATCACTTTAAAAAAGCCATTTGTCCGAATAATGAAAAGCTGATCGTACATACTTCAAACTTCAGAAAAGTAAAAAGGGTTGAGGATGTACTCACAGTATTTAAGAATATCAGAGATATAATTCCTGTCAAACTTCTCCTCGTTGGGGATGGACCCGAAAGGATGATCATTGAGAATATGTGCCGGGAATTAGGGACTTGTGATGATATTCGTTTTCTCGGTAAACTCGAACATATTGAGGAGGTACTCTCTGTTTCTGACTTATTTGTAATGCCTTCTGAAAAAGAAAGCTTTGGGTTGGCGGCCCTGGAGGCCATGGCCTGCGAGGTACCTGTAGTCTCTTCAAATACGGGCGGATTACCGGAACTGAATCAGCATGGTATAACGGGTTTTCTGAGTAATGTGGGTGATGTTGAAGACATGACAAAAAATGCACTGTTTATACTTCAGGATGAGAACTTACCCAGGTTTAAAGAAGCAGCACTTAAACGGGCAGAAGATTTCAGCATAGACAAAATCCTTCCACTTTATGAGAATTTCTATGAGGAAATACTTATAGCTCAAAAAGTATAAATTCCATATTAAAGGATTTGTTCACTCGTAATTATATATATATCTGATTAACAATACGCTGTAGAAAATTATTGACTTTTCAGAAAGGAATATGCCTGAAATTAGTACAGAATAATACGAAAAAAATCAGGTTAAAATGCGTGATTTTTATTAATATTATGCCTTGAAAAATTGATTATTCTCTTGTCGTCTTTTATGTTGAGATGGATATCAGAGATATAAAAAAATTGGTATTAGAAGGGGAAACCGATATACTCGAGTTTAAGAAAAAGGCGAACTTTCCTGAAAAAATAGTCAAAGAAATAGTAGCCTTTGCTAATACAAGAGGAGGAAGGTTATTAATTGGGGTAGATGACGATGGTACTGTTACAGGTATTAAGAATTATGAAGAAGACATATACTCCCTCAACGAAGCTATAGCTAACTATTGCACACCCTCCATCAAATATCAGCTTGATGTGGTTAAAATGAATGAAAAACGTGCTGTTTTACATTACAATATTTACGAGAGTAAGTATAAGCCGCATTATGTAAAAGATGGATATCAAGGAAAAAACAGAAAATCGTATTTAAGGCTTGCTGACAGAAGTATACAGGCAAGCCGTGAGATGATTGAAATTCTAAAGAAGAGACAACATAGTAAAAACATAAAGGTGAACTTTGGTGAAAAGGAAAGGATTTTAATGAAATACCTGGGAGAACATGATAAAATTACCTTGAAGACATTTTCAGAAATCGCAGATATTAAAAGATCAATTGCTTCCAAAACCCTGATATGGTTGGTATCGGCAAATATTCTTGAAATCGAAGCCAGGGAAGATGAAGATATTTTCACCCAAAAGGTGCCGTAAAATAAATGAAATCCAAAATAGTAGAGTCTAAAAAAAGGGAAAAGGTATTCGTTTTAGACACATCAGTAATTTTATATTCTCATGATGCAATCCTGAATTTCCAGGAACATGATATAGGGATTCCTATAACAGTACTGGAGGAACTGGATAATTTCAAGAAAGGTAATGATACCATAAATTTTGAAGCGAGGGAATTTATCAGACTGATCGATAATCTATCGAAGGGAAACAAACTTCAGGATTGGATCCCCCTGAACGGTAAAGGAAAGGGGAAATTTAAGGTATTGATGTCTTCTCCAGCGAAAAAAAGCCTGAATGCAGAAGAGATCTTTGATGAAAAAAAGGCAGATCATAAGATCCTGAATGCAGCATTGAACCTACAATACGAGCATCCGGAAAAAAGAGTTATTCTGGTAACTAAAGATGTTAATCTAAGGATCAAAGCAAAATCTCTGAATCTTACTGCAGAGGATTATGAGACTGGCAAAATTAAAAATGTCAATTCCCTTTTCACAGGAAAGCTGGTTCTTAATAATGTTTTACCGGAGTCTATTAATTCTCTGTACGAAACTGGTTTTTGTGAGGTAAAAAACATCCTCAAAAGAAAAAAACCGGTAAACAATCACTATTATATTTTAAAAAGTATCAAGAATTCCGGTTTAGCTTATTATAATACTGAAGAAGACCGTATTGAAAAGGTGGAAAAAAGACCAGTCTATGGAATAAAGCCAAGAAATGCAGAGCAAACTTTCGCCATACATGCCATTTTAAATCCAAATGTAAGGCTCGTCACGTTGCAGGGGGTTGCCGGTACCGGTAAAACCCTTATAGCGCTTGCCGGTGCCTTGGAGCAACGGCGAAAATTCAAGCAGATCTATCTTGCCAGGCCTATAGTACCCTTAAGCAATAAAGATATAGGGTACCTCCCTGGTGATATCAAATCAAAATTGAATCCGTATATGGAACCGCTCTGGGATAATCTGAAATTCATTCAGAACCAGTTCAAGGAATCAGACAAGGAATTTACAAGGATCACGGATATGGTCAATAGTGAAAAACTGATGATCACACCATTGGCATACATAAGAGGAAGAAGTCTGTCAAATATATGTTTCATCGTGGATGAAGCCCAGAACCTGACCCCTCATGAAATAAAAACCATCATTACCCGGGCGGGGGAAAATACCAAGATCATTTTCACGGGCGACATATACCAGATCGACACGCCATATCTCGACTCCCAGAGTAATGGATTAAGTTTTCTGATTGATAGAATACAGAATCATCCTTTGTATGCACATATTACCTTGGAAAAAGGAGAAAGGTCTGAGCTCGCCAATATCGCCAATGAACTCTTGTAAGATCTCAAGGGGAAGTTCTAAAACTGGGTAAATCCTACATAGGCTGCAATCAACGCAATACAGCTAATGATGATCAATAATATGATGATCCTCTGCACAGATTCAAACCTGCCACTAATGTGTTCATGGAGTCTAAATAACTTATGCCTTTTTTCTATCTGCCTCATGACTATCCTTTCTTTTTATTTCACCACATTAAATTCAGTAATAACCTGTAATATATTAAACGATCAATATATTTCTATGGTTTTCGAACCAAAATCTCATATATTTCGTCCCTTTAATTAAGCATCATTTTACCATTCATATGTTTAAGTTTATAAAACGGATATTTTATTTCATTTCATTTTTTCTCCTTTTTTTCGTGATCAAGGAATTCCTTGCTTTTTACGCCTATTTAAAAAGCGTGGATCCCATTCTCGCCATTGTTGTATTAAGCCTGGTGGGCCTTGCCTCCATATATTTCATTGTTATCCCGGTTTTTAAGATCCTGTCTATACCTATAAATCCTTCTCCAACAACACATAAGAGCAGGGAACTTCATGTTATTTCAAAAAGGATTGAAGGATTTAAAAGAAATGATTACCTTATAAACAAGAAGATAGAGGTCAACCAGCTTCAGAATACGGAAGAGGATTACCACAGGATCATTGTCATACTGAATAAGGAATCCGAAATTATCAGAAGAAAATATGTTAGCCAGGTTTTTTACCGGACTGGTATTGTGCAAAACGGATTCATAGATGCTTTGCTCATCCTATCCTCCAGTGTGGCTATGGTAAAAGATCTATTCATATTATATAATGGTCGTGTTTCAAACCGAGATCTTTGGAAGATTGGAAAGCAGGTTTATTACTCAATGCTGATCGGAGGATCCGAGGCAGCTGAATATGCAACTGATGAAGTATTTTCGAAATTCGCATCACAAAGCATCAAGAATATTCCTTTCATCGATAAGATCATGACTTCGCTGGCCGATGGACTAATTAATGCGGCTCTGGTTACCCGTGTGGCTCTGATCACTGAAAATTATTGTTCGAAAACCTATGTGTCAGACTACCGGGAATTATATCCATCCGCCAAGTTTATCATTCAAACAGCCAAAAGCATTACGGCGAATATGCTGAGCAACATTACCGGTGTACTGAAAAGTATGACCACAGAAAAATCCGTTGATGTTTTATTAAAAGTAGGTAATCCTGTAGGTTACATATTTGAAAAAGCCATTGATGCAGCCTTCCCGTCGGAGAAGGAAGAACCCAATTTCAAACGAAACTTGAAAACAGGAGCAAAATTTATTGGGAATCCGGTGGTTTACGGAATAGAAAAACTTGTTCACCGATCCAGGTTAAAAAGGAAATATTTAATTGAACCTAAAGATTAGATTGTCGTTTCAATGATTCATTCAGCATCTGCAGATCGAATTCCGCAATTTGTTGTTTCAGTTCTTCAACGATCTCAGGCTCCTTTTCACTGAAATCATAACGTTCTCCAGGATCAAGGTCCAGGTTATATAATTTGATATCCTCAAAGTCACTGTGCTCTATACGGACAGAACCTTCATTTTTGATTACAAGCTTCCAGGGACCCTTTCTTAATCCCTGTATTCTTTGAGCTACAATAAAATAAAATTCACTGGTTGGGGATTCGGACTTGCCCTCAAGGAATGACATCATATTATTTCCATCAAATTTTAGATCTCCCGGAAGGTCGACTTCCACCATGTTCAGGAGGGTCATATATATGTCCATGGTCGTCGCAATGTCCGCTGAGACTTGCCCGGCCGGGATCCTTCCCGGATAACGGAAAATTCCCGGCACTCTGAAACCGCCATCAAATTTGGTGGCTTTGCTACCTCTGAGCAATCCTGCATTCCCGGCATGGTATCTTTCATTCCCGGCGGCTACCATACGTGGCGGTGCATCAGCCCAGGGCCCGTTATCACTGGAAAATATGACAAAAGTATTTTCGTCAAGTCCCTCTTCCTTCAGCGTTTTAAGGACTTGTCCAACACTCCAGTCAATAGTCTCTATTACATCCCCGTATAAGCCGCCACGGGATCTTCCCCTGAACTCTTCAGACGTATTAACCGGCATATGCGGCATATTGTACGGTAAATACAAAAAGAAAGGATTATCCTTGTTCCTTTTGATAAATTCCACAGCTCTATTTGTATACCTCTGGGTAAGATAATCCTGGTCAACCGGATGTTCCACCGGTTCTGTATTTTCCCACAACGATAGTGGGGTTTCTGTCTGAACCCAGGGAGGCATCATATCATTGCTGTAAGGTATTCCAAAATATTCGTCAAATCCATGATAGGTAGGAAGTGTTTTATTCTTGTGCCCTAAGTGCCATTTACCATAAATCGCAGTGGCATAACCCTTGGTTTTCAGACCTTCAGCAATTGTAAATTCACTATCCTGTATGCCGGCATCAGAATCAGGTCCTAGTACGAACTCAAGTCCGGACCTGAAAGGATACCTGCCAGTCATTAGAGCCACCCTCGATGGTGAGCAGATTGATTCAGCCACGTAAAATGAAGTGAGACGAATGCCCTCATCTGCCATCCGGTCAAGGTTCGGAGTTTTGATAACCGGATTACCGTAACATCCCAGATCCCCATACCCCAGGTCATCCGCGAACAGGATCACAAAATTTGGCTTTTGGTTTTGAGTTTCATTTTTACCGGGGACTTTTGTGTCTGGTGTACAGGAGACCAGGTATAAAAGGACTAAAATCAGGAATTTAATTTTCATATTAAAAAGTTTATATGCGCCTCTAAATTAGCATTTTTTCATTTACTATCGTTAAGGATATCTCTTAAGACCGGATTTTGGGTCAATTGAATACCAATTTAGAAGATTGGATCCAAGCAAAAAACCAGGCACGCCTTATAAGAGGGCACCTGGTTTGGAACAATTATTTTTTATTTCCTCTAGAATGGATTTAACCCCGCATAGCCAAAAGCTCTTTAACTGTTCGAGATTAACCTGGTTGACTCAATCAATCGTATATACTCAGCACGGTAACCGTTTTTATCCTTACCCCTTGCACTTTCAGCCCACTTTTTCACTTTAGAATAATCTGAGTTCCCTTTGAATTCAGAATTTCTAAGTATCATTCCAAATCCGGCTATGGATGCTGAGAACCTGAAATTATCACTTGTGTTTTCAAATTCAGATACCTTGTTCTTTACAACATTCGAAATCAATTTACTGGTATTCCCATCCGGTTGCTTATACCTTAATTTGACTGTCATCAATTCATTGCCATAATTTCTTTTCTTGTCGATTCCGTTATCCTGATATTTAAGGGGATCTATCGAACCAGTATACTGATCTTCAACACCTACCGGAATGATCTCATATAATGCTGTAACCGTATGACCGCTACCCAGTTCTCCTGCATCCTTTTTATCATTATTGAAATCCTCATCCCGGAGTTTCCGGTTCTCATACCCAATTAAACGATAAGCCTGTACTACATCCGGATTGAATTCAACCTGGATCTTTACGTCTTTAGCGATGGTAAAAAGGGTTCCGCCAAACTCGTTTACAAGAACTTTTTTAGCCTCCAGGATATTATCTATATAGGCATAATTACCGTTTCCCTTATCAGCCAGTATTTCCATTTTGGAATCTTTATAGTTGCCCATTCCAAATCCCAAAACAGTAAGAAATACACCTGACTTTCGCTCTTCCTCAATAAGTCTTTCCATGCCTGCATTACTTGATTCACCTACATTAAAATCTCCGTCAGTAGCCAGTATTACCCGGTTGTTACCTTCCGGAAGGTAGTTCTGCCTGGCGGTTTTATAAGCCAGTTTTATACCTTGTCCGCCAGCCGTGGAACCTCCGGCCTGCAATCGGTCAAGCGCAGCGATTATAGTCTCCTTCTGATTCCCTGGTGTAGGAGGCAGCACAAGTCCGGCTGCACCTGCATAGACCACTATCGATACCTTATCCTCCGGTCTGAGCTTGTCGACCAGGAGTTTAAAAGCGGATTTAAGCAACGGTAATTTATTAGCCTGGTTCATTGAACCGGATACATCCAGAAGTAAGACGAGGTTGCTGGGAGGCAGGTTTTCAGTTGCAATATTTTTTCCCTGCAGCCCAATATGGACCAGATAATGATCAGTATCCCATGGACAAACAGCTACTTCCGTATTTACTGAGAAAGGATCCTGTCCTTCAGGTTGGGGATAGTCATAATCAAAATAATTGATCATCTCCTCTATCCTTACAGCATCTTTGGGCGGCATTTGACTTGCATTAATAAACCTGCGGATATTACTGTACGACGCCGCATCAACATCTATAGAAAATGTAGAAAGGGGGTTTCTTGCAGGACTATGGAAAATGTTCTCATTGATCGAACTGTATTCCTCGGTATTATGTACTGGTAATTGCACTTCGTTTTGACTGTAGTTACCCGAATATGACATATCATAGCTCATTTCAGCTTCCATTACAGCTGGCATAGTACCTTTGATAAGTTTTCCCCTATCATATTTGCGGTTTGCAATATCCTGTTCCTTTTTTTCTGGTACCGGGGATAAATAGACATCGATCAATTGCCTTCCATTGATCCTGATCTCTTTAGGAAGATATCTATTCAAACTGAAAACAAGTACATTACGATTTTCCGGGACCTGTATTTTATATTGTCCGCTACCATCCGTTTTTGTTTGGATCGAGGTCTCTTTAACATCTACCGAAACATCTGGTAGTGGTTTGCCATCTGTTCCGGAATAAACCGTTCCTGTAATGGTTTTCTTTTCAAGTATTACATTGTTCCAGGAACTCATCAATATCATCAATAAAACGATCATTAAATTTTTCATGAGATTATCATTTTAGTTTAAATGGCCTAATGCCTGAATAATTTTCTATAACAGGATGCAGGTCCATGAAAAATTCCATAAATAATTATTAAAAAAATTCAATATTTCTCACAATGGCCTGTTTATCAACGTTTTATAAAAGATTATTTCGGCATCTTTAAATATTTGAATTTTCTTCTTTACTTCGTGATGGGATTGTTATTCAATACATGTTTCGATTCTCTACTCAAAATATAGATGACCTGTCCGATCAGGAACTAATATCCAGGTATAAGAAAAGTGGTGATATAAAATGGGTAGGCAAACTTTACGATCGTTATGCACACCTTGTATATGGTATCTGTTTGAAATATCTTCAGAACAGGGAGGAAAGCAAAGATGCCGTTATGCAAATCCTGGAGAAGATCATTGATGAGCTCAGGACGCATGAAGTTATAAATCTGAAAAGCTGGCTATATGTGGTGACCAGGAATTTCTGTTTAATGGAAATCAGGAAAAGGAAAAGAACAACAGGTTTTTCAGAGGCATTTGAAAATAATGAGCATTTAATTATGGAATCTGCCGATGATTTGCATCCTATTGAAGAACATCTGAATGACATAAAACTAAAAAAATGTCTCGAGGAGCTTTCAAGTGAACAGAAAAGGTGTATTGAATTGTTCTATTATAAAGAGAAGTGTTATAAAGAGATCAGTAAGATCACCAAATACGAAATAAAAAAAGTGAAAAGCTATATGCAGAATGGCAAAAGGAATCTGAAAAACTGTATGGATAAATAATATGGTCAGTCAAGGAAAAAATAATGATCTGCCGGATAGGGATATACTTAGAAAATATCTGCAGGGTAAACTGCCACCTGATGAAGCACATCGTATTGAAAAGCTGTTACTAAAAAATCCACTTTACCAGGATGCATTGGATGGACTGGAAGCGTTGAGTGATGAGCAGCTGGAACAGGATCTCAAAGATATTTCCCAACAGGTCGGGGAAAGGACACAGTCCACATTAAGAGGTACAGCATTCTATTTCTACAGGATTGCAGCTGCAGTCCTGTTACTTGCCGTATTCTCCTATGTTATAGTGTATACCACTTCCAGGATGGGGGAAGTCTCAAAAAATGAAACTCTATCACAAAAGCAGGAGGTCCAGGATGGGACAGAGCCTTCTCCTGTTGAAAAACAAGTGGTTGAAAGTGATACTGCAATCAAATCAGCTGTATCAGAGGACCTCCAGGACCAATTGTCAGAAACCGATACAGGCACCGGTGAAAAGATCCCTATTGGGCAAATGGAAGATAAAGGTGCAGACGAATCTCCAATACAAAAACAAGAATCTATCGATGGAGATATTCCGGAAGAATCCGAGGAAGTACTTGCTGTGGCTGTTTCAGGGGATTCCCAGGAGGAAGCAAGTCTGGAGGAAGTCGGGGATTCAAATTTTCAGCAAAAGGAAAAGGAATTAAGCCTGGTTGAAAAAGAACAGGACATGGAAATGCAGGATCAACGTTTGGCAGTTGCCAGAACAGATGATGAAAACCTTAAGGATATCCAGGATAATGATCTTGAGAGTGTAAGCTTCGGGGAAGAAGCCGAAAGGGCAAAGATCCGGAATGAGCCGACCCCAGAATTGAGTGATTACCGAGATGCCACAGAAAGTAAAAAAAAGGAAAATAAACAGGCCAGAAAAGCTGAAAGGCAGGCTGCTGAAGTCTACGACGCCGCAGGGGAACCAATATCAAATGCTGAGATCTCAATTGATGGCAGCTTGAAATCGGTTCCGGTCGATGGTTACGATATGTATGCTCAATATGTTAGTGAAAACCTGAGGTATCCACCTGAAGAATCAGAGAAAAAAATCGAAGGATCGGTAAAACTAAGATTCATTATCAATAAGGATAGCATTCCTGACAGGATCAGGGTAATACAATCTCTTTCTCCGGATTGTGATAAAGAGGCCATAAGGTTGCTCATGGAAGGACCTAAATGGATACCAGCTTACATGGATGGCAAACTCCACGAGATTGAAATGGAATATAATATCTATTTTCAGCTGGAAAATTAAAACAAGATGTAACCGTTTACTAATAGATATACTGGTTTACGGGATTTGCATTTAATCTACATACCTGCCTGCTGTCCGCTATATTAATTAACAAGGCAACAATAAAATATTTGATCACGCTATCTTATCTCTGCGAGGTTAAGAACTTGTTTTTCCATCATTCACTGGCATTTCCACTCTGGTCCACAGCCGTAACCTTATAATAATACTGAGGAAGGCCATGCACCTTCCTGTCAATATATTTGGTGCTTACCGTTGTGGCGATCTGTTTTTCTGCTGAAATTTCAAAATCTTCTTTGGTTGACCTGTAAATACGATAATAGCAGAGGTCATTTTCCCTGTTTTCTTCCCAGGTAAGAACATTCCTGTCCCGATCCTCAATCCGGGCAGCTTCAACCTTCAATCCTGAAATCCTGGCCGGAGGATCATTATCATATAAGGTTGTATAGATAACGATTGAATTTGGTTTTATGTAATCCGTAAATTCCTGACCGTTTATTCCAATAGTCGCACTATGTTCCTGCAGGTCTCCAAAATAATTGAAAGGTGGATCTTCAGGATCGTACACATATTTTCGGAATGAAATATTTCCAAGGTCCTCGGGAACAGAAAACTGCACTTGCTTTTCTTCCGGATTACGGTTTATCAAAGCGATGGAAACTGCGTTTTGAGCAATATTCCTGACAGCACAAATCCTCACAAGCGGATCTGAAGAATTAGTTTCCAATACTTCAGCCGGACCTCTCAGGAATTTAGTAAATAAACCAAGGGAATAATAACTGGGCCTGGTGGTAAAATTATCGACTTCCCATTTGAATACACCCCACTTATTAATATAAGTAGGACGGTAATCCGAGGGGAAATCACTGAAGGTCCAGTAACTGGATGCATAGATTCCTCCATTAATCATAGCGATCAATGCTTCAGCTATCTGAAGTGGTGCATAGTTTTCCAGAGGGGTATTGTTATATATACAGGCATCATGCCTTACTGAATCAATAATATTTGAGTTTTGCTTCGGACCAAACTCACCAATAATAAATCTTTTGTTCTTTCTTCTGGCCAGTTCTGATCCCCATTTCATTTTCTCATAAAAGAAATCGTAAAAGCTTGTATCAAACAGATCATATCCGTTAATATAGTGGTGGCCACCGTATACGCCAGTAATATCGTCCATATTTTCGGCAGCCCATTCAATGGTTGGCCAGTATCTGAAGGGTGATGCGTCAGTGGCCAGGAGTTTGATGTCTAGTTCTCTGCTATTCATTTCATCATAAAACAATTGGTGAACACGCTTGAACCTGTCAAGGTCATCCACCATAGATGCCCAGTGTTCCACAGACAATTCGTTGGCCATGCAATAATATTTCAGATTTGAAAATCCTTTCTTCTCTTTAAAATAAAGTAAATTGTCTACTTCCCTGGACACATAATCAATTTCCTTATCGTATTTGTTGATCTCCCTGGTTCCCCAGGTGGTAAAATATAATTCCGTATCGGTATCTTTCATTACTTCCAGGTATTCAGCCATTTTATCCTTTTTGGCATCATCCCAATCCTGGTTATCCGTAATCCTGGCAAAAGCAGGATTCAATTCTTTCCAGCGTTTGGCAAAGACCTCTTCATAATGCCACCTTGGGGCTTCATGCAAATGGTAAAAGACGTGAAAACCTATTCCGCGGAAATCATCATTGATAATTTCCTTTTTAAGATCGATATTGACAGTTTCAGCAGTTTTCTGATCGTTGTCTGGCCTGCATCCGATGAAGGCCAACAGCATGCATAGTAAAAATGGATTTTTCATGATATGATTATTAAAAAATACAAGGAGTAATAAATCTAAAAAAACATCAGGTAAATTCATCATTTATGCTGGCATTTCAGGATTCAGAAAATATAAAATTTTCAGGATCTAATCGTTTTTCATAAATGGAAAGCACCGGTTTTTATTGAAAATATAGTTTTAATCGTAATACAAAATAGGATTCCTAATAATATACCTGTCTTGTTTTAAAATTCATACCGAATAACCTGATCTATTCAAAAACTGTTAAAACGGCCAATTTTAGTGACTATTTTGTCGTTTATATTACTTCCAGAAAATATCATTTTTGTTAGTAAAAGTTTGAAATTTTGAATAAGATTACCTAACTAGTACCCGCTAGGTGTATGCATAATGTACGGGATTACATTTAACACTCAGTAAATGAGATGTTTATGGTATGCACTAGCCGTTTTTTATTAAAATATCTTTTAAAATAAAAGGACTATTTTTAAATTAAAAATGAATTTTTGGAAAATCCAGTTTTTTGGATTTAGCTTGTTTACTAGTAGGTGTTATTATTATTTATTTACTAGTAGGTTTATTATTCTTTAACTTTAAATTATAAACCATGAGAAAACTTCTACTGTTTTTTACGATTATTGCCGTTACAGTGTCCATGTCATGGGCGCAGGAAGTGACGGTAAGTGGGAAAGTAACCAGTGAAGCAGAAGAAGGGATGGCCCTACCGGGTGTCTCTATTCTGATCGTCGGAACAACGACAGGTACGGTTACTGATGCGGATGGTAATTACAAGATTACAGTACCATCAGGCGATGTTACACTACGATATTCCTATATCGGTTATATTAACCAGGATATCGTGGTAGGAAACCAGACAGTGATTGACGTCACAATGCTGGAAGATGCGACCCAGTTAGAAGAAGTTGTGGTGACTTCTCTGGGTATTGCCAGATCAACCAAAGCGCTTAATTATTCTGTGACTGAGGTATCTGGAGACGAATTCACGGAAGCCCGTGAAAAGAACCTTGCAAGCCAGTTGACTGGTCGTATTGCAGGGGTAAACGTGAGTAATATTGCTTCAGGACCTGCGGGATCCACCCGTGTGATCATCCGGGGTAATAAATCTCTGGAAGGCAACAACCAGCC
>CBDUBA010000034.1:0-38065 GCA_965365275.1 uncultured Cyclobacteriaceae bacterium | reverse complement strand
AAAATCATTATATTTGCACTCCATTTTCAAATTATAATAAGAAAACGGTCATGAGTGATCTAATAAAAGAAGTAGAAAAGGAATTTCTCGAGAAGGAATCAAAGCACCCTGATTTTAAAGCTGGTGACACGGTAAACATTCACGTAAAGATAAAGGAAGGGAGCAAGGAACGTATACAGCAGTTCCAGGGTACCGTAATTCAACGCAGACATGCCAATACGAATGGTGAAACATTTACTGTTCGAAAAATATCAAATGGTGTAGGTGTAGAAAGGATTTTTCCTATCTTATCTCCCAGTATCGATAGAATTGAGGTAGTCAGGAAAGGACATGTAAGAAGGGCCAGGTTATTTTATCTTCGCGGTAAGCAAGGAAAAGCAGCCAGGGTCAAGGAAAAAATATAAATATTGTAACGATATATTGATTAGCCGGCCCTTGAGCCGGCTTTTTTTTTATATATTGAGTTTGAAATGGAACTTAAGTTTTCAAAATATCAGGGCACCGGTAATGATTTCGTTATGATTGATAATCGAAAAAGGATCTTCAATCATCTGGATCTTGAATTAATTGCCAGGCTATGCGACAGAAAATTTGGAATAGGATCTGATGGAATAATATTGATAGAAGATCATTCCGAATATGATTTTGAAATGATATATATTAATCCTGACGGTTCAAAAAGTTTATGTGGCAATGGCAGCAGATGTGCTGTGATGTTTGCCCATGACTTAAACATGATTGGTCATGAAACTACTTTTCTAACCATTGAGGGGCCACTCCATGCCATTATTGAAAATGACCTGGTACACCTCAGAATGCCGGATGTATCCAATATAATGCCTACAGAAAAGAAAGATTTTTTCCTGAATACCGGATCACCTCATTATGTTCGATTTGTTGAAAATGTTGATAATTATAGTGTTGTGGAAACGGGTAAAAAAATCAGGGAAAGTAATGAATTTGCACCTGAGGGGACGAATGTGAATTTTGTTCAGTTGAAAAACAAAGGGGAGATTTTTGTCCGCACATATGAAAGAGGTGTTGAAAATGAAACGCTGTCCTGTGGTACAGGGGTAACAGCTTCGGCGCTGGCATTTGGGAAAGACCAAAAGAAAGGCGAGGTTAAAATACTGACACTAGGGGGTGAACTAACTGTCCGTTTTGAACAGCTTAGAAAAGGTGAGTTTCAAAATATTTATTTGATCGGCCCGGCTGAAAAGGTATTTGATGGTACAGTATTGGTTTAAAGCATGGGTAGGCATCAGGCTGATCTCAATTTTCTGATCCCCCGATATTTATAAACCCTTAAATGAAAATATTGCTCCAAAAATAACTTTAAGCGTATCTGTATATTTTTTTTACTGATTTCCTTAGTATCCAGGTAAGAACCTTCAAGAATTGCTCTTACAAAATGTTTATGATGTGAAAATTCATGCATCCATTTCCGAAACCTCCTTTGCCACTCTTTCTCATACTTGATGTAATGAGATGATCCATCGAAAAGAAATTCAAGCTGATTTTCCCCGTATTTTAATCTATAAATGCCGGCAAGCTCATAATAGAATGAATTCAGGTAATCGATATCATGGCATTCGGTATTTTTCAACTTCGTGATGGTTTCATCAACCAATCCGAGCGGATTGAATTTTTCCAGATACAAAACCTTTATATCAGCGACAAGTTGCCTGAGAAGCTTTGCCCTGAGTTTGACCTGCACTTCCTTTAATAAGTAGTTTTTATCTAATGTGAATAATTTTGTATCCATTTGAGCCTTAATATATTGGCCCTCAGTCAAATATAATAAAAATTACAGAATAATATATTAACTGGATTTTAAGTTTTTGAGACTTTCTTCAAGTTTTTGTATTTTTCCTTCAGCATCAGATTTCTTTTTTTCCTCATTCCGGACTACCTTTTCAGGGGCATTTTTAACAAAATTCTCATTGTTAAGCTTTTTTAATATCGATGCCAGAAATCCTTTTGTATAAGCCAATTCCTTTTCAAGTTCCTCGATCTGTTTTTTATGATCAAATTCTCCTTCAACCGGAATATAAAATTCATCAGTCTTTATTATAAAATGAATGGTACCCGGTATTTTCTCATCCACAAATTGTATTTTATCGAGGTTGGCTAGCTTTTTCAAAGAATGTTCAAATGTTGAAAACCGATCCTTATTCCTGGTCTTAACAAATAAAGATATTGGTAGCTTTTGTGATATACCCCTGCTGTTCCGTATATTTCTAATATTAGATATTATCCCAAAAGTTTCATCAGCTTCCTCAATAATGGTTTTGTCATAATTCCCGGCTTCCGGATAGCTGGCTTTGATAATGAAATCATCCTGCTGTCTTGATGCCATATTCCGGTATATCTCCTCTGTTATAAAAGGCATAAATGGGTGCAGTATTTTCATTAGGTTCTCGAGGAAAACAAGTGTTGCATCATATGTTTTTTTATCGATCGGTTCTTCAAATCCTGGTTTAATCAATTCCAGATACCAGGAGCAGAAATCTTCCCAGATTAAACGATATATTGTCAATAAAGCATCAGATATTCTATATTTTGAAAAACTATCCTCCACTGATTCAAGGGATTGATACATTTTGGATTCAAACCACTTAACCGCAATGTCGTGATCCTGGTTGACCAGTGAGTCATCGACATTCCAGCCATCTATCAGTCGATACGCATTCCATATCTTGTTGGCGAAATTTCTCCCCTGTTCACATAATTTTATATCAAATAGCAGGTCATTCCCAGCCGGAGAGCTAAAAAGCATACCTGTTCTAACACCATCGGCACCATATTCATCAATCAATTCTATAGGATCGGGTGAGTTACCCAGTGATTTGGACATTTTTCTCCGCTTAATATCCCTGACCATACCTGTTAGATAAACATCCTTAAAAGGTCTTTCATCCATGTATTCGTATCCGGCAATGATCATTCTGGCTACCCAGAAAAACAGTATGTCAGGTGCAGTAACCAATACATTTGTGGGATAAAAGTAATCCAGGTCAGCATTGGATCCTTTTATGATCTTTCCTTTTTCCCTATCGAAAAATCCATTCCCCAGTCCATTAAACACTTGCATCGGCCAAAGCCAGGATGATGCCCATGTATCCAGAACGTCTTCATCCTGTTTAAGGTCTTTAGCTTTTAAGGATTCATTGTTTGATTTCTCCCTGGCCATGGACAAAGCTTCATCTATGGACTCGGCGACAACATAATCATCCTGACCCTTTCCATAATAATAAGCTGGAATTCTATGACCCCACCATAATTGCCGTGATATGCACCAGTCACGAACATTTTCCATCCAATACCTGTAAGTATTTTTGAATTTTTGAGGATGGAGGGATACCTCATTTGTTTCTACCGCTTCAAGTGCTTTTTTTGAAACATCCTTCATTTTGATAAACCACTGGAGCGAAAGTTTTGGCTCGACTATACTGTTAGTCCTTTCTGATCGTCCGATTCTTGTATTAAAAGCTTCCACTTTTACTAGTTGGTCAAGTTCTTCGAGGTCTTTTACTATTAATTTTCGAACTTTAAACCTGTCAAGGCCTATATATTTTTCAACTTCACATTTATCATTCAGGGTGCCATCATCATTGATCGTGTCAATAACTGGTAGGTTATGGCTTAATCCGATCTCATAATCATTCGGATCGTGAGCTGGCGTTATCTTAAGACATCCTGTCCCGAATTCCATATCAACATATTCATCGGCTATAACCGGTATTTCCCTATCAATTATGGGCACCAGGACTTTTTTCCCTATCAGGTCTTTGTATCTTTCATCATGCGGATTGACCGCAATGGCTGTATCACCCAAAATAGTTTCTGGCCGGACCGTAGCGACTATGACCCACCTATTGTCTTCATCTTCAACCTGGTAGCGAACGTAGAATAAATTTGTTTGCTCACCCTCTTCCTTATAAATTACTTCTTCATTCGATAAAGCCGTCCTGGCTTCACAATCCCAATTGATCATCCTCAAGCCCCTGTATATATATCCTTTTTTATAAAAGTCGACAAAAACCCGGATAACAGCCTCATAATACGCTGGGTCCATAGTAAAACTGGTCCTGTCCCAATCACATGAAGCCCCTAATTTCTTAAGCTGTTCAAGTATGATACCTCCGTATTTTTCTTTCCATTCCCAGGCATGTTCCATAAACCTGTCACGGTCAAGATCGGATTTTTTAATTCCTTTTTCCCTAAGCATACCAACAACCTTGGCTTCAGTTGCAATAGAAGCATGATCTGTACCCGGAACCCAACAAGCCTCCATACCTTCCATCCTGGCTTTTCTGATCAAAATATCCTGAATGGTATTATTCAGCATATGGCCCATATGCAATACACCTGTAACATTCGGTGGTGGAATTACAATGCTATATGGTTTTTTATCTTTATTTGGGCGGGCATGAAAGAATCCTTTATCCATCCATTGCTTATAAAGTCTGTTTTCAACCTGTTTTGGATCATACTTCTTTGATAAAGCCATAATTTGAAATTAATTGTGGTGTTTAAACAGGCGCAAAATTAGTTAAAATTATGGGCATAAGTGATACCATTCTTTATTAACCTTTTTTAACAGTTTTTTTTTCAGAGCCTTTAAACCTTTTGGTATGTTTATTGATCTATATATTATATGGAATGAAAGATTTATGGGTAAGAAATTAATATATGTGATATTAGGATTGATCGTAGCAATCATAGTTATTGCCGAGTGTTTTGCCGGCACGCATATAAGGTCCCAGGCCAATCAGATTGAAAAGAAAATTAGCCACAAAATCGAGAAGGTATTTGAAGATTAGTCTTTCCTGATTTTTATCTAATCCTGAAATCCAGAAAAATCCATTCCTTTTCCAAATACAAACCATCCGGATAATTCCAATGCTCCCCTCAATCCCGACAGTCCGGATAAATCCATTGCCAGCCAAAAAAAAACTCATGGCCTGAATGCTGACCATGAGTTCATTTTGAAGGATAATACCTTACATAATATGATAAAACCCAATCACTAATTTCGTTCCTGCTTGTCGTGTTTTTGTCGATAAATGTCACGGTTAGCAATCCGCTGCTCATGACGTATATGTTTACGTTCCCGTCTCGTAACCTTACCGTCAGCTTTTGCCAAATGCTTTTCATATTGAATGTGTTTTTGTTCTCTCACCAATCTCTTGGTTTCCTGTCTCGTTAGCTCCCCACTCTGTACACCCTGACTGATTCTCATTGTCTGGTGTTTCTGGGTGTGCCGGATCCCAGGTGTTTTCTGTGCATTGGCCAGGCTAATTGCTGCCAGGCAAAATCCGATAATTAAAATTCCCTTTTTCATAGTATTCATTATTTGGTTAAACATTTTCCTGTTGAATTTTACCCTTTGACAACAATTTCAAGAAATAGTTTAATGCTTAAGTAAATTTTTGTTGATTTCTCCAGTTATTTCAAATGTATTAAAGGCACATGGTTAAAAAATTATAAGAATTCAAGTTTGATATATGAGTGGGGGCCAGCATATCAAAGATTAGCCAAAACTGGATGAAATTTTTTGAATCAATTGAACGCCAGGAAATTCTTCAGGATAGAATTAATCAAAGAGTCCGGTTTATTGAGAGGCTAATCCTCAGGCCTATGTTAAGGGATTTGCATTCGATGATGTGGAATACGTATTGTCATTTTAATGAATTGAAAAAATCCACGGTTAAATTCATGACGGCTGTAACGTTTTCAGGCAATTCCTGACTTGTCCAGGGATGTCCACCATTAAAAACGTGATCGGCTCCTTCGATAATGTGTAGTTCAATATTTGGATTCCATTTTTGAGTGAGATAGGCAACACGCACCGGTACCGTAGGATCTTCAGAGCCATGTATTATGCACAAAGGTTTCATAAAATTTTTTATCACCTGTGGCAAATTCAAATAGTCTTTATTTTTCTCATAGTCTTCCACAAGTTGATAATAAAGGGGCATCTGTTGCTTTGTCCGGCTGTTTTCGATATAGATAACTCCCTTTGTTTTCCATTCCTTGATATCATTTGTGCTGAAATGTGTGGAGAGGTTGTTTATCCCTGCCCAGGAAGCAACTGCTTTTACCCTTTTATCATGATAACCCTTTAAAATAACTGCAGCACCGCCCCGGCTATGTCCAGTAAGATAGAACCGCCCCAGGTCCAATTCATTTTTATGGACTACAAAATCATCCGAAAAGACATAATCAATAACAGTTCCCATATCGCTCTGTTCAATAGAAAAATTATTGGATCCAAAAGCTTCAAGATCAACAAAATCCAGCGGATGTTCCGGGGTTGTACCATTATGGGAGAAATTCATTTTAACAAATACAAATCCATTTACGGCTGCATGATCAGCCAGTTGATTAAAATATCCCCAATCCTTAAATCCCTTGAATCCATGGATATGGAGAATTATTGGTTTAGGCAAACCATCCGGCCTGTAAGTTACATCCAGCGAAAATGGTCTGTTTTTATACTTTGATTCGAGAATAACTTGATCCAGCTTTTGAATATTTTCCATATTGCGTTCAATTTCAGGATTTTCACTACAATTATAAAATTTTAAACTTTGCTTATGAACTTTTAGATTGTATACTTGTATAGGATTTTTCCAAATGCCGTTATCCATAAAAGAAATACAATCGCCCATTGCGGCTGAAATGGAAAGCTTCGAGAAGAAGTTCTACAATTCAATGAAAAGTAAGGTTATGCTCCTTGACAGGATAATGACTTACATAGTCAAGCGCAAGGGGAAGCAGATGCGGCCCATGTTCGTTTTTTTATCATCAGGGGTGGCAGGACAGATTACTGAAACAAGTTACAGGGGAGCCTCATTAATTGAATTACTTCATACAGCCACACTTGTACATGATGACGTGGTTGATGATTCCATGTTTCGTAGGGGATTCTTCTCAATTAATGCATTGTGGAAGAACAAGATTGCGGTTCTGGTAGGGGACTATCTGTTATCCAGGGGATTGTTGCTGTCAGTTAATAATGAAGATTATGATTTGTTAAAGATTGTTTCTGATGCTGTTCGTGAGATGAGCGAGGGAGAATTGCTGCAAATGGAAAAAGCCAGAAACCTGGATATTACCGAGGATGTGTATTATGAGATCATAAGACAGAAAACCGCCTCTCTGATTGCCTCTTGCTGTGCTGTTGGCGCGGCTTCCGGAGGAGCAGATGAGGAATCCATCAGGCTTATGAAATCATTTGGGGAGAATGTAGGCATGGCCTTTCAGATCAAGGATGACCTTTTCGACTATGGCGACCTTGAAATTGGCAAACCTTTGGGCATAGATATTAAAGAAAAGAAAATGACCCTGCCTCTTATCCACGCATTACAGAAGTCAACCTGGCTTGAGAAAAAAGAAATTATCTATAAAATCAAGAATAAAAGCCATAAAAAGAAGGCCGTTAATGAGATCATCCAATATGTTAAAAACTCAGGGGGTATCCAGTATGCCATTGAACAAATGACCAAGTACCAGCAGAATGCCCTGAAGATACTGGATAATTTTAAAGACTCGGTCTATAAAAGATCTCTGATTGATTTGGTTCAATTTACAATTGAAAGAACCAAGTAATTATTGCACCATTCAAGCTCCTATCTGTTCATTGGTAGGTCCATTAACAGAATATATGAATCTTCTCCCAGCTCGATACTAATCGCTTCTGGATCTTTGATTCCTATAGCGTCCCGTTTATGAAGGGATTCATGCGCAATGGTTGCCTTTCCCTCTATAATAAAGATGAAAAGTCCATTCGATTCGGATTTTCTTGTGTATTGTACAGTATTGTTTTTTGAGAATTTCCCAAGGTATAGATAGCAATCCTGGTTGATAGGCAGGCTGTTCTCCGACCTGTCGGGACTGGCAACCAGAACCCAAGTATCCTGTGGGTAATGAAAAGTTCTTTCTTCATAACTGGGGGGTATGTTATAGGTTTTTGGGAAAATCCAGATCTGAAGGAAATTCAAATCCATTTCTTTTGAGAAATTATATTCAGAGTGGGTTAATCCTGTTCCGGCTGACATCACCTGAATATCTCCTTCCTTGATTGTGGACTCATTACCCTGACTATCTTTATGGGCCATTATCCCTTTCAATGGAATAGAAATTATTTCCATATTATCATGTGGGTGTGTGCCAAATCCCATGCCGGGTTCAACAATATCATCATTCAGAACCCTTAAAACACCGAAACCCATTCTTTCCACATCATAATAATTCGCAAAACTGAACATATGATGTGTTTTAAGCCATCCATGATTGGCAAAACCCCTTTCATCAGCTTTAAATATAGTTTTTCTCATGATTAGTAAATCCTAATTAATTGTAAGGTAATAAAATGAAAAGAAATAATGATTTTTTTTATGTGTTAAACAGGATGTAAGCTAAACCCGGTAATCTCAATAGGATCTTAAATTAACCGTCATATCGATTTTATTCTGGTTAAGATCAAAAGCTGCATTTTTGAATTTAGGCGGACCGAACTTAGGAAAATAATTGTTTGAAAAACCAATAGGCTCTTTTGGGATCATGATCATATTCGAATCCAGTTCGCCATTTTCGTTTAAATCATGGTAAATGCTTACAGCATATTTTTTATAAGGCAGATCTTTGAAAACAACTTCTATCTGAGATTCATCCAATACTGATACCTCCTGATAATATGATGGAATTTTTAGAAACTTATCCTCCTCTATAAAGAGGGCGACCATCATAATCCCACCTTTATTTTCAATGCCTTTAATTGTGATGCTTATTTCTCCCCCTTTGTCCGGTGTAACAGAAAAGCACGAAATGCTGACCACAAATAAAATCAAGAATATAAATACATGTTTCATAATAAAATCATTTAACAGGATGTTTACCTGACCATCAGATCTTCTCTTTTTAAAAATAGAGCTTTTATTCTCTCTGACGAAAATAAGCACATCTGGCGGTTCTGCAATACACCCATAATCACATTATCACCCGGAAGCTGACTGTAAAATTCTATATTTACAGGTTCATCCATTCCCAGTGAATTAACTAAAAGTACCGCAAAAGGTTTCGTTTCTTTTAAACTATCGTAAACCTCTACCTGGCCTTCATCGATATACTGGTCAGTGTAGAAATAACTGATCTTATCCAGAAATCCCATTAAACTGGCCGTATCCAATTTAGTAATCCCTGCAACAGTGTATAAATTATTTTCTGCTCTTATGCTGATATTGTTATGTCCATTCGCCGGATATGAAAGGTCCAGTTTTTTAATACCAAGCCATGAGGTCTTAAAAATCAATCGATCCCTCCAGTCGTTTTCAGCCACTTCGAATATCCCGGTTACATAGCTCTCATAACCCGGTAAATGAACAATATATGGAATTTCGTCTTCTCCCATGAAATATGAAAGAGATATTCCATTTCCTCCTGCATAGAAAACGCGATCAGGTTCAGATGAGCTTGTTATTTCTATTTTGAACCCATTATTTAAAATATCTTCAGATATCTGCAGAAGATCGGTCTTTGGAACAGTTCGTTTTACCCTGACCTGGTTAAGTACCGACATGAGTACTTTTTGCATTGATGGGTCCAGGGAATAGGTTTCATTTACCTTCCAGTACCCTGATGTTTTGGAGAGAACATTGGTGAATTCATTGCCAGTAATAATTATCTGATCAATAGCTGCAGTATCCGTTACTGAGAATTTCATCTCATTTATTGAAAGGCCTTCTTGTTTTTGTTCAAGATTGATGTAAACCACTGTCCATGCCAGCACTATAAAAAATATTACAAGTAATATAAAATTCTTCCTTCTCTGCATTGGCTAAAACTTTGTTGAATACTTCCGCTTACGATGGTAATGTCTCAAAAAACCATATACTATAATCGCAAGAATGGGAATCAGCAGATTTATGATTTGCCATTTTAACTTTTGTTCCTCTGCCTTTATTTTATCCAGCGGGCGGATCAATATTTCTTTATTCCTGGTTAATATTAGGTTATTTTCATCTATCAGATACGATAAACTATTGATTATAAAATCTTTGTTAGCAAATTCAGCTTGCATGTACGGATCATAACCGAGTTCAAAAGGCACATTTGTTTTTGGGTTTATTTCATTTTTAAACAAGTCACCATCAGCGCAGATAATGATTGAAGTTTTAGGGCTCTGATCCTTGAACAGGGATCTGTCAAAACCTTTGGGAATAAATCTATTTTTAAAAACCGATGTGAATTCACCTTCCAGCAAGTAGGCCAGTGGTTTTGATCCCTGGTTAAAAATTTCAGGTGACATTTCTTTTCTTAGATCATTCAAGCTGATCCTGACTGGAGCTGTAACGGTTTTGGTGTAGATCGATGAGAACATTAACGGGATCTTTCTCACATTATCAGACCTTACTGTATCAATAGAACTGGTAAATTTCAGATATATTGCATCCAGGTTTCTTACGATGGGATGATCAGAATATTGATTGACGATTGGATAAAATGGCCATGGCATCATCTGGACCTGGGGATCATTTCCCATATTTCCTACCACAACCGGAAAGCCCCCGGAAGACAGGTCCAGTAAATAATCCTTATTTATCCGAACCCCATATTTGAACAATAAATTATCAAGGTTTGTCTTCAATGGAAATCCGATGGTCCCCTCGCTATTAATACTATCGAGATTCACATCAAGCATATCCAACAACATTATGGCTTTCCCGCCATTCATTATAAACTGATCCAGTTTGTAGAGGTCCGGCTCATTGAAGTAAAGCCTGGGTTTGGCCAGAATTATTGCATCGTATCCGCCCAGTTCTTTTTTCTTTCTCAGATCCACATCAAAAACATCGTATTTCTTTAATAATTCATTTCTGATGGCATAAATATCCATTGAATCCAATTCCCCATGTCCTTTTAAAAGTCCGACCCTTTTCCTATCTATATTTACCATTCTGTTTATGGTTGAAGCCAATTCATATTCTATTCCTTCGATGGATTGATTTAACCTTTCCTGTGGAGGTGAAGATTTATTGCCTTTTAACAGCATGACTCCTTCTTCACTTCCTGCGAATGATATGATTGCTCCCGGGAATATTAATCGTTCGGTTCGTTTCCCATCTTCATTTGCAAATAGGTTCGTCGGCTGTATGCCCTTTTCACCCAATGATTGGATCAGATTTTGTTTCCCTTCCTGGCCCTGGAAATCATCCGGATCAATAAAACGGTACTGAACATTATCGCCTGCGTATACCCGGAAATCATCCAGGGTTTGCCGGATGGCTTTTTGCAGGCGCTGGAATCCTGGCGGGAAGTTCCCTTCCAGGTAGACATCCACATAAACCACGTCATTCAGAGATTTTAGTAGTCCAATGGTGGCATCCGATATGGTAAATCTTTTCTCTTCGGTGAGATCAAACCGAACAGTAGACTTAGAAAAGAAAATATTGAGGTTAATAATCAGCAATATTCCAATCCCGAATTTCAGGAGATCCTCCAGCTTTTTACTTCCAAAGTTTACCATTGTCTACTGCTGAGTTTTAATTTTGTTAGCATGATCATGATACCGATAACACTCAAAAAGTAAATTACATTTCTTAAGTCGATCAGGCCTTTGCTCATATAATTGTAATGATAGAGTATGCCCATTTCCTCCAGGATGCCTGAATAATTACCCCAGATATTAATACTGGATATGGCCTGAAAACCATAGTAAAATATGAAGCAGAAGAACAGGGCAAATATAAATGATACAATCTGGTTGTCGGTCAGGGAAGAGGCAAATACACCTATGGATATGAATACTCCTCCCAGGAGAATTAAACCAATATAAGAACCTATTACCCCTGCTGTATCAATATTCCCTGGTGGATTTCCCAGCTTATATACGGAAAAGTAATATAACAGTGTCGGGATCAATGAAAATACTACCAGAACAAATCCTGCAAAATACTTCCCGAGAATAATTTGCAGATCAGTTAAAGGCTTGGTCAGCAAGAGTTCAAGCGTTCCGCTTTTTCTTTCATCAGCAAACATGCGCATTGTGATCGCCGGCACCAGGAACATAAATACATAAGGGCCAAAAGTAAACAGTGTTTCTAGGTCAGCAAATCCGTAGCTCAGGACGCTGGTATCCGGGAAAACCCACATGAGTAATCCAATTCCGATAAGAAAAACAGATATAGCAATATATGCCACAAAGGAATTCAGAAAACCATTAAATTCTTTTTTAAATACCTGATACATTATTCCGGTTCCTTTATATTGTCTTTAGTGAGTTGTTGAAATATATTTTCTAATGAAGTATCCTCTTTTTGCAAACCGATAAGCGTTAGATTATTCTCAGAGGCAAGTTTGAAAATGTCGCCTCTGATATCCAAGTCAGGATCCACAAAGATCTTAATTTTATTACCACTGCTTTCCAGCTTACTGATCCCTTCAATGTTTTTGAAAATATTAATGTCAGGAGGAATCTCAAACTCAGCGGTGATCAGTTGTTGGTCTGATGGC
The DNA here is from genome assembly GCA_965365275.1 of uncultured Cyclobacteriaceae bacterium. Lineage (GTDB taxonomy): Bacteria > Bacteroidota > Bacteroidia > Cytophagales > Cyclobacteriaceae > JAGTVG01. Next base: position 25,546 of record CBDUBA010000034.1, on the reverse strand, counting down.
CTTCCCTTCAGGTTCTCCACTCTATCATCAGCAACAATTACCCCCCTGTCAATTATTACCACCCTGTCGCACATTGCCTGGACCTCCTGCATGATATGAGTTGAGAATATCACAGTTTTCTGTCGGCTGAAATCCTTGATCAATTCCCGAATTTCAATAATCTGGTTAGGATCCAGTCCTGATGTTGGTTCATCAAGTATCAAAACCTCCGGATCATGGATCATGGCTTGTGCAAGGCCAACACGTTGTCTGTAACCTTTCGATAATTGACCGATTTTTTTTCTACGTTCCAGTTCAAGACCAGTCCTCGCTATAATATCCTGAATTTTTGATTTCAGTAACTTTCCTTTGATCCCATGCAATGAAGCTACAAATTCAAGATATTCCTTTATGTACATATCAAGGTATAAAGGATTGTGTTCCGGCAAATAACCAATAATTCTTCGGACAGAAAGGGGATCTTTTATTACTTCAATGCCATTAATAAAAACGCTGCCGGAAGTTGGTGGTAAATAGGTTGTCGCCATCTTCATGGTGGTAGATTTTCCGGCACCATTGGGCCCGAGAAAGCCCAGGATCTCACCTTTCCTCACTGAAAAGGAAATATTGTTTACCGCTTTTTGCTGGTTAAATACTTTAGTCAGATTTACTACTTCAACCGACATAGGTGTAATAATAATGAAATTACAGCTATTTTTATCAAATTAGCCTTTTGGTTTTAATGGGCGAACCTCAATATCCACATGATGATAATTTCCAGGAGATTCCAGGACATGTATAATGGTACTTGATATATCTTCCGGACACATCATATTGTCATGTGCATCGATTTCATCAATATTATCGAAAAAACTGGTTTTCACTGAACCGGGAAACATACATGTTACCTTGATCCCAAATTCCCGTAATTCCATAAATAAAGAATGGGACATGCCGGTGACCGCATGTTTCGATGCAGCATAACCGACCATATTTTTAACCGCTGTGGTTCCGGCGATCGAGCCGATATTCACGATGTGGCCGGATCCTTTCTTTTTCATTCCCGGGACTACCATTTTTGAGCAATAATACATTCCATGTACATTAACATCAAACATTTCAAGCCATTTGGATGGATCCAGTTCTTCAAACTCAGACCTATATCCAAGCCCGGCATTGTTTATAAGTATATCTGCCTGACCATATTTCAGAACAGTTTCCTGAAAAGATTTTTGCACTGAATCATAAATTGAAACATCTGTTTGAAAATGTGTAAATCCTTCATGAGTCAGTATGGGTGGTGTTCTGCTCCAGCCGGCCACTTTCACACCCTTGTTTAACAAAGCTGATGTAGTCGTAAGGCCTATTCCTTTTGAACAACCTGTAACAATAGCAATTTTACCTTTCAATGACATAAAACAAAATTTATCTTAAATTAGTAGCCTGAAATGAACCTGGAAATTTGAAATATTCTTTGCTCGCAATATTCTGCTTTTTTAGTCTATTTAACAAGGCATTTGCACAGTCTGTAAAAAAGACTCCAAAGTATACATATACCATTGGAGCTAATATGTTTACAGGATTTGTGGTTAAACATGACCGGTATATGGGGCATATCTCTCAGGGAATCACGACAGGGGCTGAGGTGTTGTTCAATAAAAATACCTATGGAAATCAGGTATGGGAATCAGTCTTCAAATATCCTGACGTTGGCTTCGCTTTCTCGTATTTCAATTATGGTAATGATATGCTTGGTGAGTCTTTTGCCGGCACTTTTTATATGGATTTCATATTAAAAAGAACCCGTAAATTTGAAGCCCTGCTAAAGATTGGTACGGGTATCGGGTTTCATACAAAACCCTATGATCGTGAAACCAATAATCAGAATATAGGGGTTGGAGGACCTGTAACCAATGATATGCAATTACGCCTGGGATTGAATTATAAACTCACAGATCGTTGGAAAATTACCGGTGCACTAACCCTGTCCCATTTCTCAGTTGCCGCTTTAACTCAACCTAATAAAGGGATCAATATCGTATCAGCAAATCTTGGTTGCACATATCGCCTTAATAGTATGGTACCTGAATATTTACCCGTCGATGAAAATTATACGTGGGATAGGAGATTAAAATATAATATTAATTTCAGTTATGGATTAAAGAAAATACCACCTATTGGTGGCCCGAATTTTTCCGTCTATGTACTTACTTTTTATGTAAATAAGCAAGTATCGAAAATAAGCATTATTAATGCTGGATTAGACGGATTCAGTAATACTGCCTTAAAGGAAGAAATGAGGCAGGGTGATATAGATCCAGATACACTCGATCATAAAAGAGTTGGATTAATTGCCGGGCATGAATTAAAGATGAATAAGATCTCACTCCTGACACAGCTTGGATTTTATATTTATCGTCCCTACAAGACCGATAAAATAATATATCAGCGTATAGCGCTAAAGTTTTATTTGGGGAAAAATGTATATCTGCATTATGGATTCATTACTCATTTTGCTAAAGCGGACCATTCCGAATGGGGGATAGGAATAACAATTTAATGAATGAAAAGGGCGATTTTACCCATATTGATTATTTTTTGCACGTTGACATTTTCAGGTTGTGACAGCGAGAATGCATTTGGTTGTTTTAAAAAACCAGGTGAAATTATCGAACAGGAGATTCAACTTGGTTCTTTCAGTATAATCGAGGCATATGATGAGGTCGATATTTATCTGTTGAACTCAACTGAGCAGCGAGTAATTATAAAAGCGGGTAGAAACCTGATTCCACAGATTCATCTTAATGTTGAAGATGATATACTCACCATTACAAATGATAATTCCTGTAATTGGGTCAGATCTCCTGAAAATCCCGGCATCTATGTATATTCCAACGATATTTCAGGAATAGGAATTTTCGATTTTGCCAATATATATTCTGAAGAAACTTTAAATCTTCATAAACTGAGTATTTTCTCTGATGGAACAGGAAATTTTGACATGAATATTGAGCTGGATTCTCTGTTTGTTGAGTCAGTATATATTTCGAATTTTACTTTTAATGGGAATACAGATTTTCTTGATCTTTTAATAACAGGCGACAGCCGTTTCCTTGCCAGAAATCTTTCTGCCATCGATATAAAAATCGACCACAATGGCTCCAATAGAGTCGAGTTGTATCCTATTAATAAATTGAAAGGGGTAATTCAGAGTACAGGCAGTGTTTATTATTACCATGAACCGGAAACGCTGGATGTGACTGTAAGAAGTACTGGGGCATTAATCTACGTATCGGATTAGTTTTATTGAAACTTCGATTCAAACCAAGCGTTATATTCGTCGACGATCTTTCTAATATCCCCAATTTGATATTCCTTAGCTTCAATTTTCTTCATTAACTCATCAAAATCACCAACATATGTCCTTATCTTGGAGATAAATGTTTTTTTGAATGATTTGGCAGAAAGCAATTCAGCCTCTCCGTCGGTCTTCTTAATATACAGGCTTCTAAGTGAGTTATCTGGATAATTTAACAGGATGTTCTTGGTCATTTTTTCAGCTTCTTCACTGTTAATTTTCTTTTTCAGTTTATCCTGCTCATCAAAAATCCGCAATAGGGATATTGGCCCGGGATCAGATTCAAGAATTCCAAACCTCTTAAATTTATATTGTCCATCATAGGTTTCTATAACTACAGTGGCGCTGATCCATAATTTTTCGTTTATGGAATAGCCTCTGATATTGTCCGGGGTATATTCTTCCATTCCTGCAGATCCCTGTGAGGGATTAAAATATACCCTTTTTTGCATAACAACGGGGTAGTCATATTTAACCGATCCCAGTATGGTATCCCCGGCAATTCCAAGAACGTATCCGGGAATACTTTCACCTTGTGCATGCTCTGTGAACCAATCCTGTGGGAAAGTCCTTAAAGAAACTAAAATTAAAGGTATTATTATGAAAGATCTCATTATCGGGTGCTTGAGTTTGTTTCTGAAAATCTATTTTTCAATAAATGGTCGTATTTGTTCTTTCCAGATTTCGTATCCTTTCTCAGTCATGTGAAGACTATCTTCCAGGAAAAGTTCCGGTTCCGGCAAACCATTTTCATTTAGCATATTTGTATAAACATCAATATATGTTAAATCCTCATTTTTACTGGCAAGTTTCTTGATTCTTGCATTTAATTTTTCATATTTATTCTTTAAATCCCATCTACTTGGACTTGGTTTAGCGGATATGATAGCAATATCCGGCTGGTCTAGATTAACACGAATCATTCTAAGAAGTTCTTTAAGGTCCTTCATAATTGTGTTTGGACTTTTATTGCCAGCTATATCATTATCTCCTTCATAAATAACGATTTTCTCAGGATCATATACAAGTACCAGGTCTTCAAAATAGTATATGGCATCTGAATAATGCGATCCTCCGAAGCCTCTGTTAATCACTGGATAATCTCTAAAATCTTCCTCCAATGTTTTCCACATTCTCATTGAGGAACTTCCGATAAATAGATAACACCCATCAGGAGGAGGATCAATTTTATCAGCCTGCTTATAGGAATTGATCTCATCCTGAAATCGCAATGGATCAGGGTTGTCTTCAAAAAATAAAATCAAAGAAATAAGAGCAATAACCACTTTCATCATACAAATATATAATCACTTTCTGATCATAAAGATAGGTATTTATATGAATTCAGTTTACCGAAGGACAAGTTTATGAATTCATCTCCCCTTAACTTAAAGATCATAATCCGGCAATACCATTATTTTGGAATAATCAGAAAAATGCATACTTTTACAGGCTATGCCTATCAATAGCATAATAAAATATTAACATAAGAAAACTATACCAAATATTAATAAATATGAATTTTAAACCAAAATTAGTAAGAAAAGGAGACAGTGAATCAAAGGTCGGTACAACTTCAAACTATGAGCCTGTAACAAAGTACATGACAACCGATCTGATAACATTTACCCCGGAAACAGATATAATTATAGCGATTGATACCATGATCGAACATCAGATCTCCGGTGCTCCTGTATTAAATGAAAACAAGGAATTGGTTGGGATGATCTCCGAAAAGGATTGTATCACTGTTATTATTGATAGTGTCTATCATAACCAGCCGATATCAACCAGCAAAGTATCGAAATACATGACTACGAATATAAAAACAGTAAGTGTTGAAGCTGATGTGGTCGATGTAGCCAACGAATTTCTAAAGAAAAACTACAAAAGATTCCCTGTTATAGATGAAAAAGGACGTCTTGTAGGGCAGGTGAGCCGCAGGGATATCCTAAGAGCCATTAAGGCCATGGATGTTACAACCTGGCAAAACGAAATTAAAATATCCCGCTCATAACGGGATTTTTTTTAATATCCGAATAATTCAGGCAGCCAGAGAGAAAGGTCAGGGATATACGTGACCAGCATCAACACGGCAATCATTGCTATAAACATAGGAAGCAAAGGTTTAATTACATCCTGAATCTTAACCTTAGCAACGCTACAACCAATGAATAACACGGAGCCCACCGGTGGAGTGCATAGGCCAACACTTAAGTTAAGCACCATAATAATTCCAAAATGAATGGGTGATAAACCCAATTGTGTCTGCACTATTGGAAGGAAAATAGGAGTGAAAATCAGCACTGCAGGGGTCATATCCATAAATACACCTACGAACAATAAGATCATATTTATTATCAATAATATGACAAATGGATTATCACTGATACTCAACAACCAGGCACTGACATTTTGGGGGATGTTTTCATAAGCCATGATCCAGGAGAGTCCCATACAGGTTGCCACCAGCAACATTACAATCGACGTGGTCCTTACCGATTGAAGTAATATTTCCGGCAGGTCTTTGTAGGTTATCTCACGATAAAGAAGCGCAAGGATCAAAGCGTACAATACTGCAATAGCGGAAGCTTCAGTTGCTGTAAAAAAACCTGCCACGATACCACCTATTACAATTACAAGCATCATGAGGCTAGGGAAAGCAGCCCAGAACTTCTTTAACCCCCTGAATGTTTTTTCCTTATTATGACTGATCTTCCATGCTGAGAATAAGATGAATATTCCCAGCAGGAGGATCCAGATAGATCGATAGATGTTGGTTGAAAAATTACCATGTGCATAGAACATTGCACTGATAAGGATAAAAACAAGGATTGAAAGAATAAGTATTTTTACAAGGGTGGCCACAACTCCTTTGATACCTCTTTTCTGATATATTAGAAGTGACATGGAAGTGATCATTATGGCAATCCCTGTCAGTATTCCCGGAATATAACCTGCAAGGAATAAGGCAGTAATTGAAGCACCACCACTTGCCAGGGAATAAACAATTAAAACATTACTTGGAGGAATAGATAGTCCGGTTGTCGCTGAACTTATATTTACTGCTGCACTAAAATTTTTATCGTACTTTTCTTTGTCCATTTCCGGTCCCATGATACTCCCAATTGCAGATGCTGCTGCTGCTGATGAGCCGGAAATTGCGCCAAAAAGCATATTTGCGATTACATTTACATAAGCCAAACCACCCGTTAATCCACCAACAAGCACTTTTGCAAAATCAATCAACCTGTGAGCTATCCCACCTGAATTCATTATATAGCCGGCCAGAATGAAAAAGGGTATGGCCAATAGAGCAAAACTATCAAGACCGGTTGCCATTCGTTGGGCAAAAGTGGTGAAAGCTGGTAATGAATCTATACTCACCAGCATGGTCAGTATACCGGAAATACCAATAGAGTAAGCAATTGGAACACCAATAGATAGCAAAAAAATAAAACTTGCAACCAATATTAATACCCCCAAATATTCCATGTGTACTTTATTTATTACCCGATCTTAACAAATTCAAACTATTATCTATTGAATAAAACAGAATAATTAGTCCACTAACCGGAAGAACGATATATACATATCCCAGTGGCAGTTGCAGTGCTGCCGATTTTACTTCCAACATAAACCTTGTATAAACAAGCCAGATCCCTCCAATTACCAGTACAAAAAACGAAAACATGAAAACTACAAAGTGTATAAACAATCCCAGCCTGGTTTTATTTTTAGTATTAGACTTCTGAAGCAGCAAATCAATTGCCAGATGTTCCTTTCTGCCGGTAACGTATGCAGCTCCAAAGAGACTCACCCAGATCAACAAAAAACCTGCAAGCTCATCGTTGAATGAGCTCGGGGAGGAAAGAATATCCCGGCTTGTTACCTGCCACAATACATCAATCACCAGGATGCTCATTAATAATATCAGCAGTTTTTCTAGGATTGAATCTATATATCTGCGCAATTTCATATTTAGGGATCTATTCTGTCGCCTGTATTCTTTTAATATAACTATACAATCTTTCCTGATCCTTATAAGAGTCATAAACATCATCCACTTTTTCAGCAAAAAGAGATTTGTCGGGATAATAAATGGTAACTCCTGCCTTCTGAACCTCTGCAAGAGATTTTTTAACCGATTCGGACCAGAGTTTTCTCTCTATGGCCACTGATTCAGTTGCAGCCTGCTGAATCCATGATTTTTCCTTGTCACTTAATTTATTCCATATGTGCTGGCTGATAATAAGAACATCCGGTACGGCAGTATGCTCGTCAAGCGCATAGTGTTTGCACACTTCATAATGGTGGGAAGTATAAAAACTAGGGGGGTTGTTTTCAGCCCCATCTACTACCCCACTTTGCAGGGCAGTATATAATTCCCCATAAGATATTGGTGTTGGCGAACCTCCCAGCGCCTTAACCATATCCATGGCCGTTTTACTCTTCATTACACGGATCTTCATGCCTTCGAGGTCAGAAGGATTCAATATGGGTTTATCTATCGTGTAAAAACTTCTGCTGCCAGCGTCATAGAAACATAGACCACGGATGTAGCGATTTTCTGTACTTAATAATAATTCCCTCCCTATCTCTCCATCCAGTACACTAACAGCATGAGCGCTATCCCTGAAGATATATGGCAATCCAAGTACTTTATAATCCTCGGTAAAACTTTCCATTACGGCAGCTGAAACTTTGGTAATGGCAAGACTTCCAATCTGTAAAAGTTCAACACACTGTTGTTCAGAACCAAGTTGTTCGCTGGGATAAATCTCAATTTCCATTTTGCCCTTCGATAATTCGGAACACCGATTGGCCATAAATACCATAGCTTCATGAACAGGATGGTCAGGCGGTAGTGTATGAGCAAGTTTTAAAACCCTTTTATCTCTCAATTCTTCACATCCACTGAGTAGAGCTATAAAAAGAATAAATATTGTGGTATATTTTCCTGCCCGTCCTAACTTCAAGATTGTTATAATCATTTCAACTGAAACATAATTCACCCGCAATTCGATTATTTAAACCTGATCTTTTTGTAGACTTCTATCGAGGTCTTCATATTCTTTACTATACCCGGAAAGTCAAATTCACCATCAGATGTTTTCACAAATAGCTGGGAGCCCATTCCCACGCAAAAAGCCCCTGCATTAAACCATTCTGACAGGTTCTCCTCAGTAGGTTTGACGCCTCCGGTTGGCAAAATATTGGTCCAGGGGCAAGGTCCTTTAATATTTTTTATGAATGAAGGGCCTCCAATCTGGCTGGCAGGAAAGATCTTAACAATTTCTGCTCCCAATTCCTCAGCTTTTGAGATTTCAGTCAAAGTTCCACATCCTGGCATCCATGGTATTTTTCGTCGGTTGCAAATGATAGCCATATCTTCCTTCAATACGGGAGATACAATAAAATCAGCGCCCAATTGAATATATAATGATGTTGTAGCGCCATCAACAACAGATCCCACACCAATAACCATGTCTGGTAAATTTTCTGCTACGAAATGACTGATCTCTGAAAAAACTTCATGAGCAAAATCTCCCCTGTTGGTAAATTCAAATATCCTGGCACCCCCTTCATAACATGCTTTCATGATCTTTTTACATGTATTAGCATCCTTGTTATAAAAAACAGGAATTATACCCGTATCAACAATTTTATTGTAGACTTCCAGTCTTTTAAAGCGAGCCATATTTATTTTGATTTAAAGTTGAAAAAGTTTTTTGCATTATGATATGAAATATTCTCCACCAATTTGCCTAGCCAGGCTGAATCATTCGGCAATAAACCATTTTCCACATCATTTCCAATCAAATTACATAATATTCTTCGAAAATAATCATGTCTTGGATAAGACAGGAAACTTCTGGAGTCTGTAAGCATACCGACAAACCGGCTTAACAGACCAAGATTTGATAAGGCATTTAACTGCCATTCCATACCTTCCTTTTGATCCAAAAACCACCAGCCTGATCCAAATTGTATCTTGCCGGGAACTGAGCCATCATTAAAATTCCCAACCATTGTCGCAAATAAATAATTATCTCTGGGATTCAAATTATAGAGTATCGTTTTCGGCAGTGAGTTTGTTTTGTCGAGGGTATTCAGGAATTTCGATACAGGCCTGGCCATCTCTTTGTCTCCTATGGAATCAAATCCTGTATCCGGCCCTAACAGGGATGCCATCCTTGAGTTATTATTTCTTAAAGCCCCAAGATGAAATTGTTGAGTCCAACCTTTTTCATGGTCCATTTCGGCCAGATAAACTAGTATTGCAGACTTGAATTTTAACAATTTCTTTTTAGATACAGAAACACCCGACCTGATGCTGTTGAAAATCTTCTTTATTTCGGATTTCTTGAAACTGCTTGAATACATTTCTTCAAGTCCATGATCAGAAAGACGGCTACCCATATAGTGAAAAAAATCATGCCTCGATTTCAATGCTTCAATTAATGATTGCAGGTCTTTGATATCAACGTTGGAAATATCTGAAAGCTTATCGAGGTATTCATTATACAAATTCACATCCTCGGCAGCCATGGCCTTATCAGGTCTGAATGTTGGCAATACCAAGGTTTTAAATCCATCTTCCCTGATCTTTGCATGATGTTCCAGTGTATCGATTGGATCGTCCGTGGTGCACACTACTTCAACTTTGAATTTCTTCAATAGATTCCTGGTGCTGAAATCTTCAGTTATCAATAGTTCAGAGCATTGATCATATATCTTTTTGGCTGACCCTGTATCCAATAGTTCTTTTATGCCGAAAGGATTCCTTAATTCCATGTGTGTCCAATGATATAATGGATTTCTCATTGTATAAGGAACCGTTTCAGCCCATTTTTCGAATTTCTCGTAATCCCCGGCGTTGCCGGTAATATATTTCTCCTCAATACCATTTGTTCGCATGGCTCTCCATTTATAATGGTCACCATCTAACCATATCTTTGTCAGATTCTGAAAATTCTTATTCACTGCAATTTCATCAGGTGGCAAATGGCAGTGATAATCGATGATGGGCATTTTGATTGCATGGTCAAAATATAAGGATCTGGACATTTCTGTATCAAGCAGGAAATCCTCTGATAAAAATTCTTTCATTAGGTTATTTTTTTCCCTGAAAATATTGGTTCTATATGTTTATTTAAAATGTTTTCAGTAACGAGAGGCCCTATAACGTGTTTATTATCATTTACAAGATTGATGAACTGATCTCCGCTCTCGGCAGCGATCTTATAAGCCACATGAAGTAATTGTCTAAATTCAGGATTATAATCCGGGCTTTTCTGGTCATGTCTTAAAGTTTGTGAAAATTTAATATTATCCCAACTGTTGACTTCTTCGGGCATTGGTAAGTTTTCTCTTCGGATATCTATCACCGTGGCGTATGGCGCAGTCAACTCATCGTACCTGTTAAGCGCCTTGCTGTAAATATCTTTTGCCAAATACAGTCCCTTGCCCCCTGATAATGCGAGTCCCGCAAGTTCTTCAAGCCAGGTAGTCCCGGCTGTCTTAACATGAACTCCCTTGTCGTACTTTTTCAGTGCATTGTGAATAGATCCGTATATAGAAAATTTGTCACTGCCGGAATGGACGCTTAGCTTCAGATTGGCAGGAAAACTAAATTCTCTGATTGCATAATCAATAACTAGTAAATCTTCTTCAAATTCTTTCTGAAAAGTATTAACATCACCAACATAATCCACTCCTTTATTAAACCTGCCAGTGAACTTCGGTGCAACGGTTTGAATTTGAACACCATATTGGGCTAATCCTGACAGGATCATAAATAATTCTACTGGAGTTTGTGGTTCTTCGACCTCATCCATGGATACTTCTGCGATAAAGTCCGGTCCTTTCTTTGTTTTGATGTATTGATAGATTTTAGCTGCTTCCATAATGGCACCTAAAAACTTTTCACCAATATGCCATAGGAAATCCCTGTCAATGTAAAATGGCTCCGGAATGGAAGGTATTTTGATTTCTCCTATAAATTTTGAATTTACCTTTATGAATTGCTCAATTTCTTCTTCTTCAACTCTGCTGTTAATGTAATCAGCAACATCTATTGTGAAGAAATCTGAAGATTCTATAAAATCATCTACATTAGATAGGTTGATGTGATCCGCGTCAACCCTGTAATCATGCTCCCAGCCGGATTCTTTTACCGCCTCATCTGCTTCATTGCGAACTGACTGAGGGAACGAATGGACAGTTTTATGTTCCCGATAAGACTTGTTCCAGACGGGGGTGATCAGTAAATTGTCTTCAAGTGATTTTTGAAAAGCCATTATCTGTGCAATACCTTGCCGGGCAAATCTATCACCTATTCCGAATGAATATTTATTTAGCTTCATTTTACATTAAAAAATCAAAAATTAATTTTAGGATCCCCAATATCCTTAACCAGTAAAATTATTGAATTCAATATTTAGAACGATTGCATTTCACTTAGTTTCTTGTACAATCCATTCATTTTCATTAGTACCTCATGGTTTCCTTCTTCCACAATTTCACCGTCCCGTAATACAACTATATGATCCGCTTTTTGAATGGTGCTCAACCTGTGGGCGATGACAATAGAGGTTCTTCCCCTCATCAGGTTATCCAGGGCATCCTGCACCAGTTTTTCAGATTCCGAATCCAGAGCTGATGTAGCTTCATCAAGGATCAGAATAGCCGGATCATTTAAAATAGCCCTTGCAATGCTGATACGCTGACGCTGTCCTCCAGAAAGTTTGCTGCCTCTTTCGCCAATATTGGTATGGTACCCATACTTTGTCTGAATAATAAACTCATGTGCATTGGCCACCTTTGCAGCTTGTTCCACATCCTGCTCACTTACGTTGTTCAGGCCAAATGCTATATTGTTAAAAATTGTATCATTAAAAAGAATGGATTCCTGTGTTACAATACCCATCAGATTTCTTAGAGAAATCAGATCAATATCCTTTATTTCTACATGGTCCATCATTAATTTTCCGGATTGTATATCATAAAATCTTGGGATCAAGTCTACTAATGATGATTTTCCTCCTCCGGAGGGACCAACAAGTGCTATTGTTTTTCCTTTGGGAATGACCAGGTTTATATCTTTAAGAACAGGATGCTCACCATAGGAAAAAGTTACATTTTTAAATTCAATTTTCTCTTCGAAATGATCCTTGGCAATTGCATTCGGATTGTTTTTTATTTCCGGTTCGGTGTCAATTATCTTAAATAACCGCTCCCCGGATACAATACCCCTTTGGATGTTTGCAACTGCTTTTGAAATACTCTTTGCCGGTGTAAGTACCTGGGCAAATACAATGATATATGTAATAAATCCGGAAGCATCAAGGTTTGATTGCTGATTCAGAACAAGAAAACCGCCATAGACGAGGATGGCTGCCACGAATATTACCCCCACAAACTCCGATAATGGCGAAGCCAGATCTCTTTTTCTTATCAAAGAAACATAAGTTTTTGCATATTTATAGGTTTCCTTCTTAAACTGACCATTAATAAAATCAACCGCATTAAAGGCTTTTATTATTCTGAGCCCGGATATCATCTCATCAGTTATGTTGACGATCTGACCCAGTGACTCCTGAGTGGCCTTTGAAGTTTTCCTTAGTTTAGAGGCTATAATGGTAATAATAGTGGCTGCAATAGGGATCATTAACAGCGTGAAGAAGGTTAAACTGGGGGATCTCCAGAATAAGTAAGTGAACGATAATATAATGGCCAAAGGATCCCTGAAGGCAACTTCAAGAATCTGAGTTATAGAATTTTCTATTTCCTGAACGTCATTACTGATCCTGGACATGATATCTCCTTTACGTTCAGTGGAGAAAAATCCTATATGCAAGTTACTTGCCTTCCTGAAAAAATCCTGTCTGAGGTTTTTTACGGTTTTAGCCCGGATAATACCGGTAATTATGAGAGAAAAATAACGAAAAGAATTAGCCAGAAGATTTGCGGATATTATAATAAAACAAATGAATATGAGTGAGCCATAGTCCCCAAATTTCGAAGTAACCTGTATAAAGTAATAATAAAACACATGTATGAAATACTCAAAATTCAGGGAGAATACCGGTTTTGTAGAATAGACTGATAGCAGTTCAGGATCAATCTGGTTAAATATAATATCGAAAAGAGGTTTTAATAATGTAAGATTCAATAACCCAAAAACCACACCTAAAAATGTATAGAGGAAAAACTGAGGGAGGTAAAAATTCAGCGGTCGGGCATAAGAAAGAAGTCGCCAGAGTGTCTTCATTGATTTTTTTAATGTTTGACAAAAATAATGGTTGAATTTTTATTCAGGCTTATTTTTTTAATTAATTAGTTCAGGTAAGCTTTTCAGAGCTATTAATTTACAGGTAAGCATTTAGAAAATCTTAATATTGATTATTTAATATCTCCAAATAGAGTTCTTGATATTTTTTAATACTTTTCTTCCAGTCATACCGATTTGAATATTCAATAAGTTTATTTTTCATATCCTCTATATTATTTTTATAAGCATTCATTTTTGATATGAAAATGTCTGCCATGTAATCCGGGGTGAAATCATTCCAGTAAAATGCAAGTTCACCACCAATTTCGGGCAAACTGGTTTTGTCTGAGATAAAAACAGGCTTTCCAAATCTCATGGCTTCTATCACGGGCAAACCAAATCCTTCCACCAGCGATGGGAAAAGAAACCCTGAACAATTTCTGTATAAATAGATCTTGTCATTCTCGGTTACAGTACCAGGCATAATCACTCTTTTTTGTAGATGACGGTCTTTAACAAGTTCTGTAATCATCCTGGCATATTTGGATGACTTATCACCTGCTATAACCAGATTATAATCTTCAATCTTATCCATTAGATCTATCAAAACATGAAAATTCTTTTTTTTAAGCACCATACCCAGGGCGAGTAAATATTTTCCCGTGGGGAGGAATGCTGGTGCCGTCACTTTTTTATCAGGATCAATATCAACTCCATTATAAATAATACGCGTGTTTTTCCCTTGTAGATTAAGATTTTCCCTGCAGATTTTAGCAGTATAATTTGAAATAAATGTTACAGCTGAAGCACGGTCAACTTTTTGTTGTAATTTTTTCAAACGTCTCCTGGCCTTAAACTGGGTTTTTTCTTTTAAAAAATTAAGGTCATGAATAGTCAGGATGTATGGAGATTTCGAGTCAGCCGGCAAAAAGGAGGAATCCTGATGTAATGCATGCCATAGATCATATTTTTTACATAGAAAAGGTGCAATTCTTCTATACAAGGATGTTTTTTCATAGGTGTATTCTTTGCCAAATATTCCGGTTTTTGATTCCGGGACAAGAAAGTTATAATGCAATTTTTCATTTTTGATCTCCGAAATATGCTTTCCAAAATAATAGCTGAACTGACCCAGCCCGGAATTGGGGTTTTTCAGCTTACCCATGTCTAAAAGCACATTGAACATTTATAATATCTGGCGGATCGATTAGTTATATATTTGTGAATATATGAAAATACTTACTGATCCTTCTTTTAATCATCAAAATAACTATTTATACAAATTAGTTAACTTTGCGTTGCCAAAACCATATTTCTACCTTACAAAAAAATTACAATAGTTTATAATTCGTATTTTTAACAAAAATCCTGGATGATCCTGAAAAGATACCTGATTTTCTTTTTCATTCTAATGGCTCATTTATCCTTTTCCCGGATAGATTCCCTGGAATATCATGTTCAGGGATATGCGGCCTTGGGTACGGAAGGTTACCCGCCTCACTGGATAGTTAGTAACCGCTATGGAATGTTCAATGATACCACCGCTAATCTCATGCTGGTTCCGGGATTCAGTATGCCAATGTCTTTTGGAAAGAAATTTGGGATTGAAATTGGCTTTGATGCAGCTTTTACACTGAATGTTAAAAGAAACTTTATTTACCAGGGTTATCTGAATTTGAGGTATGGTAAATTAAAGATAATTGCCGGGCGTCAGGAATATACCATTGGGCAGTACAGTGATAGACTTTCTGTAGGTTCTTTTATCATCAGCAACAACGCGCTGCCATATCCCAGACTGGGAATTGGTTTTTATGAGTATGTAGATGTACCATTTACCAAGGGTTATGTGCAGGTGATGGGTGCCTTCAACCATGGATGGTTAGAGGAGGACAGATTTGACCATAGTCTAATAAGTGATTCCTATGTCCAGGAAAAATATGCGTATATACGCTCAAATAAATTACCCGTTAACCTGCATCTGGGTATTGCGCATCTCGGTATTTATGGAGGGAGCAGGAGTGACGGGACTGAAATCCCATATGATTTCTGGTCAGTTTTCTTTGCCAGGGGATCCAACGTGGCCGGCCAGAAGGGTGAGGCGGCAAATGCTTATGGAGAACATATGGGGATCTTCGACTGGGGGCTGAACTTCAGGATCAAAGGATTAAAATTTCAGTTATATCAGCAGAAACCCATTAATGACAGTGGGGGATTTCACAAATGGTTTAAATACAATAAGGATAATTACATTGGAGCCATCGTAGAGACAAAGATTCCTTTTATTAGGAAAGCCTTGTATGAATATGTGTCAACAACCAACCAGGTAGGTGAGGGTACTCCCGACCCAGTAGTTGATGGGAAGATATATTTTCCTTTCAGAGATGATGACAGGCTCGCGCTCGAGCAATATTATACTGATCTGGGATACGATGTTTCAGGCTTTGATGTTATTGACTGGTATGACTTTCTGGAGGATGAAGTGAACTACGGACATAGATTTGGAGGCCGGGTAGATTATTATAACAACAACAATTACCGCAATATCTATCAAGGTAGAATTATGGGAATGTCAATCTTTCATACCAAGCCGCAAATGTTAAAATACACAGGTTTAAATATCAGTGGAGAGTATGTTGTAAATAACCGGGTTAAGGCCCATCATTTTGGTTTTGAGGGTGAAATTAATAAAAGGCTTTCCTATTGGGCAAAGCTTACCTATACGCAAAATTATGGATCATGGCAGGAATATGAAGGAAGATACAAATGGGAAGGGATTGCACTGGATCCCGAATTCGATTGGTATTATAAAGGATCAAAAACACAATGGTACAGCCTTTTTGAGATAGATTACCGATTCGTCAAAGTAAAAGGTCTTAGCCTCCAGGCTGCTGTTTCCTATGATTTCGGACAGATTATTGATAATTTCGGTGGTCTCCTGGGCTTAAGATATAGCGGCCTGGTAAATTTCAAAAAGTCGCCAAAGAAATAACCTCAAGATACATTGTAGATGACAAAGAGTGTCTCAGTAATAATACCCAGCTTCAATGGGAAAGAATTGCTGGAAGAAAATCTTCCATTTGTTATCCAATCCCTAGTTGAAGTTCCTCGTTCAGAGATCATTGTCGTTGATGATGCCTCCACAGATAGTTCTATTGATTTTCTTAACAGCAATTATCCGGATGTCATTGTTGTTGAGAATAGGGAAAATATCGGATTTGGATCTTCTATCAATTCCGGCCTTAAAAAAGCACGTCATGATCTTGTCTTATTACTTAATAATGATATAAAACTGGATAATAAATACATTTTAACATCACTGAAATATTTTGAGGATCCGGATACATTTGGTGTTATGGGGATAATTAAGGATGAAATGAGCGAGGGAATTCTGGAAGGGATAAAATGGCCATGGATTTCTGCATCCGGCCTTAATTATAAGGATCTTAGAATGCCTGAGATTGAAACGCGGGAAGAACAGGTATTAACTTTTTATGTTTGTGGCGGGAATGCGATTTTGGATAGGGAAAAGATGTTGGAGCTTGAAGGAATTCTGGATGTATATCACCCTTTTTATCTGGAAGATGTGGATCTGTCTATTAGGGCATGGCTTTCTGGTTGGAAACTATATTTCAACCCGGATGCCCATTGTTATCATAAACATTCCGCTACCATTCAAAAATACTATTCAAGAGATTTTATTGACCACATTTCTAAACGAAATCGGCTTATTCTGAACTATCTGTACTTAACAGGATTTAATAGAATATCATTCATGATTTTCACCTTTATCAAGTCCTTGTATTATAGGCTATTGTTAACTTTTAGGTTATCGCAGATATATCCCGGGTACCGGGATTTCTATGGGATAAAAGGGAAGCTTGGCGCATATCAGGTTTCCTTGAATAAAAGGAAAAAGCTGAAAAAGATCATTGCAGAAGTTCAGTGGAATATTAGGGAAAAATTAAAGTAGATCTTTTATAGAGTGTTTTACAAGTTGATTTATTACCTGGTCCTCTTCCATCGGTTATGCGACCAGAGCCAACTCTCAGGATTTTCTCGGATAGAGTTCTCAACCATTTCTGCATACTTGTTTATGATCTGTTGATCACTACATTCTTCCGGATTCAGGCAAATATCCTTAAATTCCATTTCATAATAACCTCGATCCAGTCGCCTCATTTCACTAAATACAATAGGCCATTGAAAAGATTTCGCTAACCTTGCCATACCTGAATAAAAAACCGTATCCTGGTTCATAAAAGGGGCCCATATTACCTGTTCATCAGATCTGGGTGGTGACTGGTCTGCAACCAACGCAATAACATGGGGGATATTTCTCTTTTTCAGGCTTTCACGAAAGACTTGTTTCTTTTCCACCGGTATTGATCCAAACCTGCTGCGAATCTGTAACATTAACCTTTCGAAAAAATTATTTTTTATTTCCTGATATACTGCATCGACCGGAGCCTTGAGATGAAGGGTGCCTATGGCCAGCATCCATTCCCAGTTACAAAGATGTGATGTCGCTGCAATAACTGTTAAATTCTTGTCGCTTAGATCATTGACCTTTTCAACATTTAGTATTTTTATCCTTTTGTTGAATTTCTCCCTCGATATACTGAGTAGTTTAAATGTTTCAAGTGCAACATCAGTTAAATTTTTATAATATCGGGATTTTATCTTTCTGATTTCCTCTTCAGACTTTTCAGGGAAGGATTTCCTTAAGTTTTTCAGGATAACCGCTGCCCTGTATCGTAAAATGTGTTCAGCAAAAAATGCCATCAGGTCCGAGATTAAATAGAGTAACCAGAATGGCAACCAGCTGATTATTTTAAAAAATATCATCAAATTGTGTAAGATTATCGCATTTCTCTACAAAATTATACAAAAAGCTGTATCTATTTCACAAGAATGTTGTTTTAGTGCTATTTCTGGTTAAACTGTTTGTGGCATCATATAAATAATTATGTAACTTTGATTATGATGAGAAAGAGAACCCCGCAACGATATTCTCTTAACGAAAAGGTTGAAATCTTCGAATTGGAATTCCTTCCTCATATCCATTCTATATATAATTTCGCATACCGGATTACATTTGATGAAGATGATGCTAAAGACCTGGTCCAGGAAACCTATTTAAAATCATTTAGATTCATAGATTCCTTCGAAAAGGGAACTAATGCCAAAGCCTGGTTGTTCAGAATTTTAAAGAACAGTTTTATTAATGAATTTCGAAAGAAGAACAAGGAACCTGTAAAAATAGATTATCAGGAGGTTGAGGCTTTCTATAATTCTGATGAAGTGAATCATATGGTCACTTCCAATTTACAGGTGGAAGCAATTAAGGAGATGATAGGTGATGAAGTTTCTATTGCCTTAAATTCTTTGGAAGTAGATTTTAGAACCGTGATAATATTATGTGACATCGAGGGATTTTCTTATGAAGAAATGGCATTGATCCTGGATGTTCCAATAGGAACGATCAGATCCCGCTTACACAGGGCAAGGAATCTGCTCAGGGATAAGTTGAAGAAATACGCTGGATCAATGGGATATAAATAGAATATTAAATATGGCACGTAGAGAAAAATTGAAAAACGTTGAAAAACCTTGTCCCGACCATGAAAAATGTATTCATGTGATAAACCTGGTTATCGATGGTGAAGCAAATGAGGACGAAGAAACTTTTTTTTATACACATATACGGGACTGCCTTCACTGCGCCCAATATTACAAACTGGAACAATCTATACGGGCAGCTATTCGAAAAAAACTGAAGGTAAAAGAGGCGCCTGAAGAGCTGATTGTTGAGTTGAAGAAAAGGGTGAAGGACTCTTTCTTAAAACCTTCTGATGATGTCAGCTAGGAAAGCAATTATTGTTGCCGCCCCATCAGGTTCCGGAAAAACTACAATAGTTAAATATTTACTGAACAGGATCCCTCAATTGCAATTCTCAATATCTGCGACATCCAGGAAAAGAAGGGAGGGAGAAACTGATAAACAGGATTATTATTTCCTGAGTAAGGAAGAAATGATGGATAGGATACAAAAAGGAGATTTTGTGGAATGGGAAGAGGTTTATTCTGGAACATTGTATGGTACCTTAAAATCAGAAGTTGAAAGAATCTGGGCTGATGGGAATGTAATAATATTTGACGTGGACGTGAAAGGGGCAATACAGTTAAAAAATTATTTTAGGGAGGATGGGTTATCAATATTTATTAAAGTAAAGGATATTTCTGAATTGGAGCAGCGGTTGAAAACCAGAGGCACTGAAGATACTGAAAGTTTAAAAAAAAGAATTGAAAAGGTAGAATCAGAGATGGGGTATCAATCAGAATTTGATGTAGTAGTCACCAATGATATCCTTGAAATCGCAAAACAGGAAACAGAAGGGATAGTAAAAAAATTCATAAAACAGATTTAATTGAGAACAGGACTTTTTTTTGGTTCATTTAATCCAATTCATATTGGGCACTTGATCGTATCCAATACAATATATGAGTACACCGATCTTGATCAAATCTGGTTTGTAGTTTCTCCTCTCAATCCGCACAAAAGGCAAAGCAAATCACTAATCCATGAGTTCGATCGAATAGATATGGTGGAAAGGGCAATTGAGGATCAGCACAATTTTAAAGCATCGGATATTGAATTCCATCTCCCAAAACCCAACTATACAATAAACACGCTTGTTCATCTGGAGGAAAAATATCCGGGATACGATTTTCGCATCATAATTGGAGAAGATAATCTGGAGAGTTTTAAAAAATGGAAGAATTATGAGGTCATCCTTGAGAATTACGGATTAATAGTCTACCCAAGACCACATACAAAGGACACCGATCTCAAGGCTCATCGTAACGTTTTCATAGTTGATGCCCCGAAAATTGATATATCTTCATCTTTTATTCGAAGGAACGTAAAACTGGGAAAATCTATCAAATACCTCGTTCCTGATAAGGTGGCTGAATTTATCAGGGATAGAAAACTGTATATTTAAAAAATAAGGGATCTTTAAATATTAGACTGTCATTATATCCTTTTCCTTATTGCTCAGTAACTCCTCAATTTTCTCGATGTACTTATCGGTAAGTCCCTGAACATCAATTTCCGCATTTTTGACAGCATCTTCAGAAACATGTTCTTTTAAGAGTTTCCTGAGGTGATCATTTGTATCTTTTCTCACGTTTCTGACACTTATCCTTCCCTGTTCTGCCTCATGTTTAGCTTGTTTGACCAGTTGGAGTCTTCGTTCTTCTGATAAAGCGGGAACATTTAACCTGATAATTTCACCATCACTTTGGGGGTTCAATCCAATGTCACTATTTATAATTGATTTTTCAATTTCCGGTATTATGTTCTTTTCCCATGGTTTAATAATAATCGATCTTGCATCGGGTGTATTAATGGATGAAACCTGATTTAATGGTGTTGGATTCCCATAATATTCGACCATAATCCCATCCAGCATTCCAGGAGTAGCTTTACCGGCTCTTATTTTTCCAAAGGTATAATTTACGTGTTGAATGGCTTTTTCCATGAGCTCTTTCGCTTCTTCAATGTAAAGTTCAATTTCTTCCATTTGTATAGTTCTTTAAATTAAAAAATCAGTGAACCAGCGTTCCAACTTTTTCACCTTCAATAATTTTCAAAAGATTACCTGGTTTATTCATGTCAAATATAATAATTGGCAGGTTATTTTCCTGACAAAGTGCAAAAGCAGTCATATCCATGACCTTATAGCCATTTTCAAATACTTCCTGGAATGATATATTGGAAAAACGGGTAGCGGATGGATCCTTTTCAGGATCAGCGGTATATAAACCATCTACCCGGGTACCTTTTAAAACCACATCTGCCATTATTTCTACAGCTCTTAAACTCGCCGTTGTGTCGGTGGTGAAGTAAGGATTTCCTATTCCCGCACCAAATATTACGATCCTGCCTTTTTCAAGATGTCTGATGGCCCTTCTGCGGATAAATTGTTCACAAACCTGTTCAATTTTAAACCCGGACATCAACCTGGTAAACATTCCAGCCTTTTCAAGTGCACTTTGTAAAGCCATTCCATTTATTACGGTAGCCAGCATACCCATATAATCACCCTGAACCCTGTCAATGCCACTTTCCTCTGCAGTTATCCCCCTGAAAATATTTCCTCCGCCAATGACAATTGCTATTTCAATACCGAGATCTTTAACTTTTTTGATTTCCTCGGAATATTGCTCAAGCCTTTGCGGGTCAATGCCAAATTTCTGATCCCCCATCAACGCTTCACCGCTTAATTTCAGTAATATACGTTTATACTTCATACCATAATATATCAATATCTACACAAATATAACATTGCAAGCCCTTTAAAAAAATCTAATTTCTAATTGGATCCAATTTTCTGCATTGAAATTACCAATAGTATTCCTACTAAATCAATATTAGAAGTTACCTTTGCATGGTTTTGGATTAAAAATTTGAATAAAATATCTATTTCACCTGTTTTTAAAAATGCACACATGCGCTATTTCGTAATTGCAGCATCATTAGTGTTATTGATATTCGGATGTAAGGTTAAGCAGAACAGTGCCCCAATTCAAGATAATGCCTATGAAGTTGGGGATACAACTGAGATAGTTGAAATTGTGGATGAGCAGCCGCTTGAATACCCAGTATACCGTGCGAGCAGGACACGTTTAATGGACTTGCTTCATACGAAACTGGAAATCTCCCTGGACTGGGAGAAACAGAGGTTAAATGGTCTGGCCACTTTAAAACTAAAACCTTATTTCTATCCACAGGATAAAGTAATTCTGGATGCCAAAAATTTTGATATTCATCATATTCAACTCATAAAAGGAACCGGTAAACATGATCTGCACTATTTTTATGACGGACTTCAATTGTTGATTAATCTTGATACAGTTTATCAGCGGGATAAGGATATTTTCCTGGAGATAAAATACACCGCTAAGCCGACAGAAAGGGAAACCTCTGGTAGCCAGGCTATTCAATCGGACCAGGGATTGTATTTTATTAATCATGATGGTTCAGATAAGTATAAACCCACCCAGGTATGGACCCAGGGGGAGACTGAGGCAAATTCTTGCTGGTTTCCGACCATTGATTCTCCAAATGAGAGGACTACCCAGGAAGTTTTTCTGACGGTTCATGAAAAATACACCACACTATCCAATGGAGAGTTGGTGTATTCCAAATTCAATGGCGACAGCACACGTACTGATTACTGGAAAATGGACCTGCCCCATGCCCCCTATCTATTCATGATCGCTGTTGGTGAATTTGGAGTTTATGAAGATCAATGGAAAGATATCCCCGTCAGCTATTATATGGAGAAGGACTATGCAAAATATTCGAAAGATATATTTGGAGCTACTCCTGAAATGATGTCTTTCTTTTCAGATAAGTATGGAGTTGAATATATATGGCCAAAGTACGCTCAAGTTGTTGTCAGAGATTATGTCTCCGGCGCTATGGAGAACACGACGGCCTCAGTGTTTTATGATGATTTGAACGTTGACAGCCGGGAACTTATTGATTATCATTTTGAAAGAATTATTGCGCATGAATTGGCACATCATTGGTTTGGGGACCTGGTTACCTCTGAATCCTGGGCAAATATCACTTTAAATGAAGGATTTGCTAATTATGCAGAATACTTATGGTTTGAGTATAAGTATGGATCTTATGAAGCCGACAAGCATGCACTTGATGAGTTCCAGCAATACCTTGATGAATCCTTAGAAAAGCAGGTGGACCTTATCAGGTTTTATTATGATGACAAAGAAGATGTATTCGATAATCATTCTTATGCAAAAGGGGGATTGATCCTTGATATGCTAAGAGAATACATTGGAGATGAAGCCTTTTTTGAATCTTTAAAAAGATATCTTAAAAAACATGAGTTTTCATCTGTTGAGGTACACGACTTAAGGCTGGTTTTTGAGGAGGTGACAGGAGAAGACCTTAACTGGTTTTTTAATCAATGGTACCTTGCTGCAGGGCACCCTGTTTTAAATGTTGAAGAACAATACAATGATTCCACGCTTACGCTATCGGTATCTCAATTACAGGACCTTGAAATTGCACCCGTATATCGATTGCCTGTTACAATTGATGTCTATACCAGTGAAGGGATAGAATCTTATTATGTTGTTGTGGATGAAATATTTCAATCTTTTGAGTTGCCGGTCAGGGAAAGGCCTAAGCTGGTATTATTCGATGCCTCCCAGAAGTTGCTTGCAGAGATACAGCATAAGAAGAATCTTGAACAATACATTTACCAGTATTTTAATACGGATAAATTCTTATCAAAGCATGATGCATTGGACACATTGTTGAATTGTAACAATGATAGTATTAAAAACCTGGTCGTAAAAGCTGCCTTAAAAGATGAATTCTGGTATTTCAGGCAGATGGCAATTGATAAGGTTGAGGATCTGGCGGAGAAAGATAAAAACCTGTTGATCGATGAGGTGCTCTCCCTGGCAACACATGATAAGAAATCTCTTGTCAGGGCAGACGCCCTGCATGTCTTAAATTCCTTGAGCGGGGGGGAACATGAAGAAGTATTCCGCAATGCACTGAATGACAGTTCATATATGGTTGCAGGATCGGCCATATATATTTATTCATCACTTGCTCCCGAGGAATTCAAGAATCTAGCTTCACAATATGAAGAATTCAACAATATAAACATTGTTATACCATTAGCCAGTTTCTATATTGATGCGGCTATCAGAGGGAAGTATTCATGGTTTATTGATAAAATGAATTATGCACAAAGTGATGGATTATGGTATCTTCTACAGTATTTTGGAGAATATATGATGCATGCTCCCGAACTAACACAACGGAAAGGCATTGTAGTTTTGGAAGATTTTGCCAGGAACCATGACAAAATATATGTCCGGCTGGCAGCCTATCAGGCCCTGGGTTTATTAAGTGATCTAAGCGGGGTAGATGGATTAAGGGAAGATATCAAGAATCAGGAACCTGACGAATATCTCAGGGAGTTATACCAGTCTTTATTTTAGTCTATTATAACTGGCATATATTCAGCATTTTATATGTTCAATCACAGTATTATATAGTCTGTTGAAACTAAAATAAATCGCCTCATTTGTTTTAATTAATTTATTTAGATCAAATATTTGATTAAAAGAAAAAAGAGTATAATTTTGCATTCCCTTTGCAAAACCCAAAATTGGATTTTGTAAAAGGGCGTTTTTTTAAGTATTGAATTGAGCAGAATTTTGGGGGGATACCAAAGCGGTCAACTGGGATGGACTGTAAATCCATTGGCGTACGCCTTCGAAGGTTCGAATCCTTCTCCCCCCACAGTTTAATTTGATCATTTAGTGGCCTGAAATTAATTGTTTTCAGATGTTGTTTTGAGCTGAAATCATGACAGGTATTTGAAGTGAAGATGACAAATTACTGAATATTTTGCGGGCGTAGCTCAGTTGGTAGAGCGACAGCCTTCCAAGCTGTAGGTCGCGGGTTCGAGCCTCGTCGCCCGCTCAAAACCCTAGGCCGATGTAGCTCAGGGGTAGAGCGCTTCCTTGGTAAGGAAGAGGTCACGGGTTCAATTCCCGTCATTGGCTCGATTTAGAGTTCAATTTGTTCTTTAAGAGATTAGAGATTATGATTATGATTCAGGTCCGGAAAGGCTGCCGGCCACCCGTGATTTGATTCCGTCATTGTCTTGAATTGCTATTAAAAATTGATATGAAGTTAATCTTTTAGTAATTTTATAGATTGGCTGATTAGGCAGGTTGGATTTGATAGCACTTTATATGTGTGTAAAGTAAACCTGTCATCCAAATTAAAAAAGAATTTATTTTAATCATTTTGTAACCAAATTAGATAATTTTCAAACATGGCTAAAGAAACCTTTGATCGTTCCAAACCGCAC
>CBDUBA010000033.1:0-38325 GCA_965365275.1 uncultured Cyclobacteriaceae bacterium | reverse complement strand
ATGTTACTCGAGTTACTTAATTCTTCTTCTGACATTCTCTGGTTTTTATTATTGTTGAACATTAGATTGATTAAATTTTAAAAAGAAACAAAATCTTCTGGATTTACCGGTGTGCCATTATACCAGATCTCAAAATGTAAATGTGGCCCGGTCGTCAATTCACCAGTATTTCCAATAATTGCTATTATTTCACCGGCACTTACAAAAGTACCAACTTTTTTTAATAATGCCGCATTATGCTTATATACAGATATTAGATTGTTACGATGCTGGATTGCAATGACATATCCGGAATCCTGTGTCCAGTCCGCCATGATCACTGATCCATCGGCGATTGATTTTACCGGTTCATCAGATTTTGCAACGATATCGATACCATAGTGCTCCTCTGACAGATCAAAAGGACCTGAAACAATACCCGTTATGGGCGAAAAGAAAAATACTTCCTGTAACTCCTGATTGTATTGTATGTTAAGGCCAAGATATTCCTCTCCAGCTTCCTCGAATTCCCTGCGAATCAGGGAATCAATAGGAAGCAATTCATCTTCCCTGGGATTTGATCCCCTGTTCAGGATTTGCGGATTACTGGATTGTGCAGAATCGATCCCTTCAAAATCTTCCATAAGAATACTTTTAAAAGTGTTTATGAACATCTGCTTTCTTTCCGCTTCATAGGATAACGAATCGATCTGCAAGGTTAACTGTAATAATTTTTTATTGGCTTCCAGAGTAGCACTTCGTGGGTCAAACCACTGCGATAGAATTGTTCTGGACAAGAATAAGCTAAGGATCAGCATCACCGTCATTATTGCAAAAGAAAAAACAAGTAATTTTGCATATGTGAAACTGAACGGAGATCTCTCAGACAGATTTTCCTCATTTCTTACAATCAACAGGTATTTGGTTGTTAGCCAGTTTGAGAGTGTTTTTTTATTTTTCAATATTAATTGGTCTTATGTCGACAAAATTATAATATTATCAAATAATTGATGTCCAATAAATGTATTAATTATTAAAATAGAACGTTTATTTAAGAGATATAATATCAGTTTTGAATAAATATTTATTTACATACATTGTAGTAATTTCAGGATTATTTCTGTGGGGTTGTTCATCTGAGAAGAAAAATTTTGCCAGTAAATCATTCCATAATACCACCGCAAGGTATAATGCCTACTTTATTGCTAAACTAAAAATGCTGGAGGTTGAGACCGCACTCAATACCAGTCATAAAAATAATTTTAACAAATTCCTGAAAGTTTTCTCAGATGTTGATTCATCAGTAATACGATCCATGGATGCACAACTGGAAGATTGTATAAAAAAATCCTCAATCGCTATTCAAAGACATCCAAACAGCAAATGGGTCGATGATAGCTATGTAATAGTAGGAAAAGCCAGGTATTACCTGGCAGATTTTGTAAATGCCATTGAGACCTTTAAATATGTAAACACCAAGGGAGAGGATGACGATGCCCGGCATGAAGCCTTGATTTGGCTTATGAGATCTTTTATTGATTATAATGAACCCAATAATGCCATAGCTGTTTCTGATTATCTGAAAAAGGAGGAATTGAATAATGAAAACCAGGAGCTTCTGGCATTGACCAGGGCTTATTTTTACCAACAGGCTGAAGATTATGATAACATGCTAAATTACCTGGTTGAGGTCGCCCCGGAACTAACAAAAAAGGAAAATGTAGCCAGGATCAATTTTATCATTGCACAGGTATACCAGGAAAAAGGCATGGAAGAAGAAGCCTATGCCTATTATAATAAATGCATAAAAAGCAATCCCGATTATGAATTATATTTTTATTCGAGACTGAATAGCGCCCAGGTATCCACGCTAGGAGATGAGGGAGATATAAAAAAGATCAGGAAATACTTTAAAAAACTCCTGAAAGATGCCAAGAACTATGAGTTCAGAGATAAGATATATTATGAGATGGCAAATTTCGAACTGAAACAGGATAATTATGATCAGGCCATCGAGTATTATAAATCATCAGTGGCAAGCAGTGTTCGCAATCAAAGGCAAAAAGCATATTCTTACCTAAGTCTGGGTGAAATCTATTATGGACATTACAAAAATTATGAAACAGCCAAACAATATTATGACAGTACCGTAACGGTTCTTCCAAGTGATGATGAGTTGTACGAATCTGTGACAGAACGGCATGTAATCTTGACAAATTTTGTAAAGCAGGTGAATATTATCCATCTGCAGGACAGTTTATTAACATTAGCCGATATGGATACTGTAAGCTTGTATGCGTATCTGGATGAGGTAATAGAAGAAAAGCATAGAAAAGCAGAAGAAGAAAGGGAAATGATGGAGAAAGCCAGAAGGTCTTCGCAGGCAGTTGCGCAAACGAATATATATGATCCCTCTTTGGCCAACCGAAATACAGCTTCTTCATCCACCGGATCACTATGGTATTTCTACAGTACTTCAGCGGTTAGCATGGGTCAATCAGAATTCCGGCGGAATTGGGGAAATATAGAACTGGCAGATAACTGGCGAAGGTCAAATAAATCGCAGGCTATACCCTTTGACGATGCAGCTATAGAACAAGATATCACACAAGCACAGGACAGTCTGCCCGTAGATGAAGGTTTAAGCAAAATTGTGGAAAGGGATAACTTTTTGGCGACCATACCCTTTAGCGAAGAAGCTAAACAGGCCTCATTATCCATGATAGAGGAGGCCACATACACGCTGGGTAAAATTTATAATTTTGATCTGGAAGAACAGGAAAATGCTGCGGAAACCTATGAAAAATTCTTGGATAGATTTGATACATCGGAGTATAAACCGGAAGTATTGTATTTGCTCTACCTGGTTTATAATGATCTGGAAAATGAAAAGTCTGAAGAAGTAGGTGACGAACTGGTACGGTTGTTCCCAAACACTACTTTCGCGAAACTGGTGTTGAATCCCAACTATGAGGAAGAAAGTGATGTTTCAAGTGAAAAACTGAAGAGTTATTATAAAATAGCCTACGAGCTTTATGAAATTGACAGCCTGGATAGTGCTATGCAGATTATTAACGAAGGTATGACAAAATACCCCGATAATAGTTTTTCAGATAACATGAAATTGCTGCAGATTATGATCTGGGGAAGAACAGACGGTTTTTATAAGTATCAATATGAACTGCAACAATTTGAAAATCAATACCCGGAAAGTGAACTTATTGAATTTGTTAATCACCTGATTACATCATCTGATGAATATCAACAGGAGATGCAAAAAATGAACGTACAATACATAAAACATTTTGAACAGGTTCATTTCTTTGTTCTGTTATATCCATCGGGGAACCAGTTATCTGATGATTTGCCTAAAATGCTGGATCAATATAACGAACAGAATTATGGAGATGGAGAGCTCAATACAGGAAACCTAATACTTAATGATGATTATTCAATGGTTTTGATCAATGAGTTTCCTACTAAAGAGGATGCTGAGGCATATTATCAATCGATAAACGGGGATGATTCTCCATTAACTCAATATAGCAGCTATAAATTGTATAATTTTGTAATAACTAAGGATAATTTTCAAATATTATATCAGACGAAAGGACTACAGGAATATTTGAGTTTTTTCGAAAATAATTATTAATAGATGTCTTCGAACGATAAGAAAAATAAACGCATCAAGCGCCTGACCCGGTGGATCTGGGGTTTGTTTTTATTCGCAATTATATTTGGGATATTCTTTATCTTATCCATAAGAATAAACCTGGGCAATCTTTATGGTGAATTCCCATCCTATCGGAGTCTGGAGAATCCTAAGAACGAATTATCATCATTGCTATTCAGCGCTGACAATGTTTTACTTGGATCATATTATAGAAAAAACCGAAGTCAAATAGAATACAAGGATCTATCTCCTGAACTTGTAAACACGCTCGTATTTACTGAAGATTATAGGTTCTATAATCACTCTGGCATATCCTTCCCGGACCTTGTAAGGGTAGCTATAAAAACCATCATCCTGCAGCAGGCCGACGCCGGGGGAGGAAGCACCATCACCCAACAACTTGCCAAGAACCTGTTTAAAACTCGTACAGACCTGAATGACGGAAAATTAAATGATGTTCCTTTACTGGGGATGCTTATCATTAAGATAAAAGAAATGATAATGGCTGTTGAATTGGAGAAGAACTTCACAAAGAAGGAGATCCTGGCCATGTTTTTAAATACCATCGAATTCGGTGGTAATTCTTATGGGATTAAAGTAGCCACACAGACGTTTTTTAACAAAACCCCGGCTGAGATCAACTATCAGGAAGCTGCCTGCCTGGTCGCTATGGTCAACAAACCAACCAGGTTCAATCCTGTTCGTAATCCTGATATATCATTGGAAAAGAGAAATCAGATCCTGCACAAGATCTCCAACTATGATGTTTTAACTCCGGAAGAAGTAGATTCTTTAACCCAATTACCAATAGAGTTAAATTATAAGGTAGATAGCCATAACGAAGGATTGGCTACTTATTTCAGATCCTATATCAGGGATTACCTGATGAATTGGTGTGATGATAATGGCTATGATCTATGGGAAGACGGGCTCCGGATATATACTACAATTGATAGTCGTGCTCAAATTCATGCGGAAACAGCTGTAAAAGAACACATGAAATATTTGCAGGAAATGTTTCTTGAGCAATGGGGAGATAGAAATCCCTGGGTTGATGACAATGGCAGGGAATTACGGGATTATGTTGATAATGCTATAAAAAGAACAGAAAGGTACCGGAATTTGGTTGAAAAATATGGTGAAAACTCAGACTCGATACGCATCATTTTAAACACACCTTATAAAATGAATGTGTTCTCCTGGGATGGAGAAATCGATACCGTATTGAGTCCTATTGATTCCCTGAAATATTTTAAGAAATTTCTTAATTGTGGATTTATGGCAATGGATCCGCATAGTGGGCAAATACTGGCCTGGGTTGGCGGGATCAACCATAAATATTTCAAATATGATCATGTTAAGCAGGGAACCCGGCAGCCAGGTTCAACCTTCAAGCCTATTGTATATGCAGCGGCTATAGCTAATGGTTACTCTCCTTGTTTCGAGGTAGTTGATGCACCTGTTACATTCAGCCTCCCGGGTCAGATACCACCGACCTATACCCCTCCAAATTCTAATGGAAAATATACTGGTGAACGAATGACCATAAGAAAAGCTATGGCCAGTTCAGTAAATTCCATTACTGCATATGTAATGAAAAATATAGGTGCACAGAATGTGGTTAGCTATGGTAAAAGACTGGGCATATCCACTCCTCTCGATCCGGTTCCGTCATTATGTCTCGGTACAAGCGATGTGAACCTGTACGATATGCTTGGGGCTTACAGCACCTTTGTAAATGAAGGAATATATACCGAACCCTATTTTATTACGCGTATAGAAGACAAAACCGGAAAAGTGCTGCAGGATTTCCCGGCGCGAACTAAGGAAGCGATAAATCCGGAAACCGCCTATCTGATGATTCATATGCTAAAAGGCGCAACGGAAGAGGAAGGGGGGACTGCCCAGGGTATAGGTATGGATATCCGCGAAGGAAATGAAATAGGAGGAAAGACAGGAACAACCAATAATGCTTCGGATGGCTGGTTCATAGGCGTAACGCATAATTTAGTGGCAGGAGCCTGGGTGGGTGGCGATGACAGGAGTATTCATTTCAGTAGCTGGTATAATGGTCAGGGTGCCAGGACTGCCCGTCCAATTTGGGAGAATTTCATGAGAACTGTATACGAAGATGAAGAATTAGGCATTGAAAAAGGCTATTTTAAACAACCCAAAAGGAAATTATCCATAGAAATTGATTGTGATGAATATCGCACCATGACTACTGATGAATTGGATACATTGCAGATCGATAACAATACTATTGATGTCAGCGAAGATGATATTTTCTAAGAGGAGGAAAATAGATGGAAAAATCACTATTTTCTCCTGATGATGTAAAAAAACTACCGAATAAACCTGGAATATATAAATTCTATTCTGAGGAATTGAAGATCCTGTATGTAGGAAAGGCAAAAGACCTCCGGAAACGGGTATCCTCCTACTTTCATGGAAATGTATTTAAGGGTAAGAAAACACAACGGCTGATCAACGAAACCAGGCAGATCGAGATCACTATTGTCAATTCCGAATTCGATGCCTTCCTGCTCGAAAATACGCTCATAAAAGAACACCAGCCAAAGTATAATATCCTGCTGAAAGACGATAAAACCTTCCCTTTTATCCTCGTAACTCAAGAAAGATTTCCCAGGGTTGTTTCAACCAGGACTATGGATGTTACCAAAGGCCAGTATTTTGGCCCTTTCGCCAGTGTTCGTGCCATGAACAACGTGCTGGATCTGATACGCAACCTGTATTATGTGAGAACATGCAAGTATCTTCTAACAGAAAACAATATCTCCAGGGGAAAATATAAGGTTTGCCTGGAATATCATATCGGAAAATGCAAAGCACCCTGTATTGGATTGCAATCCGAGCCCGATTATAACCATGAGATTAGATATGTCCTGGATATATTGAAAGGGAACCTTAAACCTGTAAGGGACTATTTCAAAGATCAGATGAAAACCTTTTCCGAAAGCCTGGAATTTGAGAAGGCAGAGGAAGCAAAGCAGAGATTACTTCTTCTGGAAAAATTCCAGTCCCGATCCGTTGTCGTAAACCCAAATATTACCAATGTTGATATATTCAGCATCGTTTCAGATGAGGAGCGGGCTTATATAAATTACTTAAAGATCTATAATGGAGCAATTAACCAAACCTTGAATATTGAGGTTAAAAAAAGGCTGGAAGAAACGGATGCTGAAATTCTGGAATTATGGATCATGGAATTAAGAAAGAAATTTCAAAGTACTTCGAAGGACATATACTCAAATATATCAGTGCCTGCTTTTCCAGCCATAAAGGTATTGGTTCCCCAAAAAGGGGATAAAAGAAAACTTGTTGAATTATCCCTGAAAAACGCTTTGTATTATAAGAAAGAAAGAAACACAACTGAGCCTAAGGTCACAAGAAATGATAAGATCCTGCTTCAATTGCAGGAAGACTTGCAATTGAAAACTGTTCCCAGGCTTATTGAATGTTTTGATAATTCCAATATCCAGGGACATGACCCTGTAGCCTCCATGGTATGCTTCAAAAATGGAAGGCCTTCAAAGAAGGATTATCGAAAATTTAATATCAGATCTGTTACCGGACCGGATGATTTTGCCTCAATGTACGAGATCGTATTCAGAAGATATAAAAGGGTGCTGGAGGAAAAAAGCGATAAACCCGACCTAATCGTTATTGATGGAGGTAAAGGCCAACTGAATGCTGCCATAAAAGCCTTAAGTGAGTTGAACCTATATGGTTCTATACCAATAATTGGTATTGCGAAAAGGCTTGAAGAGATCTATTATCCTTACGATGATATCCCATTATTCATTGAGAAGAAATCAACTTCATTAAAACTTTTGCAACATATCCGGAATGAAGCACATCGTTTTGCTATAACTTTCCACCGGGATAAGAGATCAAAAAATTCGTTGAAAAGCCAGCTTGATCATATTACCGGCATAGGCCCAAAAACCAGGACAGCGGTTCTGTCACATTTCAAATCCATTGGCAATTTACGTAAAGCTTCATATGAGGAAGTGGCATCGGTTATAGGACCTGGAAAGGCCACTATACTGGTTGAATATCTAAAAAAAAGAGGTTGACATAGATTTGCCAACCTCCCAGGTAATCAAAAAACCTTTTAATTAGTATTCCCATAGATCACTCTCATACTCAGCCAGCTGATATTCCTTCTGCTGAGATAAATACAAGGCAAGTTGTGGATCTGTAACTTGTTCCCTGATCGTTGCATCCATAGGGTTTGATACTTTAATTATTCTACCATAAAATAGCCTGAGCAAAAATGCATCTGCAAGGTTTCTGCTTTGACCAGGATTCTGAGGGTTATACCATATGGCAATTTCAGGATTCAGTCTGAAAACCTTTTCAGCTTCTTCATAATCGAAGGAAGCAACAGGTTCCCTGATCCCAGTATTCAGGTCTGTATAATAGATTGTTAACGATTGAATATGGTAATACATCCTTGATCTTATCTTGTCAAAGAATGCTTCTTCCTTAATTTCAAGGATATTGATCTCTGTTGGGTCGCGTGCAAATACCGTTTGCACGGTAGCTGCTGAACTTCCCCAGACATCATCACCAGCATCTTGTGCCCATGGATCTCCTCCTTCGGCTTCGTCTGAAGTAGGATCACCCCATCCATCACCTCCTCCTGTACTACTGCCCCAGGAATCTTCATCATCACCGGTCTTTATGACCAATCTTTCTTCAAATTCCTCCTTTGTCATTCGTCTTTCAAGAGAATCAGAATGATATGGGATCAGCAACCCATCCCGGACAGCATCAATCAGGATCCTGGAAATCTCCCTGTTTCTGGCAAAAAAGGATTTATTTATCTTTTCTTCCATAAAGACACGGCGCCAAATGGTCATCCGGTACATTTTGTCTTCGTTTGAGACAGCGTATATGGAATTACTGGGATCTTGTGCAAATCCAACTTTTGAAAATGCCAGCACAATAATCGTTAACACAAGAATACGTTTCATAACACCTGTTTTTTTTATAATAGCGTAAATTGCTTTGTAACTTTACTCATTGATACTTTCTCAGCATCATTTTTATAGTTAGCCCTCTGAACCTCAAAGATCTCAATTACTACACGGTCTCCCTTTCTTGCAATGGATCTCCAGGCATTCAAATTGAAAGCTTCACTGGTAGGTTCTTGTCTTTGTTTAATATCCCCACCCGATGCCAGTGTTATACGCCATCGTGTAACTCTGTAACGAGCCTCTTTTGGCAATGCATTGGCAAAATCAGGATCCGGATTTGCTTTCAGGATAATCTGTCTTGGAAGTGCCCTAACGGCCACACCTTTAGCTTCGTCAATTTCCTGACGGCCTTCATTCAGCAAACTAATGGTAGGTGAAGGGACTCTTCTGACCGGAAAGGTTTCTGAACCTATAAATACTCCTCCACTGTTCACATTCAGCTTAACTGATCTTGCCCCTGTAGGCAGTACAGTTATGGACGTCCTGTTATTGGGTTCAGGGAATACCTGGGCTCCTGTTGCGCTGAATGTAGGCGCGAACTGGGTTCCCAACTGAGGACACTGAACATTTAGAGGGTTACCACAATTCAGATATAATGCTTTTACAGCATCAGAAGTAATCTGAAGTGTAGGTTTAACTACGATATATTCTATTTCCTCTCTGAATAAAGAGTCATTGTAATTGATCTCGGCAATATATGTTTGCTTTGATTGCCCGTCTTTATCAAAGGATTTCGCTGTAGCTTTAAATTCTATTTTCCCGAAACCATCCTCAACTGGAAGCGGAGTTCCATTTCTGAACATTTCAGGATCAACGGCTGATGAAGAAGCAGCAAGGAACAAGTCAGCCTTGTAATTGGTACCGGCAGCCACATACTTGGCTTCTGGTTTTGCCATTACAAAGACCTTGTCGAACTTAACTTCCCCGGCACCTACCTGCTGTGCAAGTATTTCAAGAGCTGCCTTTTCATAAGACATGACTTCAGTTTCTAACTGGGTAACTGATGCTATTCCAGCTGCAGTAGGTGTATTTTCAAAATATAAGGTAGAGAAATTTTTCATTTTCTGTTCCTTGTCATTTTGAAATACCGGATCATCTCTGCCATCCATCGCAATATCCGGGAAATCCTGACCGAGCTGTTCTGATAAAAGCTTTGCATATTCATTGAGCGTTTCTTTCAGCTCTATGCCCTTCTTCTTGTTGATCATAAGGTTTGCCACCTTATCCTGATCCTGTATACCTACGATCTGTCCATTTTCATCCCTGCCACCGGTAATATGTACCATCTCTTCCTTGAGCTCTTTGGTATACTTGATAATTTTCTGGGTTTCTGTTCGTATTGCTTTGGCCTTATCCAAAATAGCCTGATCAGTGTCCCTGTTACCTCTTTCATCCACTGCATCAGATATCCTGACAATGATATTTCCATTGGAAATGTTGTTGTCTAGTACTTGTTTTTCCAAACTACTATTGATAAATACGAACCTGTTCAATACCGTGTTACTTACCTGCAAGGCCAGCATGGAGGTTAAGAACAGGTACATCATACCTATCATTTTCTGACGTGGAGATAATTTTGGTTCTGCCATAATTACTTATTTAATAATAATTATTTAATAAATGATTACGACTTCATTGCGGTTAGCATATTGCCGTAAACCGTATTTAATGATGCCAAATTAGATGTAAGTTGCTTGATCTCAGACTTAAACTGCTCAGCATCTTCTGTTGCCTGTGACATGCTCTCAAGAGAGGTTGTCAGGTTAGAATAGAATTTATTCATGGCCTTGACATGGCTGTTTGCATCCTGAAGCTCCAGTTCATAAACAGCATTTAGTGCTTCCAGGTTCTTGGTAACGCTTTGTACCTGTGTATGATATTCCTTGGCATTCTGTGATGAATTGGCCATATCAGCAGTAGCTGATTTTGAAACGCTTGCCATTTCCTGCATAGCCTTAAGGGTAGTATCATAGGACTTATTCACCTCGTTCATTACACCAGTAGATTGTTTTAAACTATCGGCATAATCTTTGGTGATAGCACCAACATCACCCATATTATTCATCTTGGCTACATTATCAGATAATCGATTCATGCCTCTGCCAAGACTTTCAACAAGTTCAGGACCAATTTTGGCCTGCTCTAACATTTTATCAAGTTTTTGAGAGACCTGGTCTCCACCTTTCCCGATCCTTCGGGATGCAGGAGCAGCTCCTTCATAATCTTCAGCTAATTCTGGATATACTTTCGACCAATCAGGATCATGATGTGGTGGCTCAAAAGCACTCAAAAAGAAAATAATAGCTTCGGTTGTTAACCCGACGCCAAGCATTGCGCCTGCTCCGGGTAAGTGAAGAATCTTGAACATGGCTCCCAAGATAACTACTGACGCTCCTATACCATATATCTTTGGCATAATGGTTTTGTACAGGAGATCGTTGAATCCGCCTTTTTTGTTGCTCATTTTTTTAGGTTTTTTGATTAATGATTAAATTAATTTCTTTATTATAGGATATTGCTAAAATTCCGTTCCGGATGATCTGCCAAGGTATGTCATGGCACATCGGAAACCAATGAAAGCTCTAGCTGTATCTTCATATTCATATGCCCTGGTACCAGTTTCGCAGAAATAAGCGATGTCTTTCCAGGATCCACCCCTTATGATCTTACGGGGTTCATTTTCATCTATATATTGGGGGTTCAAATCCCAAACCAATGGTACAGAAGATGGATGATAAGCATCTAGGCACCATTCTGATACATTCCCCGACATTTCAAACAATCCATAGTCGTTTGAGAAGAACGAATAAACTGGTGCTGTATAGGCATATCCATCATCAAAATAATTTCCTCTGCCAGGTTTGAAGTTCGCTAACAAACAACCTTTGGCATTCCTGATATATGGATTACCCCAGGGATACTTTGCCATATCCCTTCCGCCTCTGGAAGCATATTCCCATTCCGCTTCAGTAGGAAGACGGAAATCCGGAAGGATCCATTCACCCCGACTTTGACGATAATCATTCAGATAAGCAGTTCGCCACTGACAGAAATAAGAAGCGGCCTGCCAATCAACACCTACAACAGGATAATTATCAAAAGCAGGATGGGCAAAATAATATATCATAAGAGGATCCCCCAAATGATGTGTAAAATCTCTAACCCAAACAGTGGTATCAGGATAGATCTCGTTCATAACAAAATCTTCACCCAGTATACTAAGTGAATCTTCAAAAATAGCAAATATAAACTGACGATACTCATTATTTGTGATCTCAGTATCATCCATAAAGAATCCGCCAATTGTAATTTGCTTGTTGAAGTTAATTTGTGTAGCAGCTACATCCTGATCCGCTTGTCCCATATGAAATGTACCAGCTGGTACGGGCACCATTCCATAAGGTACTGGCATTCCTGTATAATCCCTGCCTGGTACACCTACCAGTTGACCTTTGTCATCATAGCCTTTCCCCCCGAATAGTCCGCAACCACCGAGAAAAAACAACATGAGAATCAATAAGGGAATTAACCTGGAATTAACACTTAATTTATTCATAACACCTGATTTATTAAGATTCCTAATTTCCTATGTTCTAACGATACAAATATAATTTTATTTTAGAATCGTAATTTTTTGTATTTATGTAACGGATAAAATTATTATCTATTTTAAATTAAACTTAAAATTCGTCTTAAAAATTGTATTAACTTTTAAAAATACAAAATTTTTTTTAGATCAATGTCTGAATCTTGGCGTTCGGATTATTCTCTTTTCGCCACCGGAAAGTACTGGTAATGTGTAACTTAGGAGAAGTTCATGTGATGTGGGATTCTTAGCTTCCTGTGCATTGATTATATAATCAAATGAATAGCCTAACCTTAAAGAATTGTCTTTCAGGAAACTATAACCAATCAGCGCAATCATGGCATCAGACTGCCGGAATGAAAATCCAAACCATAATTTCTCTCGGAAATAAGCAAGGAGAGACAGGTCGAACGTATAGGTTGTCAGGTCTGATTTTACAAGTATTGAGGGCCGCAGTACGAAATCATAGTTGATCTCATAATCATAACCTGCCATAAAATATAAGTGGGGGACAAGTGCGTTGGCTAATGAATCGTTCCCAAAATTAAATTCACTATTTAACAGGTGGCTTGCAGCAAAGCTCAAATAGTATTTCTGGGCACGGTAATATATACCTGCAGACAGGTCCGGCCTGATTTGTGTCTCTTTTCCTGATTGCCTTAACGGATCGTCAGGATCTACCCAACGGTACTGATCAAAATCAATAGATTGTGATACGAC
The DNA here is from genome assembly GCA_965365275.1 of uncultured Cyclobacteriaceae bacterium. GTDB lineage: Bacteria > Bacteroidota > Bacteroidia > Cytophagales > Cyclobacteriaceae > JAGTVG01. The sequence goes on along the minus strand of CBDUBA010000033.1, from coordinate 25,361 downwards.
ACCGGCACGAACTCCAAAACTAAGTTTCGAATTTTTAAATGCCAGATGATACGCATAGGATGCTTGTATCTCGAGATTATTCAAAGCACCTAAGCGGTCGTTGATGGCATAGAATGCAGCCCCGCTATTAATCTTGAATATTGGAATATTGGCACTGATTAGCTGTGTCTGAGGATTGCCGGCCCCATCAAAGGTTGATTCATATCCCAGCCATTGAGTTCGGTGCAGAGCTGTAAATTCCGCAGATCCGGGTATTCCGGCATACGCAGGATTGTAGTATATCTCATTTAACATATATTGGCTGAACTGTGGATCCTGTTGCCCGAATACAACAAATCCATAGACCAAAAATAACAATGATATAAATCCGCGGCGCATCAAATCAAAAACTAATTACTTTGTAAAAAAGTTTAGTAATTATGTTACTAATTTATAACAAAAACAATAGAAAGTAAAAAATCTTTGATCAGCGCAAAGTGAAATTCGGATATTACTATAATACGAATTCCAGGGACTATTACAGGTTGTTGGCTTTCTTGATGTACATTTCCAGTGCTCCTGTCATACTTGGAGCACTTGGATGAGGGGCTTGTATATCAAGTATCAAGCCGGCATCTGTAACTGCTTTGGCAGTAGTGGGTCCAAATGCTGCAATCCTTGTATTGTTCTGCTTAAAATCAGGAAAATTATGGAAAAGGGAAGTAATGCCAGATGGACTGAAGAAAGCAATAATATCATAATTAACTTCAGCAAGATCGGATAGATCACTGGCAATAGTCCTGTATATCACTGCCTCTGAAAAATCGTATTCATTTTTATTCAGGAAATCCGGAATATCGTTTTTACGAATATTGCTGCATGGAAACAGAAACTTCTCGTTTTTGTGTTTCTTCAGGATCTCTATCAGGTCCATAGCAGTCTTGGAACCTGTAAATATCTTTCTTTTACGAATGACAATATACTTTTGAAGATAATTTGAGGTCTGTTCAGAAATACAGAAATATTTCATGTCTGCAGGCATCTCAATCTTCATCTGTGCAGCAAGATTAAATAAATGATCTACTGCATTTCGACTTGTGAAAATGATGGCAGAGTGATTCAAAATATCTATCTTCTGCGACCTGAATTCCTTTAATAATACGGGTTCTATCTGGATAAATGGTCTGAAATCAATTTTAATGTCATACTTGGACTTCAGATTATCATATGGAGAATGGCCATTCTGTGGCTCCGGCTGTGAAACTAAAATACTTTTAACCTTCTTTAATCTCTCCTTTTCTAACATCATGGCTTTACCTATCTAATTTAATTTTAAAATTTTACACGACTGTGTGTATTAGATTCGATTTAAGTAAAAACTTTAATCCTACTATAACAGGTAATAATTCAGCACTGCAAAGGTAAGCAAATAAATATAATTTTGTGTAGTTTGAAGAATTCAAAAATTTCAAATACAGGATTAAGGCCCTTATAAAACTTATTATTATTATGCTGTATATTAATATGTATACGAACAAATCCAGGTTAATCTGTATAACAAATAATGCCAGAACCAGAAACAAAAAAAAGAGCAAACTATAAAAGTTAGTAATCCTTAAATACTCGAATGTATGTATTGTCCCGATCTCCCGCATTTTGAAAAGATCACTGGATAAGGAGATCAAAATAAATCGTAGCAGGAACCAACCCAGTAGAAACAATAAGATCCAAAACCATTTGGCGAACAAACTTCCGACTGTTAAAAGCGTGTCTTTATTATCGCGGAGTCCAAATTGATAAATCGCTATGACAATAAAAAAGGAGATTACAAAGGCCAGGACTATTATAAATACAAGATCAATCCGGGTTATCTTTTTTGACCTGTTAAGAAATTCATCGGTGCCTGCCCTGATAAATGAATTGATAATATTGTAGTAATCATTGAATACCCGGCTGCCAATGTTTACCAGTACAACATATAATATTAGAATAATGATCATTCCGATCTTCATGAAATCCCAAATAGGGCCCCTATCCATTGGAAGTATAGATAAATGATCCATTTTGCTGATAAGGGACCGGTTCTTATTGGAGTATGATATTATACTCGATTCTAAATCATGGATACCGCCCTGAGAATACATTGAAAACAACAATCTCCCCTGACCATATATTCCTGCCAGGCTATCAATGGATAAAACAATTGAAACAGGTTCAGCCGTATTGTAAATAAGTTTATTGTTGATAAATAAAGCAGTTTTCCTTTTGAATTTTAGCAGAATGCCATTTTCCCGGTATTCATCCGGGGTAATGGCTATATAAACATTTTTGGATTTAGAGTTTATTGATTCTATATATGGGACAAGGGCATTTTCCGTCTCAGAATAGATCTTCCATTCAGACTTAAGGTCCTTGATCTTATAATGATAGCTTTCATTTTGAGCATAGATCTCAAAAATTCCGGATAGGAAAAAGAGTATAATGAGAGCTGTCAGTTTTTTTAAAGGAAAATATACCACCTGATTTATTTTAATCTTACAAAAATATGAAATCAATTTAAGTGTACATGTCAAACCAGCCATATAATTGGCCTGATCTTTTCTTTGCTGCTATAAAAATCAGAATCTACCCGTATAACCAATATGTATTTTTGAGTACCTGACATTGAAGGCCTGATCATTTGACTTTCCTACTGCATAAATAATATTGAGCAGACCTGCACCAGTAGATATACTGATCCCTGCTCCCACTCCCATAGGATAATCATTATAGGATTCATTGTTAATATTATATCCCAGATATGAACCATCAAAAAATACCACCAGCTGAGATTCATTCTCAAATAAATATCTGTATTCCAATGTTCCGATTATGTAATGTGAAGCATAAAAGAACATCTCGTTAAATCCTCTGATGCTATTTAATCCGCCTAATCTGAACAGATCATTTAAAAATAATTGATCTCCATCCATATACCCGCCTGAAAACCGGGTAAGAAAAATATTTTTGGAATGCAGATTGAAGTATTTGTTAATCCTGAATCGTGTCATCCATTGCAATCCCTGGTCCGGGATATCAGAATAAAAATCATCGTCGATTAAGGAATTTTTAATAATTTTCTTATTCCCGATATCCATATTTATACTAATCTCCCAGCCATTTGTTGGGAAAATTGTATGATCCAGAGAATTATATCTGTACAAAAATCCATAATAATTTAAATTGTAATCAGCATACAGCGGACTCCCTGTAATTCCTGCAGTATCGGTTTCAAGTAATCGGGAGACTTCACGCCGGTAGTTTACCCCAATCCTTCCTTTCGCATTGTTATTATATATAATATTTAAGTCAAGTTTCCTGGTCAGAAATGTAGTATCCTGTTTGTAAAGATTAAAAGCAAATCCAAAATCCAGTGGGAGTCGAAACAGACTTGGATGATCATAAACCAGATCCAATTCCTGCGATTGAATATTTACCCTTTGCCAGTTTAATTCCAATCGTTTGCCACTTTTGAAAAGGTTTTCCAGTTTGAGATATACCTGGCCGGTTACAAGCAGTTTCCCGGATTCATTCTCATTTGGGAGAAATCCGATGATCCCATCAAATGCACTTGCTTTCTGATCCTTAAGATCAAGTGATACCCGGCTTTGCTCATTGGCAAAATAAATTGAAGGCAGATCTTCTAGTGATAAATATGGAAGCGGATTGATCAGTTCAGGGATGTTTTCAATTTTTCTCTGGTCGTAAGCTGATCCGGGTTTTATCTTCAGATAAGCACTTAAGAATGCCGGTTTGATTTTATTTCTATTGACCAGGATAAGGCTATCGAACACTATGTAAGGACCCGGATCATATTCAACTTCTGCCGATACCTGGTTGTTCAATACTTCCAGGGCGCTGAGTTGTATGCTGGCAAAAGGGTATCCATTATTTTCCGAATGTTCGATAACTTTCTCAAAGAACCTGGAGATCTTCCTGAAGTTTACAATCTTCTGATTAAAAAAATTTGGCTTGTATCCTGTTTTCGATAAAATTTGATCCGGCAAGTTTCCCTGAGTCAAAGTGGCCCATTCAAATCTTTCCCCCAACTCAAAGTGTATTTCAAAAGATATGGAATCAGCACGTCCTATCTCATAATTTGCAATTAGATATCCGTTTTCATATACCTGATACATCCATTGATTCAGGGTTGCTTTATCATTTACATACTTTGTCAATGATTCAAGAAGATTTAGTTCCTGCAGCTTTACCCTGTCTGATTCTGTGACCAATACCTTGAAATTGCCGGACTCCTGACTGAAAACCAGCAATGGGCAAGTCAAAAACAATAATAAAATGAAGTATAGAATTTTTATTATCCGCAACAGAAACTTATTTTATGTAAAAATATCCAAAATTGGCAGGAATTTATCTCCATATTCCATTATGTAAGCAGGCATGTTACTACTGCGATTTCCATTTTAGCACATACTTCGGTATAAAAACTGAGATCGTCAATGCGCTGAAAAAAGAATTAATACTCCAGAAATCCTATCTGGGGACCAAAAAAATTGAGACGATTTATTTTGGAGGCGGTACACCATCCGTTTTGTCAATACATGACCTGGAAAGCCTGACCAATACAATTTATAGAACCTTTCAGGTCAGTAATAATCCCGAAATCACTATAGAAGCAAATCCTGATGATCTGATCTCTTCCAAAACAAAGGAACTGAAAACTTTGGGTTTCAACCGCCTCAGTATAGGTATACAATCATTTGATGACAGGATATTGAAATACTTAAACAGGAACCATAATTCAGATGATAGTTTTAAGGCAATTAAAAATGCTGAAATGGCAGGATTTGAAAACATAAACCTGGATCTGATCTTTGCCATTCGTGACAATTATATACATGTCCTGAAAGAGGATATTGAGAAGTTTATCATGATCAGCCCACAACATATATCCACCTATAGTCTGACAATTGAGGAAAAAACAGTATTTGGAAATTGGGTCAGGAAAGGAAAAATAAAAAGTGTATCCACCGATATCTCTGCCACTGAATTCGAATATATCATGAAAACGCTTGATAAGGCCGGATACCATCAATATGAAGTATCTAATTTCTCAAAACCTGGATTTATCTCTATACATAATAGTAATTACTGGAAAGGGTGCCAATACCTGGGAATTGGCCCTTCCGCCCATTCCTTTAATGGTACATCCAGACAATCAAATATTCCCAACAATTCCAACTATGTAAAGAGTATAAAAAAAGGGATAATTCCTTACGTTGAAGAAGTGCTCACAAAAGCGGATAAAATAAATGATTTATTATTAACCGGATTAAGAACAGTATGGGGAGTGGATCTGGATTTAATCAAAAAAAGGTTTGGGGTTGATTTGGAAGGGTATAATAAAAATTATATTCAAGACCTAATTAAACTCGATTTAGCCACATTTAATAATGGAAAAATACAATTGAGTAAAAAAGGTATACTTATTGCGGATAAAATTTGTAGCGATTTGTTTTATATTGATGAAAACGATTGAAGCGCAGCGAACAATTTATTAAAATAGCGCCAAAATTAAGTAGAGATTATATTATCTTTGACGTAAAACTATCCTGTAATGACGAGTGAAGAGAAAAAGGCACTTCTTCTATTAAAGTCGGTGATATTTCACTATCACGGTCTGGATGAAGATGAGCAGAAGATTCTGGATGAGACTGCCAAGCAGCTCGACGCTCAGGATGAATTGAAATGGGCCAATGAGTTTATTTCCAAAGATTATCTGTCAGCCTTTGAACGAGCCCGCGAGTATCTGAATGAAACCATTGGCAATTACGAAAAATCCATCAGACTTGAATACCTTGATCAAGTCTGGCAGGCAAACAATAAAAAGGGATACATTACTGAAATGGAAGCAACAGCTATGCTTAAACTCGCCAAAGACTGGCATGTTGAAAACGAATTGATTGAGATGGTAAGAAAATAATTAATCATCTGTGATTGTTACGGAAAGGCTACATTCATCTTCTGTTTTAATCTTATTTCTGTTCCTGCTTAAAACAACTTCTGTTTTTTCTCAAAATACTATTTATAATTATGAAAGTGGGGATGATTCCTTAAGAGGTAGTCTAAATGAATACCGTTCCTGTTTTGATATAACTTATTACGATCTTTCAATAAAACCTGATTTGTATAATCACTCGATCTCCGGTTCAAATCATATTCAAATGAAAGCAGTTACGGATTTCGAAAGGATTCAACTTGACTTGTTTGCTAACATGGCTCTGGATTCAGTGGTCTACAAAGGAAATTCACTTTCAATCGAGCGAATCGGAGATGCATTCTTCATCCAATTTCCACAGATCATAAAGGAAGGGGAGCATATTTCAGTCAGAGTTTATTACCATGGGATCCCGGTAATTGCTAAATATCCTCCCTGGGATGGAGGATTCGTATGGTCCAGGGATTCTCTAAACAGGGATTGGGTGGGTGTAAGCTGCCAGGGAATAGGTGCGAGTTTATGGTGGCCCAATAAGGACCATCTCTCTGATAGGCCAGATAGTATGCGGATTACTTTAGAGGTCCCAAATCACCTAATGGGTATATCGAACGGAAAGCTTATGAACATCATTGAACTGGATTCGAAAAATACTAAATGGATCTGGGAGGTTAGCTATCCGATCAATAACTATAATGTAACTGTAAACATCGGACATTTTGCCCATATAAAAGATCATTTTATTGGAATGGACGGGAGACTGCCTCTGGATTACTATGTTCTTGACTATAACCTTGATATTGCAAGGCAGCAGTTTAAACAGGTTCAATCCATGTTGAAGTGTTATGAACATTATTTTGGTCCTTATCCTTTTTATAACGACGGATATAAACTGGTGGAAACTCCGTATTATGGAATGGAACATCAGAGCTGTATCGCATATGGAAATGATTTTCAAAACAATGAATTTGATTTTGATTATATAATTATTCACGAGAGCGGGCATGAATACTGGGGAAATTGCATATCCATCAGGGATCTCGGAGAGCTATGGGTTCACGAAGGGTTTACCACCTACATGGAGTCTTTATATGTGGAGTACTTTCACGGAAAAGAGGTAGCACTTGAATATCTGGAGCAACAGAAATCCTCTATAGAGAATACAATTGCTATGCTGGGTCCCTTAAATGTGAATTATGATAATTGGATGGATACAGATATTTATTATAAGGGTTCATGGATGCTGCATTCTATTCGCAATACCATAGATGATGATGCTATATGGTTTGATCTGTTGAAGGCTGTTTTTCAACAATTCAAATATAAAACCGTAAGCAGTGAAGAAATAATCAATTATTTGGACTCTGAAACCGATTTTAATCTGAAACAGATCTTTAATAATTATTTAAATAATCCTGAACCACCCGAACTCTTGGTTAGAATAAAACAAAAAAAAGAAGATGTTCAGATAAAATACGCCTGGAGAAAAGTAAAAAAGGATTTCAATATGCCGGTTAATATGCTCTACGGAAATGAAGTCATTCGCATAAATCCTACGGTTAAAAAGCAGAAATTGGAAGTCCCTCTGGTCGAAGGTGAAGAGATCCGATTTGATACACGCCTGAGTTATTTTATGATCTCGAGGAAATAATTGTTATTACAAACTCATCATTTCCTTGAATTTTGAGGATTGTCTTCGGCTGACTTCTATACGACCGCCGCCTTTCAACTGCACCATCAAACCTCCATTAAACCAGGGTTCTATTTTATCAACCCAATGCAGATTAATTATATGCTTTCTACTGGCTCTGAAAAATGTCCTGTCATCCAGCCGTTCATCCAATGCATTCAAAGACTTATGGATCATCGGTTTGAAATTATCAAAATAGACTTTGATGTAGTTCCCATCAGATTCAAAAAGCCTTACCTCAGACAGACGAACGAACCAACATTTATCTCCATCCTTTACGAATACCTGGTCATTCGCCCCGAGTTTCCTTTCATTAGGTGGGAGATCCGGTGAAGGTTCTTCTTCCTCTTGTTTGAATAACTTCTTAATACTTTCTGCGAGCCGTTCAGGCTGTATTGGTTTCAATAGATAATCAAGTGCATTTACTTCAAATGCCTTTAGAGCGTACTCATCATATGCAGTTGTGAAAATAACTTTTGGAACACTATCCAGCATTTCCAGAAGGTCAAATCCTGTTTTACCCGGCATTTGAATGTCCAGGAAGAGCAAGTCCGGATCCAGGCTTTGTATTTTCTGATAAGCATCATCGACATTAACGGCTTCACCAATAATCTCTATTTCGTGATGGTCCTTTAACAGATTTGTTAGTTCCTTTCTTGCCAGCCTTTCATCATCTATTATTAATGCTTTCATTTTTATCTTATTAATTCTTGTTTATCGATTCCCTGATACTTTGATAATACTGAGGAATACTAATCTCAGTTAATACGGTTTTGTTATTTTCATTTCCTATTCTGAAGGAAGCGGATTTCCCAAAAATGAGGCTTAATCTTTGTTCTGTATTTTCTAAACCATATCCGGTATTGTTCATTCCGTTTCCATTTTTATATTGACCGCTATTTCTAATCTGAATCTTCAATTGATCATCCTCCTGCCAGGCTTTAAGACTGATATGTCCTCCCCTGGTCAGAGTAGCCACTCCATGTTTGATTCCGTTCTCAACCAATGTCTGTATCATGAGAGGAGGAATCTGACAAGACTCCACCCCAGGAGAAATATCAATATTTACATCAAGCCGCTCTTCAAGCCGTATTGCTTCGAGGTCAAGGTAATCCTTCACTGTCTTAATCTCATCACTGAAATCAATCAGTTTTCGTTTATTCATTATAAGAGAGTTTCTCAGAATATTAGAAAGTTGGGTAATGGCTCTTTTGGATTTTAAAGGATCTTCATCCACGAGGGCCCTAATACTATTAAGGGCATTGAAAATAAAATGGGGATTAAGTTGTGACTTAAGCTTGTTCAATTCAATTTCATAGATTATCGCATCGTATTTGAGTGTAGCATTATATCTTTCAAAATAATGGAAAATAAAATAAATAGCAGCCCATATTACATATGCGACCACTGAATAAATCAGGTTACCCATCATAGTCATCAGATCAAGGTCGCTTTCGGTATTTATTGTTTCCAATAAGGTAGAACTTATAATATGAACCAGGTAATTACTTATACCAAGGATGAATGAGAACAACAAAACTCTCGGTAACAATTGTATCAGTGACAGCTCAAGCCAATTGTTCTTTAAAACCACATATCGAAAAAAATGGGTAGACAATAAATAATATCCGGAGAGAATAAAGATGACAATGGAGCGGTTTAATGTAGCGATATCCGCAAAAAATAAAAGAAAGATATTAAACATCGCCCAAGCTGTCCATCCAAACAGCTGCAATATCCAATAGGCTTGTCTTTTAGTGATTTTAATATCCAAGATTCTGAGAAATTAATAGTGTAAAATTATACAGGTACTTGAATTTATCATTCGACATTTATATTAAAGGCATTAAAAATTTTTAATGGGTGTATTTTTCATATTTACAAGCCATTTAATGCATTTTAAATATTATTTACAACTTTTCAGCTAAAATTAACATTTAAGAAAATTTCCAATCTGTTATATTAGTGACTACTAATAACTCAATATTATCCCTCTTCATGAATTTCAACTGCAAAATATTCTTTGGATAGTATGCTCAATTTAAGCCATCAGGGATAAAAAAAACTTAATTTAATTTTAAAAAAACAACATTATATTTTGTATATTATATATTTAAAATATTTAATTTTGTTTCATAAATTAATTTAGTTGTATTCGGTATTTTATTTTGTTGAGTTATGAAAGTCATAATATATTTTTTTATCGGGGTATTTCTGATGTCAGCTGAAAAAGTTAGAGCTGATGAAAAAGAAACTGAGGCATCAAATGATTTTAATTATTTGGTAAGCGAATTCCTTGAAGCTGAGGATTATTATAAAAACCTGGAATGCCAGACCATTAACACAGTGATTATTTATGATAATGATGGAAATGTCACAAGGCAGATCCAGTTGTATGAAGACATTGAACATAATACACCGGCAATTCTAAAGCCACTCATCTCCACCAGTGATTTTCTGACCAGTATAAATGGTGTATCCTACTATATATGCAATAAAAATTGACTTTGACTAAAAAAAAACCAAATCCGGGAACTTTTTAAATGAATTATTGATTGTTAGTATTAGATAATTCATGGATGATAGGTTTTAGTTTTAATTTTTTGGTCAGGGTTGCATTCCCCGCAACCCTGTTTTTATTTACATGATCCCTTTCTTATGGGGCATCACCAAATGCTTAATTTGATGATAAGGCTTGAATCATCCAAGTTCATTTTTTAGATAATATCCTGTATAACTTTCCTTAATCTTTATAAGTTTTTCAGGAGTTCCTGAAAAAACCAATTCCCCTCCTTTATCTCCACCTTCAGGTCCGAGATCAATTATATAGTCAGCTACTTTAATTATATCCAGGTTATGCTCAATAACCAATACTGTATTCCCTTTATTTACAAGTTTCTGTAAAACATCAATAAGATGCTGAATATCCTGGAAATGAAGACCTGTTGTAGGTTCGTCCAGAATATAGAAAGTTTTTCCGGTATCCTTCTTTGATAACTCAGAAGAAAGCTTTACCCGTTGCGCCTCGCCACCTGACAAAGTCGTAGCATGTTGTCCCAGGGTTATGTATCCCAGCCCTACATCATTTAAGGTTTTCAAAGTTTTCAGAATTCTTGGCTGATGCTCGAAAAACTCAACAGCATTTTCTACCGTCATATCAAGAACATCCGATATGGATTTGCCTTTAAACCTGACTTCCAGGGTTTCCCGGTTATATCTTTTACCCTTACACGTTTCACAGTGCACGTATATATCCGGGAGGAAATCCATTTCTATTAACCTCATTCCGGCACCTTCGCATGTCTCACATCTTCCTCCCTTAACATTGAAGGAAAATCTTCCTGGCTTATATCCCCGAATCTTGGATTCAGGAAGTTCAGCAAAAAGAGACCGGATACTGGAAAAGACACCTGTATAAGTAGCCGGATTAGAACGCGGTGTTCTGCCAATTGGGGATTGATCTATCTCGATTACTTTGTCTATATGCTCAAGTCCTTCAATTGATGAGTAGGGTAAAACATCTCTTCGTGAGCGATACAGCCTACGGCTGATGATCGGATATAAAGTTTCATGTACCAGAGTAGACTTCCCAGAACCCGAAACGCCTGTAACACAAATAAATTTACTTAATGGAAAGGAAACATCTATGTCTTTTAGATTATTTCCTTTGGCACCAAGAAGTTTTACCTCTGCACCATTTCCATTCCTCCTTTTCTTGGGAGTTTCAATTTGTTTTATTCCGTTAAGAAAATCAGAAGTTAACGTTCCATTTTTAACAAATTCCTCCGGAGGCCCTTCAGCAACTATATGGCCTCCATGCAATCCGGGTCCAGGTCCAATATCAATTATATGGTCAGATTCTACCATCATTTCTTTATCATGCTCCACAACTATAACAGTATTTCCCAGATCCCTGAGGTCCTTTAAAGACTGGATCAACTTTATATTATCTCTCTGATGAAGGCCAATACTGGGTTCATCAAGAATATACAATACACCAACTAATTGAGTCCCTATTTGTGTGGCAAGTCGGATCCTTTGTGCCTCACCCCCTGATAATGTTCTCAGCGGACGATTCAGATCAAGATAATCAAGGCCAACGTTGAGCAGGAATTTTAACCGCTTTCGGATTTCCTTAAGTATACCTGCTGCAATGATGTTTTGCTTTTCATTTAAACGGGATTCAAGATCATTAAACCATAAATGCAGTTTACTGATATCCAATAGCGCTAATTCAGCTATATTTCTATTGTCAATCTTATAATGCAGCGCTTCCTTCTTTAGTCTGGCACCCTGACAGTCTGGGCATTTTTGTGTAACAGTATATTCCTTGACCCACTTCTGGATCTTCTCAGATCCTGAATTCTTTTGTTTCTGTAGAAAATTGACAATTCCTTCGAATTTTGTATACCAGTCCGTTCCGGGGTATTTTATTGATTTTACTGCTACAGGACTCTCATCACCGAAAAGCAATACATTTATTACATCATTCGGCAAATCCTTAATCTTTGTGGTAATAGACAATCCCTGTTTTTTAAGGATAGCTTCGATCTTTTTAAAGATCCATATATCCCTGTATTCTCCAAGCGGAGCAATCCCGCCCCGGCTAATGGATAATTCATCATCCGGGATAACAGATTCTTTAGTAATCTCTTCAATTTGTCCCAGTCCATTACAAGTTGGGCAAGCTCCATAAGGGCTGTTAAAAGAAAACATATTTGGAGCAGGTTCATCATATGACAAGCCAGTCTCCGGGTCCATCAGATATTTTGAGAAGTGATGAACATTTTCATTCATGTCCAGTGCCATTACAATTCCCTTACCTTCCCTCATAGCTGATTTGATCGACTCCGTGACTCTGTAACGCTCATCTTCCTTAACAACCAGTCTGTCTATTACAATTTCAATGTCATGAACCTTATAACGGTCGACCTGCATCTTTGGAACCAATTCCTGTATTTCACCATCTATCCTGACCTTGGAATATCCCGTTTTCCTGATCTGAACAAAAAGTTCCCTATAATGGCCTTTCCTCCCCTTAACGACTGGGGCCAGGATGATAAGTTTCTGTCCTGAAAATTGTTTGATGATTTGATCTATAACTTGATCCTCAGATTGTCTAACCATCTTTTTCCCGGTTAGATAAGAGTATGCTTCCCCGGCCCGGGCAAATAATAAACGCATAAAATCATAGATCTCCGTCACCGTTCCAACAGTTGATCGGGGATTTCTGGAAGTTGTTTTCTGTTCAATGGATATTACAGGGCTCAGTCCATTAATCTTGTCTACATCCGGCCTTTCCATGTTACCTATAAATGATCTTGCATAGGCTGAAAAACTTTCCATATATCTGCGCTGTCCCTCTGCATATATGGTGTCGAATGCCAGGGAGGATTTTCCACTCCCGCTGATGCCTGTGATTACAACCAGTTTTTCCCGCGGAATGGTAACATCTATATTTTTCAGGTTGTGTTCCCTTGCTCCAAATACCTCAATCTGCTCGTGATCGGGATGGGTAGCTATCCCGGACCCACGACTTATACTTTTTGATGTCATGTATGTCTTATGACTGGAATTTTAAAATTCTTTTAGCCTGATCCTTTCTGAATTGACCAGTAATGAATCTGTTTTAAGAATATCGGCATGAATTGAACCCGATGAATTCACTGGAATCTTTATGCTATATATTTTCCCGGAGGATCTAATAGTTAATGAATTCTGACGCAGCCATGGATTATGTCTTTTCAAAATCTTGTAATTGATCCCTTGTTCAAAAGCAAACGTTGTAAGGTCAGGAATTGTTTGGCTGACTTCAATATTTTTAATATCCTCCACTGGATACAGATCTTTTTCATCAATAATGAATCCATATTTTTCCTGGTTCTCCATAATCTGTTTCATGGATAAGATCCGGAACACGTATCTTGATGTTTCTTCATTTAAAAGAAGGTCATAATAAGAGTCAACTTTCTGTTTCTCCAATTGTCTCGTCAATCCCCGGATACCAATATTATACGCTGCTGCCGCATTGGTCCAGGTACCAAGCTTTTCTTTTGCTTTGAGAAGATATTTACATGCCGCTTCCGTTGATTTGACAGGATGATAACGTTCATCAACCTGGTTGTTCACCTCAAGGCCCAGTTCTCTGGCAGTTGAAGGTAAAAACTGCCAGAAACCTACAGCTCCTTTGGGCGACTGGCTATTGCTCAAACCACTTTCAATCATGGATAGATAAAGGAAGTCTTCTGGTATACCATATTCCTCCAGGACCGGGCGCATTTGCGGGAACCATCTATTGCTCTTCTTGATCATGAATATGGTACTGGAATGGAAATGTGTATTAACTATGATTTCATTATCGAACCTTTCCCTCAGGTCAGGGTCATCCATAGTAATCTTCTCTCCGGCAAATTCAAGTACTTCCGGCACCGGATAAACCAATACATGTGTACGCTCAGGAGAATTCTCTGTAGAATCAGCAAATTCTTTATCACTATTTTCAGACATTCTTTCATACCTGGCTGAAAATATATAACCTGCTACTAAGAGCAGAACAATAATAATATAAATTCCTTCTCTTCTCAAATCCATTAAAAGTTTGGAGCCAGCCTATATCTGGCATAAAATTCATTGATCCGGCTGACCGCTTCCTCCGGTGTATCCACCATGTGAAAAATGTCAAAATCACTTTTGCTTACATTCCCTTCAACCTTAAACATTACATTATACATCCAGTCAATGATACCTTTCCAATATTCTGTTCCCACCAGAATAATAGGGAATCTTCCTATTTTCTTGGTTTGTATCAATGTTAAGGCTTCAAATAACTCATCCAGTGTCCCAAATCCACCAGGCATACCGATAAACCCCTGAGAATATCTGACGAACATAACCTTTCGAACAAAGAAGTAATCAAAAGATATTAATTTATCCGGATCTATGTATATATTATTTTCCTGCTCAAAAGGTAAGCGGATGTTCAACCCCACTGATTTCCCTAAAGCATCCCTTGCGCCCCGGTTTCCAGCTTCCATAATGCCTGGTCCACCACCTGTAATAACCCCATAACCACTTTCTACCAGCAATGAAGCCAACTTTTGTGCCATCTTATAATATTTATTATCCTCCTTGGTCCGGGCGGATCCAAATATAGAAATACATGGTCCGATTTTAGCTAATTTTTCGAATCCATCAACAAATTCAGACATGATCTTAAAGATTGCCCACGAGTCAGAGCTTTTTATTTCATGCCAGTCTTTATCTTCAAAAGCTTTTTTTATTTCACTTGCCTCCTCTTTAAGGTGTTTTATATCCTTCCGTTTCCTCTTTTCTATTATTGGATACCGAACACCCGCTTTTTTGTCTTTCTTATCTGTTTTCATGCTACTTTGAGTTTAATAATATTATATAAAGCATCATCTACTTTATCGAACTTAAATTTGAATCCGGCGTCCATTATCTTTTTAGATGAAACCCTGTTACCCCCCAGGATGATGGAGGCTTTTTCTCCAAGGATGGCCTTTAATACGAATCCAGGAACATTTGGCAGAAATGCTGGTTTTTCCATAATGTGTGCCATGGTTTTTATAAACTCCCTGTTTGTTACCGGATTTGGTGCTACCGCATTGAAAGTGCCTTCTATTCTTGGATATTCTATGCAATACTTTATCAAATCGATCAGGTCATCCAGGTGCACCCAGCTGATGTATTGTTCACCGCTTCCAATTGGTGAACTTAATCCAAGTTTGGTGAGTTTCATGAATTTCGGAACAGCACCCCCAAAATAACTTAATACTACTCCAATCCTTAAAATAACCACCCTGACGCCCAACTCGCGAATTTTATTCACTTC
The DNA here is from genome assembly GCA_965365275.1 of uncultured Cyclobacteriaceae bacterium. GTDB lineage: Bacteria > Bacteroidota > Bacteroidia > Cytophagales > Cyclobacteriaceae > JAGTVG01. The sequence continues at coordinate 9,848 of CBDUBA010000033.1, read as the reverse complement.
TTCCTCCCATTCCCTGGTTACCGTAGCGAGAAAATCATCCCCTGGTTTAACACGATCCTCGTCAATAAGAACTCCTCCGGTATCATGACCGTACACACCAATTGCTGATGCGGATATAAACGTTTTCGGTTTTCTTTTTGATCCTTTTATGGTATCATATAACAACCTTGTTGACTTAATCCTGCTATCCCTTATTTCTTGTTTTTTCTGATCTGACCATCGGCCTTCACCCACACTTGCTCCGGCCAGGTGAACATAATGATCGGCATTATCTACTGCTACCGGATCAATGATTCCCTTTTCAATATCCCAGTAACGAAGAATTGAATCCGGATCATCGGACTTCTCCCGGCTCAATACCAATACCCTGTAAGCGCTTAGTTTTAAGATACGCATTAAAGAGGAGCCGATCAATCCGGTTCCGCCTGTTATACAGACAGTCTCCATTCCTGTGTTCATATCAGGGATTGTTTTGTTTTGTGCAAAAAAAAATAAAGCTAAAATTAGCTTTATTTTTTTAAAGGTTGAATTTTAAATATTAAAATTTAAAACGACATGTCATAATTTTCTTCTTTCGATAAAGCGCCCTTTTCATCGTATATTTTCCAGTTTCCACTCCTTTTTCCATCATCGTAAAACATCACATACCGTAATGTTCCTTTCGAATCCCATATTTGCCACTTGCCATCTTTCTGACCATGATTATACCTGATCTCACCAACTTTAACACCGGAAATATCCCACTTGATCCATTTCCCGTGTTTAAGGTTTTCATGATATTCACCCATCTCAATGATGTTCCCCTCTTCATTATATGCAACATATGCACCTTCTTTAATTCCATTCATAAAATTGATTTCTTCCTTTACCTGCCCATTATCATAATTTGTCACAAATTTTCCATTAAGAAGATATCCATCCTTATCATATGCTTTTCCATTATTTTCTTCATAGGGTTGTGCACCCATTAGAGCTGGTATGAATATTATTGAGAGTATTGCAACTAGTCTTTTCATGGATCTGTTATTTAATTGTTAACAACTTCCTTTGTAATTAACGCCAACATTACGGCAATGTTAAGTAAATGTTAATAAAAATAAAATGATAAAGATCATTTTATCATTTACATATGCTAATCAGAAAGAGAAAAGAAAAATTTTAAGAAATGAAATACTTACCGTAATCCCACGAATAAGTCGTTGTTTTTGTGATCAAGATTGATCTTTTTTAGCGTTTCGGATTCAAAAGAAACGTATGATATCTCGATATCATAGTTGCCAGGGATAAGGGCTTCAATAGTAAATCGGCCTTCAAAATCAGTATAGTATTCTTTTTCAATACCTTGAATCTTTATCAAGGCTCCTGTTAATGGCTCTCCTGAATCCTCCTCTACTACAACTCCGGACAGGCTGAAAGTGGCACCTTCCAATATTTCTAATTCCAGAGGGTTTGTAAATAAGGTAAACAGCACAAATGCTAATACTTTCATATTACAACAGTACGAAAATATATATTTCGTACTGTTGCTTTAATGGTTAAATTTCTGGTAATATTATGTTAAGGGAATGTTAAATTACAGCTCCTGTTATATTCTATAATTAAATCCTAAAGCAAACCTAGTCCCCCTACGGTATGATTCTGTAACAAAATACTGGTTGTTGAATTGCTGGTTTCGGACTGTTTGAAAGTCCAGCATATTGAGCCAACGAAAATACAATTCAATATGATCACCAATTCCTTTGCTTATTGTAAAATTCAGATCCGGAACAGGGATCGCTTTAGAATTTGTACCGTTGATTTCATAGATATCCGGCGCTCCCCCAAAGCCATTAGCATATAGTCTCCGTCCAAACATATTCATAGACAATGTGCTTTCAATCGATTTTGCAAAGTTTGAGTAAGTAAACAAAAGATTCAGAATAAACGGTGATTGGGCCTGAAATGGTCGATATGGTTTAAGATCTGGATTTACCTTGCTTCCGGCAGCATATTCTTCCTCATCAAGCATAACCCGTGAAAGCGTATAGGTGAAGTTAACGCCAAATTTGAATTTTTCAGTAATGTTCTTTCGGTAGTCTATCTCAAAACCGCCTAGTTGGCCATCTTCAGAGTTCCCCATCCGAATTTGTCCTCCGGAGGCAACTGGTACAAGTATTTTCACAATGGGATCTGCAAATGATTTATAAAAGGCACTTACCGCAAATAACTCTCCCGGTTTATTGAATAACTCATATCTGATATCAAAATTCATGATCTTGGACATTTTGATAAACGGATTTCCAATAAAGAAAAATCCTCCAATAAAGTCTACATTAACAAATGGAGCCATTTCCCTCATATTAGGTCTTGCCAGTGTCTGGCTGGCTGATAACCTTAGGTTGGATTTTTCTGTCATTGACCATATCAGATTTGCAGATGGCAAAACATCCATTTGATCAATTTTGCCTGTCTCTGTATTTGGATCTTCAGAAACTACCTCATAATCTGTATGTTCCAATCTGGCACCAAGAATAAGTTTCCATTTGGATACAAATTCCCATACTCCCATTAAATAGGCCGCAGTAATGGTTTCATGACCGCTATAGATATTCGTTGGGCGAGTCTGGTTCAGGTAATAATTACCCATTATATATCGGAATGGGTTTGCGGGATCAGTATATGGATTTTCCAGATCAGGTAAAATACCACTATTTTCTTGCGCAAAAAATGGTTCAAATGTTACTGGATCAATTTGACCAGCCTGATTGAAGGAGGTATATTCATCCAGATCTTGATTGGTCCCTTGGGATTCCAGTTGGAATCGTGTTTCCCCAAACTCTCTTTCTTTGTTGGAGTATAAACCACCTGCCTTGATCATATTGGATGAATTTTTCCCAATTGGTATCGTAAAATCGATCTTCCCATTAACTTGCGTGTCTTCAAGATCTCTCCAAAAATGAAATGGCAGGTCATACTCAGCTTTAGTAATTGTAAAACCAGTTGGTGTTTCATCGCTTGCGAAAATCCTTACATCTGGTTCGTACTGCTTGGACAGGGTATATCCGCCCAACCATTCAACTTTCAAACCATTCCATTTTCCAATTACATGCCTGCCGGATAATTGTGCATTACCCATGGATCTTTCAAGAAAATTGATATTTCTTGACGTAAAGCTGTGTGGGCCTGATATTGCGCCAGGAAAAATTCCTGATAGAGAAGAAGCCTGTTTTTCAGTATCATGGTTGTACATGGTGTTTAACTGGATCTCATTCGAATTGTTGAATTGATAGGCTAAACTAAGTATTCCCCCAAAATTTATGTTTTCAAATGATTGGTTACCATTTAAATCCAGGTTAGTATTCAGTTCTTCCGCTCCCGGATCACTGGAATATTCAAGAATTCTTAATATTCTATCCGGGAACCTTGTATACCCCCTGTTATATCGGAAGCCTACATTATAACCAAAACTTTTACCTGAAATAGGGACCCGGTCACCAAAAGCAAAATTTAAGCCATAGTTCATGAAACTTTTACTGTAGGTAGGGATGAAACTATTAAGATTGAGATCTTTGGCCGTCCTGTCAAACAATTCTCTTTCAGAATCATACTGTTCATTTTTTTGACGTACCTTGATATAAATACCCTGGTCACTTAAAGTATTAAGATTATCAGTATCAGTTAAATATTCAGGTATATCTCTTGATCCATCATCAATTCCAATCCAGTCCTTTGAACCAACAACCGGATCAGTATAAAATTCGTCTTTAAATGATGCTCTTGGATTGTATTCAAATTTAATTCCAAGATTAAGGTAAAATTGATCAGGAAGTGATTTGGTAGTTATATTAACATTTCCTCCTGAAAAACTGCCTGGCTGATCCGGGGTGAATGATTTAGTAGTAACAATATTATCCACCATGGCTACTGGGATCAAGTCCATGCTAGGACTGTTTCTATAGGGATCGGTACTCGGAAGTATGGCTCCATTGAGTTGAGTTAGAGAATACCTGTCTCCTAGACCCCTCATAACAACATACTTCCCATCCTCCACGGACGCACCTGTAACTTGTTTCATGGATTCGGCTGAATTGCTGACCCCAATCTTTCTCATTTCAGAGCTGGAAATACCATCCTGAACAGCGAGGGATTTTTTTTGCATTTTAAGTATAGATGCTTCATTGTTATTTATAGCAGTTGCAGACACTACTATCTCCTCCAATTCCATCCTTTGGGTAAGCATTGTAATGTCAAGCCTGGAAACTTCTCCATTTGCCACCTTAACTCCCTCAATTTTCTGTGTTGCATAGGAAACATAACTGGCTACAACTGTATATTCACCTGGTTGAACATCGAATCGGTAATTCCCTGAGATATCAGATATTCCCCCGGTCATACTACCATCGATCCTGACGGTTACACCAATAAGTTCTTCACCTGTTTCTCCATCTACCACAAGGCCTGATATTACACCGCTTTGGGCCATTGCGAATGAATTTATAAAACAGAAAAAAACTACCATATAAAGTAGCTTCATAGGAAATTTCAGCATCTTCATTACGTATCTAATCTTCATATTTGTTTAAATATTACCTCATCCTTTAATTAGAAAGACTGGGTGATAATTTTTTCCACCCAATCAATCCAAAATGCATTTATGGTATTAGGTTATTATTTTTAATCAACCAAATATCCTTTTTCATCTAGTGCAGTCCATCCTTTGATCCATAACGCTGCATCCGGATCAAATGCACCTTTATATCCTACTGATTCTAAATCTCCTGGAATATCAGCCAAATCAGATTTTGCTGCAGCCGATGTAGGCCTTGGATCAAGGCTCTTACTTCCAATCATCCTTCCTAAACCAGCTATTTCGGGATCAACACTGGCGGAATTCATATTATCAACCATATGTGTAGCCAGGTCTGAGCAATCAGGATCATCTCCAACCGGATTATTATTTTCATCAACCGTAGGTTGTAATATCCCCGTTTCCGAAACTTCAATGGTCGTATTTCCACCAACCCACCACATGTTATTTAATAGCTTAAGCTCACCATCTTGCAATCTCTTATAAGAGTCAATTCCTTTCTCAGTTGCAAGATCCTCAATTTCAATCCCCTTATCGGTAAAGTCAACTATTATCGAATTCGCCACGGTCCCGGCTGTTGCATCCCGCATAATAATTGCGGGTGAGTTTTTAGCATTCTCTGCACCAACCCCACTTCCTATGAATGTTGCATTATACAAAGTTGGCATCGAATAGTATGGATCTTCCGCACCATCTGGTTTTGCACCATCCCATTCTCCTCCATGGTTTGCTACATCATTCCGTTGTACGGCAAACCAGAATTGGGCATTACCTCGCCATCCAATGTCCCAGTCGAAACTATCATCTTCAGCCCATGCAACTACTATGTGGTATAGAGATACATGACCACCAAAGAATTCAATGCCATCATCAGAGGAGGCAAATATTTCCACATATTCAATGGTTGTGCCTGATCCAACAGCACCCAGTGTTAATCCCTGAAGCTCATCCCCCGGGGCTAGTTCAGCACCCGTATGACGTATAGAAACATATCGGAGCACACCTGAGTTGTCGCCATTATTTGTTCCACCGTATCGACCACGCGGTTCTGTTGCATCAATACCTTCAATCTGGCCTTCCGGAGAGCCATCAATACTAATCCTTGATTTACCCAAAAGTATCAAACCACCCCAAAGACTATTATCTTTATCATCAAGTGCCCCCGGATTTCCATCATCCAGGTCTGAAGTAAATATAATGGGCAATTCTGAAGTTCCTTCTGCAAATATCTGGGCATCACGAGTAATGATTAGCGCACTGGTATTATCACCTGTTGTGGGTTGTGATTTAAACTTCACAATGGTACCGGGTTCAATATAAAGTTTACCAACTTCTTCAAGATATACTATCCCATCAAGCAAGTATACTTTGTCGCTGGTCCAGTTATAATCCTCTCCACCTACGAGGTCTGCGTCCTTAATAACTACCATGGAAACTATAACTTCCACACTTACTGAACTTGTTTTATTATATATATCTGTAATGGTATAAGTAATTGTCTCATCAGATTCAGTAAGAGATACGGTGCTCATAAATGATCCCGTTGCTCCTTCAACTGTCACTGGTACGGTAGCATTATCACTATTCACGGTAATTGATTTCACACCCGCTGAGGCTGACCATGTAATATTTACTTCTACAGTTTCATCTTCAGATCCCGATATGGAAGTATTGTCTGCACTAATGGTTGGATTACCAGGGGCTCCCCCTTCATCATCGCTACATGATGAAATTACAACTCCCAAGGCGGCTGTTGCAAAAATTATTAATAAGAATTTCTTCATTTCAATAATTCAGTTTGTCTTAAACAATTAATTATTGCAAATGTGAAGATTAGATATTAAGTATCGGGTGAGGTATTATTAGGAAATTGTTAAAATAAAAAGATTCGTATTACGTAAAAGTTAAAATGAGGAAAGGCTGGTTAACATTTATTAACAAAAAATTAATATTAAATAAAAAATGTTCCTTCCCGTTGTCCTGAGATAGTTTTTATTTCGAGATCGGCACCTTCTTCAGGATCCTGTCCAGGATGAATTTGGTGTCAACACCATCAGCTTCTGCCTCGTAATTCAAGATCATTCTATGGTTCAGAACATCCATGGCTATCTCTTTAATGTCTTCCGGGAGCACATATTCCCTTTCATCAAAATAGGCGATGGCTTTTGACGCCAGGTTCAGGTAGATGGAAGCTCTTGGAGAGGCTCCAAACTGAATATATCCCTGCTCTTCTTTCAGCCCAAATTCATCAGGATTTCGCGTAGCGAACACAAGTTCTATAATATATCTTTCAAGAGATTCGGAAATACGCACTTTATTGATCTCATCCCTGATCTGGAATATATCCTTTTTTGTAAGTATGGTTTTGATCTTGTCATCAAAACTCATATTTGACATCCTCCGCATGATCTCCATCTCTTCATCTTTGGTAGGATAGTCCACAAATACTTTCATCATGAAACGGTCTACCTGAGCTTCGGGAAGCGGATAGGTTCCTTCCTGGTCTATCGGGTTTTGAGTGGCCATAACAAGAAAAGGCTTATCCAGCTTATAGGTAGTATCTCCTATTGTAACCTGCTTTTCCTGCATCGATTCCAGTAAGGCAGACTGGACTTTGGCCGGTGACCTGTTCACTTCATCTGCCAAAATCATATTTGCAAAGATCGGGCCCTTCTTTACTTCAAATTCCGATTTCTGCTGGTTGTAAATTAAAGTACCAATCAGATCAGCCGGCAGCAAATCCGGAGTAAACTGGATACGATGAAAATCAAGATGAAGCACTCTTGCCAGCGTGTTTACAGTAAGCGTTTTCGCCAGACCCGGAACGCCTTCCAGCAGAATATGACCCTGCGTAAATAAACCGATCAACAACCTGTTAACCATATATTCCTGCCCGACTACGATTTTGGAAACTTCCGAGAATACTTCTTTAATTTTATCCTGATGTTCTTTTTTAATATCTGTGCTTTCAGCCATGATATGAATTAATACTTTTTAAACGAATGCAAAAATATACATAAAAGAATTAATTGTGAGATATACTCCTATATGAATAGTATAAATTATAATGTATTTTTGATCTATGACGAAGATTTTTTTATTACTTATGCTTTCCTTAACCTGTTTTTTCATGTCAAGCTGTAACAATGGGAAAGTTGAAGATAATCCTCCGGAAGAACAAGAGTATGTTCTCACGTGGAGTGATGAGTTTGATGGTGAAAATATAGATGCCGCCAAATGGGATAAACCTGAATCTAACAGAAGGAATAATTCGGAAGGTCCAGATGGCTGGTGGGATAAAGAAGATTCTTACCTCGATGGTAATGGAAATCTTGTCATTCGAGTTAGAAAAATAGATAACAGGAATGACGACAGTGATCCATATGACTATTCCGTTGGAGCTATCAGGTCAAAAGGACGATTTCAACAAAAATTTGGAAAGTTCGAGATCCGATGCAAGTTACCCGAACAGGCTGGATGGTGGGTTGCTTTCTGGCTGCATTCACCGAGTGTTGGTAATGTGAATGGTTCAGGAGAGGATGGAACGGAAATTGATATCTTTGAAGGATTTGGCTGGACAGACAGGCTGAACTTTGCTCTTCACTGGGATGGCTACGGCGAGGATCACAAATCGGAAAACTTTAAAAAATCAATTGATGGGATCAGGGATGGATTTCATACCTATACCCTCGATTGGACGGAAGATGAATATGTTTTTCTGGTGGATAACACGGTGGTATGGAGAACAAAGGCAGGTGGAGTATCTAAAGTTCCTGCTTATGTGAAAGTTACAGGGGAGCTGTCAACTGAAAGTTGGGCAACGGATGAACAATGGTCTAATAATCCGGAATTAGCGACATATCCAGACTATTTTATAGTGGACTATGTCAGGGTATACCAGAAAAAATCACTTCAATAATTTATAATGCATTTATGTGGACCTGCCCTGAATGTCATCAAAAATTCATCAATCAGAACCACCCGCATTCCTGTAATGAAAGAACAGTAGAGGATTTTTTGAAAGGTAAATCTGAGTTAACCATTGACTTGTATGAACACTTTATAGGGGAATTGCAGAAGCTTGGCAGATTCAAGTTACACCCTGCAAGATCACGGATTGCATTTGCAGCAGATATCCGCTTTGGATATATCAACAGACTTGGGAAGAATTTTATCGATGTAGCACTTACCTTCAGACAACCCTATCATGATAACCTTTGCTTTTACAGAATTGGCGAGGTTCCCGGGGGAAAGTATTTTCAGCATTACCTTCGGATATATCGTAAAGAAGATGTCAATGAGGAAGTAAAGAAGTATATGCAAATGGCCATTGAATCAGGTTACAGAAAATAACTTTTTAACCGTTCTCATCCACTAGAGATTCCTTGAATCTTTACGATGTCAAAAAACTCCATCTGAAAAAAAATCTTTTTCACTTCACCCAGTTTGCTAACCTGGATGTTTAACTATTGAATGGAAAGCAAACTAATGAAAAAGCTCACTATTAGATTATCTCATTTAAAAGAAACCATATCCGGTTTTGTGATCTTGGGAATGAACATCTTGTTGAGTTCTGAATTGCCATATTTCATTCGCAAGACTGAAAATTCTAATTACAGACAAGTAATATTTAAAGATTTTAAATAAGGGTAATATAAACTTAAAATGTCACTACAATGAAAACAACAATCAAACACATGAAAAACTTACTCCTGACCTTAATTTTAATAGCATCTGTAAATGTACAGCATGTTCTTAGTCAGGAATTAACACAAACTGTTAAGGGAAAAATAACGGATGCGGAAACACAGGCACCTTTACCCGGGGCATATGTAATACTCGAAGGATCAGATCCCATAATTGGTGCTATAACGGATTCAGATGGCAATTTCGTTTTAAAAGATATCCTGATTGGAAGAAAGAGTTTCCGTGTAACGTACATAGGTTATGAGGATGTTTTCTTCAATGATGTTAATGTTACCACTGGCCAGGAAGCCATACTGAATGTGAAAATGAGGGAGGCTGTTAATAAAATGGATGAAATTGTTATCACTCCTGATGACGTTCTGAGTGAGCCAATCAATACTATGGCCTCAGTCAGTTCCATGCGGCTTACAGTTGATGCTACTTCACGAATTGCGGCAGGTATTAATGATCCTTCAAGGACAATTCAATCCTATGCCGGGGTTTCATCCCTTGATGATGAAAACAATGAAATAATTGTCAGAGGGAATTCACCACGTGGAATGTTATGGAGAATGGAGGGAATAGAAATCCCAAA
>CBDUBA010000032.1:0-38592 GCA_965365275.1 uncultured Cyclobacteriaceae bacterium | reverse complement strand
ATAGCCAATATTCACGTTCTCTCAAATTCAAATCGAATACATTGAAAATTTATTTCTTGGCAATCCAGTTTTCCGGATTCAATTTCTGGGTATTTTTCCAGATCTGAAATTGTACTTCCGAAGTGCCATTCCTGTTAGTATTTACTATGCCAATTCGTTGATTAGCACTAACCCTGTCGCCTTGTCCCACGAAAACCTGTTTAAGTTTTGCATATACTGTAAAATAATCACCATGCTGTATTAATACAACATATCTCATACCTCCCGGAACTACGGCAACTCTTTTTACCTCACCCTCGAAAACTGATCGAACTTCCTGGTTTTCATTAGTTTGAATGTCAATTCCATCATTTGGTACCTTTAATCTTTTATAAACTGGATGTGGATTTGTACCGAATTTTGCAGAAATAAAACCTGTAGCTACCGGCCATTGCAATTTGGAGTAATTGCTTTCAAAGGCCTTGGATAAGGCTGTCTCACTGGCATTCATTTCGATTGTGGTACTTGACTTACCCTTTGATGAAGCTTTGATCTCAGCGGCTACAATATCCGCAATGAGCTTATCCAACCGGGCAATAGCTTTTTTTCTGTTCTGCAATTCCTTTTTTATATCAGACTCCTTCTTGCTCAGGGAGGTAATTAGGGTATTTTGTTTTTTTCTGAGTGTAACTAGACTTTTATTTTGAGATATTTCCTGGTTTAGCAGCTGATCTTTTTCAAGTTTCTTGGTTTCCAAGGTAGCGATCTGGTCCTGAAGAGATGATCTTACCTCCTGAATCAGGGCCAATTGCCTTTTCCTGGCTTCCGTATACTGGTCCATGTACCTTGCCCTCAGAAGAAGTTGATTGAAAGTTTCGGCAGAAAATATAAATAAAATATTTCTCAGGCCATAATTGGCTTTATATGAGGAATATACCATAGTTGCATACTCCTTTTTCAGATGTTCCAAGTCATCTTCAAGTGATTCAATAACCTCATTTAGTTCCAAAAGCTCATTATTATAAATTGTAATCTCTCCGCTAATTGAATTTATAATACTTTGACTGGCAACGATCTGTTGATTTAAAGCATTCAATTGACCAACACTTACTTCTTTCTTCTTTTCCGTTTCCTCCAGGATCTTCTGAGCTTCTTTTAGTTTGCTAATAGCATTCCTCTTTTCCTGTTCTAGCTGTGATTTGGATTTCTGTGCAAAAGCAAAAAGAGGAAAAAAAAGTAATAGTCCATATATCAAATAAATCCACTTATTCTTTGGACACATACCTGTTTGGAACATTAAATGGAAATTTTATTTTCTTTTCATTTATTGCCACACGGCTAAAATTAATATTTAAATGTGATATTAATTCTGAATTATTCCTATTATAAGTTAAAAATACTGAATTTTTCAGAGGGAAAAGTTCATCATCCTGTATTTGAAAATCTTCATATTTTATTTCCATACTACTTTCTGATGGTCCATCCGTTACCTTAACTTTCTCGATCTTCATGGTTTTGGAATTAACAAAATTATCAATTGCCAGGTTGTCAGAATTCTGCTTTAAAATAAAGAAATCTTGATCTTTTAACACCTTGTCATTATTTTCTCTTGATTTTATCAGGTTTCCAATCAGTGCTGCCTGAACCATATCATAATCGATTGGGATATTGTATGTCCTTTGCAAGGAATCAAAACTGAATTGCCTGTATTCCTTTTTTAACCTGTCAATGACAAAAATTGAATCTTTCTGAATTATTGTTCTTACTGCTTCAACACCTGTGGAAGAGATTGATATCCAGATCAGACTATCATGTCTGATTCGAATAGTGGCATTAGCGCTAAAATTCTGTATTCCATCGTCATATTTCAACTTGGATTTTGCTTGTAGATAGTCAAATTCAAGCTCATTGATCTTAAGGCGTTTTTTTTCCGAATAATTGAATTGGAATAAATCTTTTTTACATGAAGTGAATAGAAAGATCAGAGAAAAGAGCAGGAAAATACGATTATTCATACAATTGCCGGTCGGCTATTTTCTTATCCAAAAGATCGGTTGTATCATTAAGCTGTTTGGCTTTTTCCCACTGTTCCACGGCCTCATTTACATCTCCAAGCTTAAACAATATATCACCATAATGTTCTACAAGTGTGCCACTTCCCGTTTCATCGAAATTGATAGCCTTTTCTATGTACTTTTTAGCATCATCGTATTTACCGAGATTATAAAGTACCCATGCATATGTGTCAAGATAGGTGGGATCTTCAGGATTTCTTTCAATTAATTTTGTAGACATTTTTTCAGCCAGGTCCAGCTTCTCTTTTCTCAAAGAAAGGAAGTAACTATAATTATTGAGTACGTGATCATTTTCAGGATCATAATCGAGTGCTGCCTCATAAGCCCTATCAGATTGTTCGTAGTCTTCCAGGCCATTATAAGCATCACCCAATTGACCATTAAATAAAGCAAGTAATTGAAGATTTGAGGAGGAATACTTTTTACCCTGTTCAAGCATTTGAACCGATTTTTTATGATCATTCTTGCTCAAATACCCTGTTCCACCGTAAAAATATAATAATGCTTGATTAGGAAAATATGTAATAGCCTTTTCCGCATGTACAATAACACTGTCAAATTCACCATTTCTCAATTCATAATCCAGAACATTTTGCCAGGCATTTAAATTGGATGGACTTAATTCCAGAGATTTTAAATACATTGTTTTTGCTTCCTCAGGATAACTCAAACCCTGATACAAGTCTCCAAATATAGCATAAGCCTCAGGTTCCTCAGGATGGTAATAAATTATCTTATTGCCTAATTCAATAACATATTCCTTTTCATCATCGGAAAGCTCTTTGCCGAAATATGCAGCAAGAAATTGCATTTTACCCTGCAGTTTATAGTCAGGATCTTCAAAAATCACCTTTACAATAGCTTTGGATTCTTCAACCCTTCCTGTTTTTCGGTATACTTCAGCCAATTGGCTTAAAAGCATAGGATTATCCGGAAAATCTTGAATACTATTTTCAAGTAATTCAATAGCTTCATCATACAGGTCGTTTACAATATATTTATTGGCCAGATTAGCGATGTATTCGGGCCGATCAGGAAAAGCTTCAATAAGTTTCTTGCTTTCCGCTATTACTTCATCCAGTTTATTCTGTTTTAAAAGGATATTCTGTATTTGAATTGATACTTGTTCATTTATTCCAAATGTTTCTTCCACCCTGCGATAACAACGTAAGGCATCATCAATTCGATTCAAATAAATATACAGTGATGCTGTTTCTATGAGGTACTCTTCAGATCCCGGAATTTTGTCCACGAGTTGTTCATATACCTCAGCAGCTTTAGCGTAATCTGATTGTTTTTTATAGATTTCTGCCAACAATAGGTAATAATATTTATTATTGCCTTGGAATCGGACAGCCTCAAGAGCATGGATCAAAGCATTATCAAGGTCATTGTTTATGTTAAATATTTCAGCAATCTTATAATTAATAGCTGCATTTCCGGGTGCCAACTCTAAGGATTTTTGAAAGAAAACCAGGGCTTTGGTATAATCTTCCAGAATAAAATATTTTTCACCTTCTGTAAAGAATTGTTCTGCAAGCTTCAGGTTATTTATATTGCTATCGACTTGCTCCTCCTGCTGCTTCTTTTTCTTCCTTTTAGATTTTTGTCCATACCCTTCTGTACAATCCAGGAATACAAGAGATATTCCCAGTAAAAGAATAGGCAATATTTTTCGACTTACATTATACATAAAGGTATTTCCGTGAGAGGAATATGTTATTTAAACGAATAAGTTTTATTTGAACACACAAAATTAACCTATACTGACTAGAAAATTAAATTAATATGAATTAATCGGTTTAGATAAACAGTTAGAAATCAGGTCCCAGTGCTACCAAATCCACCGGATTCCCTTTCTGATTTTTTAAGTTCACTCACTTCTTCCCATTCTACTTTTTCAAATTTATTTACGATTAACTGTCCTATCCTGTCACCATTTCTTATAATAAATTCTTCTTCTGAGAGATTTATCAGGATGACTTTTATCTCACCCCGGTAATCCGAATCAACTGTGCCCGGAGTATTTAATACCGTAATACCGTGTTTGACTGCTAAACCACTTCTGGGTCTTACCTGAGCTTCATAGCCGGGGGTTAATTCAATATACAGGCCCGTGGGGATCAGCATCCTTTGCATAGGTTTTAAACAAATATCCTTTTCTACAAAGGCATGAATGTCCATCCCGGCTGAAAAGGCTGTCTGATATTCTGGAGTCGGATTATTTGATTTATTAACGATTTTAACTTTCATTCCTATTCCTTTTGAATAAAGGCCTCAATTGTTTCCATTCCATTATCACGAGTATACCTATATACAGCAGTATTAATGTAAACTGAAATAGTTTGAACTTTATTGTATAATTTTCAGGCATATTAAATCCCAAATATGAAAATAGAACAGCCAATATTATATAGAACAAATATTTACCTGTTTTGTATGGTACCGGATAATGTTTTTTCCCCAGGAAGTAAGAAAACATGACCATTGAGAAGTAGCATGCAAGGGTAGCTATTGAACTACCCACATAACCCCAAAGGGGTATCAGAACATAATTCAAAACAATAGTTAATCCGGCGCCACTCAAAGAGATCAAGGTCCCATAATAGGTTTTATCCGTTAATTTGAACCAGATTGAAAGATTGTAATAAATGCCGAGGAAAAGATTTGCAAGTAACAAAATTGGAACCACTATGAGTCCATCCCAATAGGCTTCATTTCTTAAAAACAAAAAACCTATTATATCCAGATTGAGCACGATAACTACTAAAATGATAGATCCAAATGCAACGAACCAAAACATAACTGAACTAAAGAGCTCCTTGGAATCTTTGTCTTTAGCTCTTGAAAAGAAAAAAGGCTCAGCTGCATACCTGAAAGCCTGTATTGATAGTGTCATAAAAACAGAAAGCTTATAAGCGGCACCAAAAATCCCTAAAGCAGCCTGGTTTGAGTATCCCGGATAGAATCCCTCCGGCAACCATTTTTTCAGGACTGCCCTTGATAGCATTTCATTTGTAACTCCAGCAAGGCTCATTACCATAATAGGGAAGGCGTATATGTACATTTCCTTCAATAAATCCCAGTTTAATCTAATGCGGATTTTAATAATGTCTTTTAAAAAGATGAAAAGCATAGCACCACTGGCGATAAGATTAGATATAAAAATGTAATCGACGAGCTCGTTTTGATTAAAGAATCGCTCGATAATATTCTTCAATGATGATTCCCTGTTTTGTGTAACGATATAGGAGCATAAAACAATAAAAAAAAGGTTAAATCCTATATTCAGGAAAATATTGACCAGTTTGATCCAGGCAAATCTTTTAGCTTTCTGTCTTAATCTCAAATTAGCGAAAGGAATTGATACTATGGCGTCAATAGCAAGAATTACGCTGAACCAGATGATGTATTTTTCCTTTCCGGGATATTCAAGATAGTTAGTAATAGGAGTCGAAAATGAAATCAACAGGGTAGAAAACAGAACACTGGAAACAAGAATTGAGGCCTGAGATTGATTTAGGATAAAATCCTGTTTATTCTCCTGTTTATTGGTGAACCTGAAGAACGCAGTCTCCATGCCATATGTATATATAATCAAAAGAAAAGCTGCATATGCATAAAGTTCAGTGACAATGCCGTATTCACCGGGTAGGAGATACTGTGTATAAAGTGGGACAAGAAGCCAGTTCAACATTCTGCCGAGGATGCTGGATACCCCGTAAATAGCAGTTTCTTTAACCAGGGATGATAATCTGCCCATCAATGAAAAGCTTTATGATCCAATAAACTTTGGAGTTCGTTTTTCAATAAAAGCTTTTGTTCCTTCTGCAAAATCGTCAGTTTTAATGAGGTCAGCAAAGCAATCTGTTTCTACCAGGTAACCCTCATTCGTATATGCCGCGTTTGAAGCAGTTATTATCTTTCCGGTTGAAAGCGGGGCATTAGTTAAAATTTTATCGAGGATTTTCTTACAGGCAGGGATTAGATCGGATGGATTATCCACGATATGATTGATCAGGCCTATTTCTAATGCTCTTTCTGCGGATATCATATCCCCGGTAAGCATAATTTCAAGAGCTATCCCTTTACCGATCATTCGTGTTAAGCGCTGTGTTCCGCCAAAAGCTGGCAGTATTCCCAATGATGCTTCCGGTAATCCAAATTTGGCATTTTTCGAGGCTAGTCGAATATGACAGGACAATGCCAATTCACACCCGCCCCCCAGAGCATATCCATTGATTGCACCAATCACAGGTTTACGGGAATTCTCTATTAGTCTGAATATTTCCTGCCCATTCTCGGAAAAAGACCTCGCGTTAGATTCATCCAGCATGGCAATCTCATTTATATCAGCTCCGGCAATAAATGCTCTTTCTCCTGATCCGGTAATGATAAGCGCCTTAATATTTTTATCCATGCTTATCTTCTGAAGGGCACATTTTAATTCCAGAAGGGTAAATTTATTTAACGCATTCAGTTTGTCGGGTCTATTTATTGTGAGGGTGGCTATCTGATCTTCAGCATGTATCAGAATGTTTTCAAAAGAACTCATGATGGCTATAATTTTAAATTCTAAGAACGATTAAATTTTCTAAAAATAAAAACCTTACAATTTATTCTTTTACTACAGTATACATTTATATATGTTTATTTATATTTTTGCCAATCATAAAATCTAGATATTATGTCCTATTTATTTACATCTGAATCGGTTTCTGAAGGCCACCCGGATAAAGTTTCTGACCAGATCTCCGACGCCCTTGTCGATAATTTTTTAGCCTTTGATCCGGGTTCAAAGGTTGCCTGTGAAACGCTTGTTACAACAGGACAGGTAGTATTGGCAGGAGAAGTGAAATCCAATACTTATCTGGATGTACAGCAGATTACCAGAAATGTTATCAATAAGATTGGTTATACGAAGAGCGATTATATGTTTGAAGGAGATTCCTGTGGAATTCTTTCTGCAATACATGAGCAATCTTCAGATATAAACCGGGGTGTTGATAAGGGTAAAGAAGAGGAACAGGGTGCAGGAGACCAGGGTATGATGTTTGGATTTGCTTCCAGAGAGACGAGAAATTATATGCCCTTACCCATAGCGCTTGCGCATGATCTGCTTATTGAGTTGGCAAAGATCCGCAGGGAAAATAATGAAATTAAATATCTGAGGCCTGATGCCAAATCCCAGGTTACAATAGAATATTCAGATGATCATAAGCCTGTCAGAATTGACACAATTGTTG
This sequence comes from uncultured Cyclobacteriaceae bacterium, assembly GCA_965365275.1. Classification (GTDB taxonomy): domain Bacteria; phylum Bacteroidota; class Bacteroidia; order Cytophagales; family Cyclobacteriaceae; genus JAGTVG01. The sequence continues at coordinate 31,292 of CBDUBA010000032.1, read as the reverse complement.
TATCCACACAACATGATGAATTTATTAAACCAACAGATAACACTAAGGCTGCTCAAATCAGGGCAGATGAAGAAATGTGTGATCAGATAAAGCATGATATCGTCAATATCCTGATACCGAGAGTAATGAAGAATTTGCCTTCGGATATCAAGAAATTATTTAATAATGATATAAATTACTTTATTAATCCAACGGGAAAGTTTGTTATTGGAGGACCTCATGGTGATACAGGATTAACTGGAAGAAAGATCATTGTTGATACCTATGGTGGTAAAGGAGCACATGGAGGAGGAGCATTCTCAGGTAAAGACCCAAGTAAGGTTGACAGATCGGCAGCCTATGCTACAAGGCATATCGCAAAAAATCTTGTCGCCGCAGGTGTTGCAGATCAGATCCTCGTGCAGTTATCCTATGCTATTGGCGTTGCTCAACCTATGGGTGTATTTGTTGATACCTATGGTACAAGTCATGTTAAGGAAAACGATGGTAAGATCGCGGAAAAGATACAAGAGATATTTGATCTTCGTCCGGGGCTGATAGAGAAAAACCTGAAATTAAGAAATCCGATCTATCAGGAAACGGCGGCATATGGTCATATGGGCCGTGATCCAATAACCGTCAAGAAGAGTTTTGAAAGACCAAACAACGGTATAATCGAAAAGAAAGAAATGGAAGTTGAATTGTTTACCTGGGAAAAGCTGGATTATGTGGATAAGGTAAAAGAAGCTTTTAATATAGATTAAAGCAATCTGCCTGCCTGTTCTCAATGGCAGACAGATCACCTGTTGTTTTATCTTCCGAATTTTTTATTCTTATACTTTTTTAACTGGCGTATAAGTGTATCAATAGCAACATCAGTAGCAGCTTCAAATGTTCTTGATTTTTCTTTAACAAAAAGCTGTTCACCGGGAATATTAATCTTAAATTCGATTGTTTTGTTCATGCTTTGGTCATTCTTTTCTACGCGCATGATAACTTCACCATCTGTAATCCTTTCATAGATTCGGTCGAGTTTATCTACTCTTTTCTGAATGTAATCAAGAAGTTTTTTGTCAGCGTCAAACCGGACAGATTGCATTTGTACCTTCATAACCAATAAAATTTAATAATTAAACTAAGCTTTTGGATGTGCTTGATCAAACACCTTTTTGAGTTTTTCAAGCGAATTATGTGTGTAAACCTGCGTAGCGGCCAGGCTGGTGTGACCCAGTAAATCCTTAACCGCATTTAATTCAGCACCTTTATTTAACAAATGGGTTGCAAATGTATGTCTAAGAATATGTGGACTTCTTTTATCAAGGGTTGTAAAAATATCGAGATACTTTTTTACCGTTCGATATACCATCATTGGATAGCATTTGCTCCCTTTATTAGTAACGATAATATAGTCAATTTCGTTTGTATTGAAAATCTTTCTTTTTTCAATACTATATTTTTTTATCAGTCGAATCAGTTCCTTTGATAGAGGAATGACCCTTTCTTTATTCCGCTTACCCAGCACTTTTACGGATTCTTCAAAATAATCTATATCATTTTCCTTCATATTTATCAGCTCAGACATCCTAATGCCTGTCCCATACAGTAATTCCAATAAAAGTTTATCTCGAATACCTTCGAAGCCTTCTTCGTAGTCGTGTTCATCCAGAATACGAATAATATCAACCTCCTTGACGAACTGTGGAATATTTTTTGGGGATTTCAGAATCCTGATCTTAAGGGTGGGATCCCTGCCAATCAGTTCCTGTTTGAGAAGAAATTTATAATAGGATCTTAAGGATGCTATCTTACGATTAATGGATCTTGGATTATTATTTTCCTCCATCAAAAAAACGAGCCATTCCCTGATTATTTTGTGATCCGCTTCTTCAATTTTTATATCAGAATAACGAAAACTTATAAACTTTTCAAATTGGTTCAGATCGGTATGATACGATGTAATTGTATGCTGGCTGTATCTTTTTTCGTACTGGAGATATTTAAGAAATGATTTTACCATCAAGTATGTTCCCACCATTCAACGGAAAACTAACTTAACGATTTTTTTATGAAAAGTAAAGGATTATTGATTTTCTTGGGTTTGCATTTTTTGCCGGTAGGCAGCTTTTATGCGAACATTCCTTCTTTTGATGCTGGGCTTTTCATAAAAAGATCTTGCCCGAACTTCTTTAAGCACACCAGTTCTTTCAAATTTCTTTTTGAACCTCTTCAATGCCTTATCAATCGACTCGTTTTCCTTAACGTTAATTATAATCATTCTTTTACTTTTATTCAGAAATGGACTGCAAAGATAATGAACTTCTCTAAAATCAAAAATAAATAGAGGAAAATTCCTGATGGAGCATTTTAGGTATCTTAACAATTAAAATAGTAAAAGTTGTGACAATAATATTCAGAAGGGATAGTTTTACTTTTAAATATCAATCTTATGAAAATTTCTGTTGTAGGAACCGGATATGTTGGATTGGTAACGGGTACCTGTTTTGCTGAAACCGGAAATTATGTGACTTGCATAGATATAGATGAAGAAAAAGTAAATACCTTAAGACAGGGACAGGTTCCGATTTATGAACCTGGCCTTGATGTTCTCTTTGAAAGAAATCAACGTGAGGGCAGATTGACCTTTACCACTGATATCACTAATGGGATAAAAGGTTCATCTATCATTTTTTTAGCTTTACCCACACCTCCCAATGAAGATGGATCTGCAGACTTGAAGTATGTCATTGATGTAGCAGAGCAGCTCGGTTCCATAATTAAAGAATATACGATTGTAGTCAATAAATCAACTGTGCCGGTTGGTACGACCGAGATGGTCAGGGATACCATATCCAAAAAAACTCATATTGAATTTGATGTTGTTTCAAATCCTGAATTTTTAAGAGAGGGTGTTGCCGTTGATGATTTCATGAAACCGGATAGAGTGGTCATAGGAACATCTTCAGAAAAGGCAGCTGAAATAATGAGAGAATTATATGCTCCCCTTGTCAGACAAGGAAATCCAGTCCTGGTCATGGATGAAAAATCTGCCGAGATGACCAAGTACGCCGCAAATTCCTTCCTTGCAACTAAAATTACATTTATGAATGAGATAGCTAACCTATGCGAAATACTAGGTGCAGATGTAGATATGGTAAGAAAGGGCATCGGGACAGATAACAGAATTGGGAAGCGATTTCTTTTTGCAGGAATTGGTTACGGGGGAAGTTGTTTCCCCAAAGATGTGCAGGCATTAGCTAAAACAGCTGCAGAGGTAAATTACGATTTTAAGATACTGAATTCTGTCATGTCAGTAAATGAAAAACAAAAGATCAAACTGATAGAAAAAATTAAAGCATATTTTAATTATGACCTTCAAGGGAAGACCCTTGCTGTCTGGGGACTGGCGTTTAAACCCTATACGGATGATATTCGTGAAGCGCCCTCCCTTGCAAATATAAGGGAATTGATCAATGAGGGTGCGCATATTAAAGCTTATGATCCGGAAGCTGCTGAAAATGTTAAAGAATTATCCATGTCGCAGGTTATGGTTTGTGAAGATGAATATGAAGCTTTAAGAGATGCCGATGCATTATTAATTGTAACGGAATGGCCTGTATTCAGAACGCCAGAGTTCTTGAGGATGAAGCAACTTTTAATAAACAATGTAATATTTGATGGGCGCAATTTATATGATCTGGATACAATGAGAAAATATGGATTTAATTATATTAGCATAGGTAGAAAAGAGATTCATGAATAGAAAAAGAGTACTGATAACAGGAGCAGCAGGTTTTCTGGGCTCGCATTTATGTGACAGGTTTATAAATGAAAGCTTTGATGTTATTGGTATGGATAACCTGATCACCGGAGATCTTCGAAATATAGAACATCTGTTTAAACTCAAGGAATTCGTTTTCTATGAACACGATGTGTCATCATTTGTTCATGTACCTGGTAAATTGGATTACATACTGCATTTTGCTTCCCCAGCCTCTCCAATTGACTATTTGAAAATACCTATTCAGACATTAAAAGTAGGATCACTGGGCACCCATAATTTGCTTGGTTTGGCAAAAGCGAAAAATGCAACAATACTCGTTGCATCCACTTCGGAAATTTATGGTGATCCCTTGATCCATCCTCAGAAAGAAGATTATTGGGGTAATGTGAATCCCGTTGGACCAAGAGGTGTTTATGATGAAGCCAAGAGATTTCAGGAGACCATAACTATGGCTTATCATACCTTTCATGGTATAGATACTCGAATTGTTCGTATTTTCAACACCTATGGTCCCAGAATGAGATTAAATGATGGTAGGGCACTACCTGCTTTCATAGGTCAGGCTCTCAGGGGAGAGGATTTTACGGTTTTTGGAGATGGTTCCCAGACAAGGTCATTCTGTTTTGTTGATGATCTAATTGAAGGGATTTACCGGTTATTGATGAGTGATTATGTAAATCCGGTAAACATAGGAAATCCTGATGAAATTACAATCAAAGAGTTTGTAGAGGAAATTCGATCATTGACCGGGGCAGATCGAAAAATTATCTATAAACCATTGCCTAAAGATGACCCGGCCAGAAGAAGACCCGATATTACGTTAGCCAGAAAGTTATTGAACTGGGAACCCAAAGTATCAAGAAAGGAAGGATTGAAGATAACTTATGATTATTTCAAATCACTCCCTGAAGAAGCCATAGTCCAGAGCAGTCATAATAACTTTAATGATTACATAAAAAAATGAACTCCCGCTGATGTATAAGAAGATAATTATTACGGGTGGTGCAGGCTTTATTGGCTCGCATGTTGTCAGATTATTTGTGAATAACTATCCAGATATTAAAATTTTTAATCTTGATAAATTGACCTATGCAGGGAACCTGGAAAACTTACGTGATATTGAAAAAAGGGAGAATTATACTTTTATTAAAGGCGATATAACAGACCGAAACTTTATAATAAATCTGTTTCGTGAGGAGTTTTTTGATGGTATTATTCACCTGGCCGCCGAATCCCATGTAGACAGGTCAATTAAAAATCCAATGGAGTTTCTGAATACAAACATCTTGGGCACGGTTAATCTTCTCGATGCTGCCAGGATTATATGGGATGGTCTTGAGGATAAGAGGTTTTATCATATCTCCACCGATGAAGTCTATGGATCACTGGATAAGGAAGGATATTTTGTCGAAACGACACCGTATGATCCCAAGTCTCCATATTCTGCTTCAAAGGCAAGTTCCGATCATTTTGTAAGAGCCTATAGCAATACCTATAATTTGCCTATAGTTATTTCAAATTGCTCAAATAATTATGGGCCCTATCAATTCCCGGAGAAGTTGATACCATTATGTATTAATAATATTAAAAACCACCAAGCCATACCTGTTTATGGTCAGGGCGAAAATATCCGTGATTGGTTGCATGTGGAGGATCATGCGAAAGCAATTGAATTAATATTCTTTAGAGGAAAACTTGGGGAAACCTATAATATCGGCGGGGGAAACGAATGGAAAAACCTGGATTTAATTAAGCTTCTTTGCAGCATTATGGATGATAAACTTAAAAGGCCAGCAGGATCTTCCGAAAGCTTGATATCCTTTGTAAAGGACCGTGCTGGCCACGATCTAAGGTATGCTATTGATGCTTCAAAACTTAAAAGTGAGCTGGGATGGTTACCATCGTATACTTTTAAAAAAGGACTCGAAAAAACTGTTGAGTGGTACTTAAGTAATCACCAGTGGTTAGAAAATGTAACATCGGGCCATTATAAGGAATACTATAAATCATACTATAATATATAGCATATGAAAGGTATAATTTTAGCTGGGGGAACCGGGACACGGTTACATCCGATTACTCTAGCCGTAAGTAAACAGTTGATGCCTATATACGATAAACCGATGGTTTATTATCCATTATCTGTTTTAATGATGGCTGGAATCAGAGAGATATTGATTATTTCAACACCACACGATTTACCCTTATTTAAAAAGTTGCTAGGAGATGGTGCCCAAATTGGTTGTGAATTTCAATATGCTATACAGGAAAAGCCAGAAGGATTGGCTCAAGCCTTTATTATCGGTGAATCCTTTATAAAAGATGATGCCTGTGCACTTATACTAGGTGATAATATTTTTTATGGTACTGGATTATCTGAAATCCTTCAGAAACATAATGATCCGGATGGAGGCGTAGTTTTTGCATATCATGTAAAAGATCCTGAAAGATATGGTGTGGTGGAATTTGATGACCAGAACAAAGCGATATCGATAGAAGAAAAACCAGCACATCCTAAATCGAACTATGCGGTGCCTGGACTTTATTTTTATAATAATGAAGTGGTCAAAATATCAAAAGAATTGAAACCTTCCCTCAGAGGAGAACTTGAGATAACAGATGTTAATAAAAATTATCTGAATAGAGATAAACTAACTGTAGGGATACTAAATCGTGGGACAGCCTGGCTGGATACCGGAACATTTGAATCTTTAATCCAGGCATCTAATTTTGTTCAGGTTATTGAAGATCGTCAAGGATTAAAAATTGGCTGTATTGAGGAAATAGCATACAGAATGGGATTTATTACTTCTCGACAATTAGCGATTCTGGCTGAACCTTTAATTAAAAGCGGATATGGGAAGTATCTTATGGACCTGGTTAAAACATAAACTATTATTGCTTTTCAGGGATCCTCCCCAGCGTTTTGTAATAGGATAGGGAAATCAGAATACCCCGGTTCTGGGCCTGTTCGGGAAGAGGAAAGAATATGTCTTTATCGGGATCACTATTGAAAGCACCCCATTTATATATGCTTGTCATGCCAAATAAAAACATACCTTCAAGTTCAATAATACCAAATTTAAAAGAATTCCGAAAACCCAGACCAGCTTGTAATCCAAATTCAAATCGATTGTCAATTTCCCTATCCCATTCATAATCCTGCTGGTAACTCGTATCTCCCTCAGTAAATTTTTCATTGGATGAAAGAGCATAGCTGATATAGGGTCCAAGTAAAATACTCATATTGAATCTCTTTTTTCCAATATAAGCATGCATCAACATTGGTATTGTAAGATAATCAATTGTTCTTTCGTATTGTAAATCTTCTAATGTGTCTAACTTAGTTTTAAATCCTTTTTGAATATAGAGAGCCTCGATTTGAAGACCTATGTTGGCTTGATTGAAGTATTGAAAGGTCAATCCTCCCATATAACCCAATTTAAAATCTTGTTCTACCACCTGTTGATTAAACCTTGCATCATAGTTAATCGAGGTAATGTTGACTCCAGCCTTCAGTCCAACATTCCACTGGGCAATTAGTGGTGTCGATGAAAACATCAATATGATAAACCAAAATTTTTTCATAGCAGAACAACGCAAATTTATCTCATTTATAAACAGCTATGGTGAAAAACGCTTATATAATTACAATTGATCCAAAACAGATGATCGTGAGGCGATATATGCAGGTCTGGAGGAAAAGATCAAAGTAATGAATATTATACTGGCTGAGGATAGTAAAAAATCATTCAATTTCATTTCAACCGGATAAGCATCAATTACCGAGGTGTCCACTCCCATGGAGATTATCCCAAATTGTTGTTGAATAAAACAAAGTATTATACCAAGTACCATTCCAATAATTGCACCGCTAAAAGAAATAATGGCTCCTTCGTGAAGAAAGATAGATCTGACCAGGGATTTCTCAGCCCCCATTGCATAAAATACTGCAATATCCTTCTTTTTCTCTATAGCAAGCATGGTCAGGGCAAAAAATATGTTAATTGCTGCCACAGCGATAATAAATGAAAGGGTAATAAACACAAATAGTTTCTCTATTTTTATGGCAGTAATTAAAGAGGCGTGTTGTTCGTCACTATTAAGGACATTAAACGACGGTCCCATGATACTTTTGATATCAGAGATGATTTTGAATTGATCCGCATCCTCTTTTAAATTTATTTCCAGTGAGGTCCTTTTCATCCCATAATCCATTAACTGGCTGGCAAACCTGATTGGAACCAGAATATAATTCATATCAAATTGTTTCTCTATCGCGAATATTCCGCCTATATTAATGTTTCTTCTGTTTGTAAGTTGTGCAGGATTGATCGAACTACCCCGTCGACGTTTAGGATAATAGAATTGGAGGGGGTAAAAGTCCCCAAGGTCTGTAATATTCAACGTATACTGAATGCCGCGACCAATCACTGCATAGGGTATTCTGTCGCTTTCTAAAACTAAATCCCCCTCAACAATACTATTTTTTAATCGTGTATTCTTAAGAAAGTTATTGTCCACGCCTTTAAGTCTCACCACCATTTCCGCATCGCGGAATTTGACATAGGCATTATCCTCAATTACTTCCGAAACAAATTCAATCCCTTCCAGGTCACGAACATTATTTAAGGAAATGGAATCCATCAGAAATGATTTTCCCTGGAGAGGCATAACCTTGATATCAGGATCGAATGAGCTGTAGAGGGATCTGATAAATCCTTCAAGTCCATTAAATACAGAAAGAACCACCACCAATGCCATTGTGCCAACAGCGACACCGGCCATTGAGATAAGTGATATCACATTGATGAAATTCCTTTTTTTCTTCGAAAGAAAATATTTTCTGGCTATGAATAAAGGTAGATTCAAAATGTCAGGGTTCTATTCAGGAGGGATATTTAGGTTTTTCAGGATGCGATCAATATTTTCAGAATACTCCAGACTATCATCAAGAAAAAACATAAGTTCAGGAATTACCCGCACCTTTTTACCTATTCTTTCACTCAGTAATTTTCTGATATATCCCTTTCGTTCGATAATGTGGTCTATCAGTTTCTGCTTATCCTCCACCATCATCATGCTGAGATATACTTTCGCAACACCCAGATCGGGAGACATACGAACAAGTGTTACCGTAATAAATGCTTTCCCAATAAGATCCTGTATCTCGTGATGAAATATATCACCGAGATCTTTCTGGATCATTTTAGAAAACTTTAATTGTCTTTTGCTTTCCATTATAATTTACAAATATCAACATATAAAACAATTATTATAACATATAGCCATTAATTATAGAAATGGATTTTACTACATTTGCATGAAAAGCGTATACAATATTGCTATCTCTTTTTAAAATAAACGATCCTTATAAGATACTCATTATTTTATTTGTAGTTGTAATAATTCAACTACCAGTATTCATTTCAGGAATAAACATTACCTTACCTGAAATTGAATGGCATACAGTGGGCACCAAGCTGGTAGAAGGAGGTGAATTGTATATTGATATATACTATCCAATTGGACCATTGTCTGCCCAGGTATACCGGCTTCTTTCTTTTATTGCTCCGGATGGCTATCTGATCTACAGAATACTAGGCTTATTGTTGGTGATCATACAGGCAGTCATTTTTAACATAGGCTTAATCCAATATAAAGCTTATAATCAGAACACCTACGTCCCTTCTCTGATTTATGTTGTTTTATTCATGGGAATGGAGGATTATATTACTCTTTCTCCCCAATTGATGGGATTAACATTCATATTGTTTTCCATTAATCTTACCTTTAAAATAGTCGAAGGAAGAAAGAGGGCGGATGAGGACTTTATAAAGATAGGATTGTTTTCAGGTATTGCAGCATTGTTTTATCCCTCATATATACTGTTTTTATTCCCGGTTTTAATAGCGTTCATTTTTTTCACAAATACGATAATCAGGCGGTTTCTTTTGCTTGTTTTCGGTGCATTTCTTCCATTTTTCCTAACATGGTTGAAGTTTTATTGGTTCAACCAGCTGGATGAGTTTTACTTCAACCTTGATTTCTTATTCCTTGCCGGAAGTTCAGATGCACTAATTTCCTGGAAGGGCTTATTTGGGATATTTCTTATTCCGGGATTGTTGCTATTTTATTCTTTTTTAAGAGTAATGCAATCACTTGGATTTATTAATTATCAGGTAAGATTACAAAAATACTATTTTCTATATGTTGTTTTTGGAATCCTGGTAATGCTTTTAGATTACCACCAATCTTCCCATATTTTAATCGTATTTATTCCTGTAATGGCTTTTTTTATTGCGCATCTATTCTTGATGATGAGAAAAACAATTATTTCAGAAGCACTTTTTATTACCTTTCTCTCACTAAGTATTTTTCAGAACTATAATTCCAGTTTTAGCCTGATCAAAGGAAATGATTTTCTGGATTATTCAAATCAATATGCCTTATCAAATACATCGAATTCAGAAAGACAAGGTGAAAGGATCCTGGTAATGGGGAATGGTACCAGCAGGTATTTTGGGAATTACCTGTCAACCCCTTATTTATCCTGGGTAATGCTTGAACATCAGCTTGAGCAATTGGACAATTATAATGTTGTGGTCAGGATATTTGAAAATTTTGAAAAAGACCTTCCGGAAGTAATTATTGATGAACATTCAGCTATGCCTCAGATATTATCAAGAATTCCTGAATTATCTGAATTATATACTAAACGGGGGAATCAGGTTTACAACCTTAAAACTAAAAATCAATAATTTTCTTTATTCTTTTGATGTGCCTTCCACCATCAAAGTCTGTCTTTAGAAATATATTAACAATTTCCATGGCTAGTTCATCATCCAGGAATCTACCCGCAAGGCACAATATATTTGCATCATTGTGTGCCCGGGCTAGTTTCGCCAGCATTTCATTCCAGCAAACAGCTGCCCTGATGCCTTTGTGTTTATTTGCTGTCATGGCAACTCCATTACCACTTCCACAGATTAAGATCCCGAAATTATATTCTCCGTTTTCAATAGAATTTGCTACAGGATGAACGAAGTCAGGGTAATCAACAGATTGATCGGAAAAAGGGCCAAAATCCTCAATTAAATATCCTTCAGATTCTAATTTCGATTTTATAATTTCCTTGAGTTGAAAACCAGCATGATCACCACCGATTGCTATTTTAAGTGCCATTATTTAATCGTCTTGTAGTATTAGATCCGGATCGTTTTGGATTACGTTTTTAGAAATAAAAATACTAATTTGATAGAGAACCAACAAAGGTAATGCGATTAAAACCTGACTGACTACATCCGGAGGTGTTATTATAGCAGATATTACGAGAATAATTATAATCGCATGTTTCCTGTATGTTTTCAGAAAACTGGGTGTTACAATCCCGGCTTTGGTTAAGAAATATACCACAATAGGTAATTGGAACATTATAGCACAGGCCAATACAAGCATAGATATTGTTGAAACATAAGATATTATGTCAAATTCATTACTAATACTGGGATCCAATTGGTAGTTCGACAGAAAGTTAATAGAAATAGGAGAAACAATGAAATATCCAAAAAGAACACCCAGACCGAATAGTAAGGATACGAAGAACACTGCCCCTTGCGCAACATTTTTTTCTTTGTCATATAATCCGGGTTTAATGAATCGCCACATCTCCCAGAAGGCGTAAGGGAATGCCAGTATCAATCCAATTACAAAAGAAGAAGTGATATGCATCATAAACTGGCCCGTCATTTGCCTGCTTTGTATAATGAATGGTAGTTCCTCGATGCACAACACATTGGTATTAATCATGTCGCTCACCTTACAAAGCATTCGATATGTCCAGAAATCAGGTCTGCTGGGCCCAAGTATTATATCATGGAATATTATTTTCTTGGCCACAAAAGCGGCTATGGCAAATACCGCAATTGCTATCAATGATCTTACAATATGCCACCTTAGTTCTTCCAGGTGGTCAAGAAAGGACATCTCTTTTTCTACCGAATCTGACACTTTAGCTTACTTAAATAGGGGATAATCCAACATCCAACTGTTAACTTCTTTTTTGACCTGCAAAATTACTTCTTCACGATCAATATTTGTTAATACTTTATCAATCAATTCAACAATACGTTTCATATCTGATTCCAGAAGTCCCCGGGTTGTTACTGCAGCAGTACCGATTCGCATCCCGGAAGTAACGAATGGAGATCTGTCATCAAACGGAACCATATTTTTATTTATTGTAATATCCGCCTTAATAAGCGCATCTTCCGCCTGTTTCCCGGTCAATTCTTTGGATCGAAGGTCAATGAGTAATAAATGATTGTCTGTACCATTGGATATAATCTTATAATCCCTGTCATTAAATTCATCAGCCATAGCCTGCGCATTATTCCGGACTTGTTTCACATAGCTTAGATATTCATCTGATAAAGCTTCTTCAAATGCGACTGCTTTTGCTGCTATGACATGTTCCAGAGGCCCGCCTTGAGTTCCAGGGAAAACCCCTGAATCAAGCAGAGAAGACATCATCCTGATTTTCCCTTTTGGTGTTTTTAATCCCATGGGATTCTCAAAGTCTTTACCCATTAAAACCATGCCCCCTCGTGGTCCTCTAAGTGTTTTGTGTGTTGTTGTTGTGACTACATGGCAGTACGGCATAGGATCATCCAATAATCCCCTGGCTATCAGACCACTTGGATGTGCGATATCTGCCATGAGAAAGGCATTATGTTGGTCAGCTATTTCCCTTAGCCTCTTATAATTCCACTCACGACTGTAAGCAGAAGCACCGCAAATGATCAGTTTTGGCTTCTCCCTGTCGGCTATTTTTTCTACTTCATCCCAATCAATACGGCCAGTATCTTCCTGTACTCCATAAAAAGATGGGCTATATAGTTTTCCGGAGAAATTCACTGCAGAACCATGTGTTAAGTGCCCTCCATGGGAAAGATCAAATCCAAGGATTTTATCCCCGGGATTTATCAGTGCAAGCATGACGGCAGCATTTGCCTGTGCGCCTGAATGAGGTTGCACATTAACCCATTCAGCATTAAATAGTATCTTAGCTCTATCTCTTGCCAGGGATTCTATCTTGTCAACTACTTCACATCCACCATAGTATCTTTTCCCTGGCAGACCCTCGGCATACTTATTGGTGAGTACTGTGCCCATTGCCTCCATTACCTGATCTGAGACAAAGTTTTCTGAAGCGATTAATTCAATACCAGACTTTTGCCTGTATTCTTCTTCCCTTATATATTCAAATATGGTTTGATCTTTAATCATTTTATATTGTTGGTATGAAAAGTCCCAAAATTACTTGAAGTGTTCTATATTCACAATTAAATAGTGAAATTAGCATCAATCTTATTTTTTCAATATACAGAATAATTTATTAGATTCAATTTTTGAAATATCCTTAAATGAAGACTTATTTTAACCTTGCTCTCATAATCATTACAGCCTTCCTCGTTGTGCGATGTGAATTTCTTGAAGATTTTGAAAAGGGAAATGGAGAGATTGTTACGGAGAAACGCTCAACAGGTGATTTCGATGGGCTCAGGATAGCTGGAAATTTTGAGGTAATACTCGAGGAAAGCGAGGAAGCATTTGTAGAAATCAATACTGATGAGAACCTTCTTGACTTTATTGATTCAGAAGTAAGTGCAGGAATTCTGAGGATTACACAGGAAAAAAAGTTAATAAGCAGAAGTACTATCCGGATCATTATATATTACCATGACTTAAAAGAAATTAGAGCTATGGGAGCTGCTTTAATAAAGAATGAAGATTATCTCAGATCCGAAGATCTTGAAATCATTATGGAAGGGGCCGGGGCTATTGATTTAAAAATAATTTGTGATAAACTGGAGGTAGAATTAAGTGGCGCTGGGGTTATCAGTTTAGCCGGGGAGGTTCAGGAACAGGAATTAAAACTGATGGGCGCCGGGAAGCTGGAAGCCTTTGATCTTGATAGTAAAGACTGTGATGTTACGGTAGGCGGATTAGGTGGTGCTGAAATATATGTGACGGGAAAATTGAATGCGAAAATAGAAGGTGTAGGAAGTATAAAATATGATGGTGAGCCAATAGATATTAATACTGAGATCAAAGGTTTGGGAAGGATCAAGCCAGTAAATCAGTAGGAGTCTATATAGAAACTTAAATTATAAGGAATTTGAAGCTTGAAGATTTAAGAAAGCAAATAGATTTATTGGATGATAAGATCATCGAATACCTTAACAAGCGAATGGAACTTGTAAGTAAGGTGGGCGAGGCCAAATCAAAGAGTAAAACTAATATCTACAAACCTGAAAGAGAAAAAAGCATTATTGATCGACTAAGCAGGATCAGTAAAACAAGCTCAGGTAAATTAAATAAACATGCCGTTGAAGCTATATATCAGGAGATATTTGCGATTAGCCGTAACATAGAACTTCCCGAAAAGATCGCCTACCTTGGACCGGAAGGAAGTTTTACGCATCAGGCAGCTGAATCACGTTTTGGAGCGATGAGTGAATACCTCCCCCTGGCAACGATTCCTTCCGTATTTGAAGCCATAAATGCTGGCAGGGCTAAATATGGAATCGTACCATTGGAAAATAACCAGGAGGGTGTAGTAAACGAGACAATTGATAATCTTGGCTTGTATGATTTGAATATAATCGCAGAAATACCACTTTCCATAACCTTTGCTTTCGCAACTACTTCCGATAAGGTTGAAGATATACATCGGATTTATTCTAAAGATATTGCATTCAGACAATGCAGAAAGTTTCTGTATTCTACTTTCAGTGAGTCTGATGTGGAACAGATTCCGACGAATTCGACCTCAAAGGCTGTGAAACTTGCACTTGGGGATTCTCATGCTGCTGCCATTTGTTCTCATATTGCAGCAAAAACCTATAATCTTCCGATATTATATGATAATGTAGAAGATTCCCCTGATAATTTCACCAGGTTTTTGATTCTGGCCCAGGATATAAAGAATGAAAAAAGCGGAAAGGACAAAACAAGTATTCTGGCCCGGTTACCAGAAGGACCCGGAAGTCTGGCGAATTTTCTCCAGGATTTTTACCATGCCAATATTAATCTGACCAAAATAGAAAGCCGCCCGGCAAAACAAGGGAAGAAATTTAAATATTGGTTCTACATTGATCTGGAAGGACATGTTGATGATCCTAATGTGAAGTCAGTGTTCCGAAAGCATTCAAACAACATCAAATGGCTTGGCAGTTATGTTATGCAATGCTAGAACACAATAATCATGAATTATTTTAATATTGCATGTCTTTTAAATGGCTTGCTTTCATCGAATAATTTTCGGTAGGTAATGTGCTTTTTATATAACTCAACTCCGACCTGTTCTGCTGTGTGAACCATTCGTGGATTAAAGTCGCCTATCCAGTTCATTTCAAGGTTTTCATATCGGTTGTACTTTTCAAACAAGACTTCGCGGCCGTATATAACAATCGCCCCCTCTACCCCTTTCGACCTGTGTTCCGGTATAACACCAAAAACAGTTCCTATTATTTTGTTGGTTGTCTTTCTCCACTTGTGATAGACGAACTTCAACTTTCCAATTAGATTCAATTTTCCATTGACATGCTTGAATATCTGATTGACATCCGGGATATTAATAAAAAAAGCAATCGGTTCATCTTCATAAAACCCAAAGTACATAATATTGGGATCTAGTATTGGTCTCATCTGCTTTATCAGAAGCCTGGCCTGTTGAATAGACAATACAGGCACCCCTTTATGGCCACTCCATGCTTTATTATAAATCGTATGGAAATACTCGATGTATTTATCAATTTGTTTGATATCAAGTGTCTTGAAAGTGTATTTTGGATTAGCAGCTATCCTTTCAGCTTTTTCAAACATTCTTTTTGAGATATGTCCTACTATCTTCCTGCCAAAGGTAAGTTGCTCAAAATAGGTTTTAAATCCATAGGCTTCAAATAATGCCTGATAATAAGGAGGATGATAATTGCATCGGTAGTTTGGTTCGATATCAAATCCCTGGACCTGTAATCCCCACCATTCATTTCTTTCTCCAAAATTGATCGGACCATCCATAGCTTCCATCCCATGAGCTTCCAGCCATTCTTTGCACTGGTCGAAAAGTTTGAAGGCGGCATCCTTGTCATTGATGCATTCGAAAAATCCCATTCCACCAGTGGGTTGATCATTTCCTTTGGAGGCAATCTTTCTGTTTATAAAAGCGGCAACCCTGCCGATGGTTTTTCCTTTGTTATCTTTAAGGATCCAACGGGTACATACCCCATGCCTGAAGTACTTATTCTGGTTTGGATTGAAAACTGCTTCAATATCCTTATCGAGCGGGCGGATCCAGTTTGGGTAGTCTTTGTACAGTGGAATTGCCATTTTTATGAATTCCCTGGCGAGCTTTGGATTGTCAACTTCCTGGATCTGCATACAAGATAAATTTCAGAAATCGAAACGAAAATAATGGATTTAAAATATAACTTAGCAGTTCATGGATTTTTTTTCAGGAAATTATACATATGAATTATAATAATCTTAAAATTTTATAAAAATGATCGATAAAAAAAGAAGGGATCTTATTAAAAAAAGTATTTCGGCTACTGCTGGTATTGGATTCTTTTCAGCCTTTCCCGGTTTTTCATCTTGTGGTGCGGGGCAAGAAGATATGTTTTTCAAGATTTCTCTAGCAGAATGGTCATTGAATAAACCTTTATTCAGCGGAGAACTCAAAAACCTTGACTTTCCGGCCAAGGCCAAAAATGATTTTGGAATTGATGCAGTTGAATATGTGAATCAATTCTTCAAAGATAAAGCAGAAGACACAGCATATCTGACCGAGTTAAAAACGAGATGCAGTGATTTGGGCGTAACCAATGTGCTCATCATGATCGATGGAGAAGGTAGTTTGGGGGACCAGGATGCAAACAAAAGAAATCAGGCGATTGAGAACCATTACAAATGGGTGGATGCTGCCAAGTTTTTGGGATGCCACTCAATCAGGGTAAATGCAGCAGGAAATGGTACTTATGAAGAAGTACAAAAGGCTGCTATTGATAGCCTGGGCACACTTTCTGAATATGGTGAGAAGGCTGGAATCGGCATTATTGTTGAAAATCATGGAGGCTTTTCATCTAATGGAGATTGGTTGAGCACTGTAATGAAAGAGGTTGATAATCCATATTGTGGTACACTCCCGGATTTTGGGAATTTCTGTATAAAGGCAAAATATGAAAACAGGCAAAGGGTCTGTTTAGAAGAATTTGATAAATACAAAGGAACAGAATTGCTTATGCCTTATGCAAAGGGTGTGAGTGCAAAGTCTAATGTTTTTGATGCTGAAGGAAATGAAAGGAATATCGACTATTATAAGATAATGAAGATCGTTAAGGATGCCGGATTTAATGGATATGTTGGTATTGAGTATGAAGGATCAGAATTATCACCCGATGATGGAATAATTGCAACCAAAAAACTTCTTGAGAAGGTTGGTAAAGCGTTATCCTAAAGTAAAGAACCAACTGGGAACAGGATTTGATAATATTTTAAATAATTGTAAAAAACCTGTGGAATAATCTCCACAGGTTTTTTTTGTGAAAAAAGGATTTTAGAAACAATATTCATTCCGATCCAGCATCTCATCGGCTATTCTTCTTCTGGCTTCCTTGAGGTTATGAGGTTCTATCTTTGAAAATCTCTTCAATCCAAGAAGTAACATACGTTGTTCATCCCCCTCAGCGAAAGCATATACTGCTTCTTTTGCTGCAATTACTATTTTATTTACAGCACCGTGTAAATAAATCATTGCCATATCTATCTGGCGCTGAGCTGATTCAACCCCTTTTATACCGACTAGTTTTTCAACCCGTAATATTATTGATTCTGCCACATAACCTTCGATCAGCATATCGGCAAGATTCATCAGGATCTCCTGTTCATCCTTCAATTTTGTTGAAAGTTTAAGAACAGCTGAGCCTGATATCATCAGGCCAATCTTTTTAAGATTTGATAAGACCTTTTTTTCTTTGACAAATAATTCTTCCTCACCATTTTGTTTGAAAGAAGGGATAGATGTTAATTCTTTCTGAACTTCCATCGCAGGTGTCATCAGGTCTAGGGAACCTTTCATCGCTTTCTTCAGTAACATATCAATAGTTACCAAACGATTTATTTCATTTGTTCCTTCATAAATTCTGTTGATCCGTGCATCCCGGTATCCACGTTCTGCCGGACCCTCTGCTGAATATCCGATCCCTCCATGGATCTGCACTGTTTCATCTGCTGCAAAATCCAGCAATTCAGATCCATGTACTTTCAAAATGGCACATTCAATAGCAAATTCCTCAACGGCTTTGTTTTTGGCTGAGTCTTCATCCATGCCATCATTCTTATAGCCTATATAGGTATCCTCAATGTTTTTCCCCGTTCGATAGACCGCGGATTCACATGCATAGATACGGGTAGCCATTTCAGCAAGTTTGTATTTTATAGCTCCAAAACTTCCTATAGTTGTCCCGAACTGTTTTCTTTCATTTGAGTATCTAATGGACCTGTTCAAGGCCAGCTTTGAACCTCCAACAGTTGCAGCACCGAGCTTGATCCTTCCAATGTTCAAAATATTAAGTGCCATTTTAAATCCGGATTCTCTTTCTCCAAGCAGGTTTTCAACTGGTACTTTACAATCATTGAAAAAAACCTGTCTTGTGGATGATCCCTTAATCCCTAATTTTTTCTCTTCAGGATTCATTGTAATACCACCAAATTCCTTCTCTACTATAAATGCTGACAGGTATTTGTCGTCTTCGATTTTAGCAAAAACGATAAACAGATCTGCAAATCCGGCATTCGAAATCCACATCTTTTGGCCATTCAATAAATAACTCTTTTTATCTTCCGACAACCTTGCTTTAGTTTTACCTGCATTTGCGTCAGAACCAGCATCTGGCTCTGTAAGGCAGTAGGCTGATTTCATTTCACCCATAGCCAGCTTAGGCAAGTATTTTTCCTTTTGTTCTTCGGTTCCATAAAATAATATAGGCAAAGTACCAATACCTATATGAACCAATATGGAGACCACAAAAGAATGACTTTGACCAAATGCTTCGGCGATTAGCATCGTAGTGTTAAAGTCCATGCCGAAACCACTGTATTTTTCGGGTATCCCTGATCCCAGAAGGCCCAATTGTCCAGCTTTGTCCAATAATGAAGGGACCAGTTCGGGATATTCCATGGAATCGATCTTATCAAGGTTCGGATGGATCTCTGTTTCAATGAAATCCACACAGGTCTGATAGATCATCTTTTGCTCTTCATTCCATTCTTCAGGAATGAAAATATCTTTTGGATCGGTTTCCTTGATCAGAAACTCACCTCCCTTAACCATTTTCTCTTTTAAAACAGTTGCCATAATATTGAGTTTTAGTTTAGCAATTCATAAATTCCAGCCACACCTTGTCCTCCACCCACACAAGCTGTAACCATACCGTATTTCTGATTTCTTCTTCGCATTTCATTGAACAGCTGGATACTCAGTTTAGCTCCGGTACAACCCAGGGGATGCCCAAGAGCTATAGCCCCGCCATTCACATTTAATATATCTTCATTCAGGTCTAAATTCCTGATCACACCGAGAGCCTGGGCAGCAAAGGCTTCATTCAGCTCTATCTGTTCAATATCACTAAGTTTCAATCCTGCTTTTTCCAAAGCTTTCGGGATTGCTTTGACCGGACCGATACCCATAATTCTTGGTTCCACACCCGCTACTGCATAACTGACCATCCTCGCCAAGGGTTTTAAATTGAGTTCTTTGATCATTTTTTCGGACATTAACATAACAAATGCAGCACCGTCAGATGTTTGGGAGGAATTCCCTGCTGTTACCGTTCCATCTTTACTAAAGGCTGGTTTTAACCTGGCCAATGCTTCCAGGCTTGTATCCTTTCTTGGCCCCTCGTCAGCATCGACTGTATAGGATCTTGTTTTTTTAACCATATCCTCTGTCAGATAGGTTTCCTGGACCTGAAAGGGAACAATCTCTTCTTTAAAAAATTCTTTTTCCAATGCATTTATAGCCTTCATATGACTACTAAAGGCAAATTTATCCTGGTCTTCCCTTGAGATTTTATACTTTTTTGCAACTTCTTCGGCTGTTAATCCCATGGATATATAATAATCGGGATTATTTAGTGCTATATCATAATTCAAAGCTGTTTTCCAGCCTAGCATTGGAACAAGAGACATACTTTCTGTTCCACCGGCAATTATACAATCCGCCATACCGGTGTGGATTCTTGTTGCTGCAATATTTATAGCTTCGATACCAGATCCGCAATACCTGTTCAACATCATTCCCGGGACCTCCTTTGGAAGGCTCAGAAGAGAGATCATCCTGCCGATCTGGATCCCTTGTTCCGCTTCCGGGACTGCATTGCCAACGATCAGGTCATCGATCCTGGCTGGATCAAGATCGGGTATGGATTTTACCATGTGCTTAATAACGGATGCAGCCAGGTCATCTGATCTTGTGAATCTGAATCCACCTTTTTTAGCCTTCCCGACAGCTGTTCTGAATCCTGCTACTATATATGCGTCCATAATTAAATGTTTTATTTTTTATTAATTTCTAAGTGGTTTTTGACCCTGTAAAATGGCCTGAATTCTTTCCAGTGTTTTCCTTTCCCCGCATAATGAAAGGAAAGCTTCACGCTCCAGATCAAGCAAATACTGTTCTGTTACCTCAGTCGGGTAGGAAAGGTCTCCTCCGCACATAACATTCGCTATTTTCTTGGCAATTTTTGCATCATGTTCCGTTATATAATTGCCCAGGAGCATGCCATTTACGCCTGCCAGAACCAGGGCTATCCCTGATTTTCCCTGTACCCTGATCTTCTGATCCGGATTTGGCATAGAATAACCAGCCTCCGCAAGTTTTAATGCCGATTGTTTGGCGTCAGCAATAAGCCGGTCACTGTTAACAGTTATCCTGTCCTTGTCTGTCAATATTTTCATGTCAATAGCTTCATAAGCCGATGTAGCTATTTTTCCCATTCCAATATTCAGAAATATGTTTTGCAGATCGTTCATTTCCACATCACCCTGCTGGTAGGTATCAGATATTCTTTTCGTCAGTTCTTTTGTACCTCCTCCTGCCGGAATTATACCCACACCGACTTCGGGTAATCCAATGTAAGTTTCAGCAGCGGCCTGCACAATATCAGCATGCATAGCCAACTCACATCCACCTCCAAGGGTCAGTGTGTGGGGTGCAACAACCACCGGGATAGTGGAATATCTTGCCCGCATCGTAGTCTGCTGGAAGTGATTTACAATGATGTCAATTTCATCATACTCCTGCTCTATGGCATACATAAACAATACCCCCAGGTTGGCCCCCACTGTAAAATTCTGTCCTTGATTTCCAATGACAAGCCCTCTGTAATCCTTTTCTGCAAGGTCTATTCCTTTATGTATACCTTCTAGCACTTCGCCCCCCATAGTATTCATCTTTGACTGGAACTCAACATTCAAGATGCCATCTCCAAGGTCCAGGATAGAGCAACCGGCATTACTCCATACCAGATTATTGTCTCTTATATTGTCCAGAATAATAAATGATCCCATGCCAGGGATGGTCTTCATTGATTCAGACAGGATATCATAATATTGTTTTTCCCCATCTTTAATCTTATAGAAACTGGTAAGGCCTTTTTCCAGCATTTTATATACCCATTCAGCAGGATTATAACCGGCATCTTCCATTTCCTTTAATGTATTTTCAACACCCAGTGCATCCCAGGTCTCGAAAGGTCCCATCTGCCATCCGAATCCTGCTTTTAATCCTTCATCAATCTTGTAAAGGTGATCGGTGATCTCAGGAATTCTGAAGGTAATGTACTGGAATAAACCATAAAATGAGTCTTTATAGAATTGTGTAGCCTTATCCTTTCCGGAAAAGAGAATCTTGAATTTTTGTTTCAGGTCGTCCACGGCTTTTGAAGCTCCGATGGATGCAAATTTTACTTTCTTTTTGGGTTTATATTCGAAAGATTTCAAGTCGAGCGTGAGGATCTCTGTATTCCCTTTTTTATCCTTTGTTTTTTTATAAAATCCCTGTTTCGTTTTTTCACCCAGCCAGTTTTTTTTC
Source organism: uncultured Cyclobacteriaceae bacterium (assembly GCA_965365275.1). Lineage (GTDB taxonomy): Bacteria > Bacteroidota > Bacteroidia > Cytophagales > Cyclobacteriaceae > JAGTVG01. The sequence goes on along the minus strand of CBDUBA010000032.1, from coordinate 9,378 downwards.
TCCAGTTCAAATATGATCTCCGGAAGCCTAAACATCTCACGTTGTTCATCTTTTTCAAGAGACTCATAAAGATTGTTGGCCACTTTGATCAATGTATCCAGACCCACGATATCCGAAGTCCTGAAAGTTGCTGATTTAGGCCTTCCTATGGTAGTGCCGGTAAGTCTGTCCACCTCATCAATGCTCAGGCCTAATTTCTGCATGGATTCCACAGCTTTCAGTATTGCATAAATACCGATTCTGTTTGAAATGAAGGCCGGTGTATCCTTGCACAGGACTGTAGTTTTACCGAGGAACAATTTTCCATATTCCTGGAAAAACTCAACTACTTCCTTTTTTGTATATTCTGTCGGTATTATCTCGAGTAGTTTCAGGTATCTGGGAGGGTTGAAAAAATGTGTCCCGCAAAAATGGGATTTAAAATCATCAGTCCGGTCATCAGTCATCAAATGGATTGGGATACCTGATGTATTGGATGTAATTAAAGATCCGGGTTGCCTGTATTTTTCAACCTTTTCAAAGAGGTTTTTCTTAATTTCAAGGTCCTCGACTACGGCTTCGATGATCCAGTCACAGGAAGATATCTTTTTAAGGTCATCCTCAAAATTTCCTGTTTTTATCCTGTCAGCAAATTTTTTGTGATATAGTGGCGAAGGATTTGATTTAATTGCCAGCTGTAAAGATTCATTCACAATCCTGTTGCGGAATTCCGGTGAATTCTGATCCAGCCCTTTTTCCTTTTCCCCTCTTGTGAGATCTTTAGGTACAATATCCAAAAGCAGGACCTCTAATCCAATATTTGCAAAATGACAAGCAATTCGAGATCCCATAATTCCGGATCCTAATACTGCGGTCTTTTTAATGGTTCTTTTCATGCTGTTTTTAATTTATTATAATAAACCTGGACCTGGGAAAACAGGCTGCCTTTTGTTTATCTCTGAGTAATATGTTGTTTTATTATGTGTAAATAATCCGTATTTCATATTTATAAAAAGTTCTTTATACTGCTTTCTCAATCTGAGTTTAAATGCTTTTTAATCTCCCCATTCTCGATATGGGCATTTATCGTATCGATTACCTCAAAGAAAGTTTTCAGTTTTTTCGGGGAAATTTTGTCTTTTATTACCGTATTAAATGTTTTAACTTTCTTTTTTGCGATATCTTTTTTTTGTTTTCCCAGGTCGGTAAGATATATCTTGACCATTCGTCCATCGATGTTATCCTTTTTTCGGATGATAAGTTTTTTGGCTTCCATGGATTTCAATATCCGTGTTAAACTTCTGGCTTCCATTCCCATCAGTGGAGCGATTTTCGTGGCAGGAGTCCCATCTGTGGAATCAATATTCAAAAGGACGAATGCCATGGAAGTAGTAATGTTATGCCTGGCCGCATACTGATTGTACAGCCTTGCTATCGCATGCCAGGTTGCTTTTACATTATAGTCAATTAACTCTTTCCTCTCCATAATGCCTATATTCTAATATACGAAAAAATAGTATGCATGCATAATAAATTTTTAAATTTATATTTCCCATGGATCTATCCTTTACAATAATTTAAATTTATATTCGTATAGGTGTAATTAAAGGCATGTGTGATCATGGAAAACAGCTCCTCTTACAAAGACATAGATCTTATTTTAGCTGAAAAGCAGAAAATTATTGAGAAACTTCAGAAGGAGAATCAGAGTCTATTGAAAATAATTTCCCATGATATCAGGGCCCCCTTTACCCAGTTATTTGCGATGATGCAACTGCTGGATCTTGAGAACGGGGATATAAGTCAAAGCCAGCGTCCTTATTTTGACCGCATGTATCATTCTATGGCCAGTGGTTTGGAGATGGTTAAAAACCTGCATGATATTCGCTCCCTGGAACAGGAGCAAATTACTGTCGTAAAAGAGGAGATCAGCTTGATACCATTGATAGAGAAAGTTGTACAGAGTTTTCAAAAACTGGCCGGGCTTAAATCAATAAATATTAATTTTGGAAAGGGGAGCCTGAATCCCGAAGTAAAAACAGATTCCTATCTACTTGAAAAGATCTTATCCAATGTACTGTCAAATGCCCTAAAATATCCTGAGGATGGTACAGAAGTTAAGATCAAACTGGAGCAAAGGGGAGAGGAACTAATAATTATAATTGAGGATGGAGGTCCCGGTATACCGGAATCGGAAATAGCTAAGGTTTTCGATAAGTATACCAAACTGAGTCCGCAACCTTCTATGGGCGAATCAACCACAGGACTGGGCATGTACCTGGCCAAAAATTTTGTAGAATTGATCGATGGTAAAATTGAAGTATCAAACGTAAGCGATAATGGAGGTCTAAGAGTAAGAATTCTTTTGCCTGTCTGATCATTGTGTTAAAGCTCGGAAACCAATAATACTCATCTTGTCTTCTATCTATGATTTTTTTCATATGAAATTTCCTTGCAGCATGTTTTATTAGGGATTTATGGCCTATTAAGCCTGCATCACATTATATTTGCTTTTGTAAAAATGATTATGGGAACTAAATTTCATCCTATAACAAGTAATTGTAGTTTTTTTATAAAATCGAAAGGTCTGTAATGAAAAAGAGCATAGCTGTAATTTTCTTTATAAGTATATTTTTAAATTTTGAAATCCAGTCACAAGACCAGGTAATTTCCCCGTCGGAATACCTTGGATACAATCTTGGGGAGGCTTTTACACCACATTTTAAAGTCACAGGGTATTTGGAGAAAGTATCCGGCCAATCTGCCAGGGCTGAATTCAGGAACTATGGGGAGACCTATGAAGGAAGGCCTTTGAATGTTCTGATAATCTCCTCAGAAGAGAATATTGAGAATCTTGACAATATCCGGACCAATAATCTACGTAAGGCCGGCCTTTTACCCGGAGAGCCTGAAAAGAACGGAATAGTAATTGTCTGGTTAAGTTATAATATCCATGGCGATGAAGCAAGTTCAACGGAAGCTGCTATGGCTACCGTTCATAAACTTCTCAGTGAAAATAACGAGGTTAGTGAGTGGCTTGAGAATACGGTAGTGATCATCGATCCCTGTATAAACCCGGATGGGAGGGACCGGTATGTGAACTGGTATAAGGAAAACAAATCGAATATATTATTAACCAATCCTATTGAAACAGCACATGTGCAGGCATGGCCCGGAGCAAGATCAAATCATTATTTGTTTGATCTGAACAGGGACTGGACATGGTTAAGTCAGATTGAGACCAGGAATCGTATTAAATTCTACAATGAATGGCTACCACAGATACATGTAGATTTCCACGAACAGTCTTATAATAGTCCGTATTATTTTGCTCCTGCCGCCCAGCCATATCATGTTCTCATAACCGAGTGGCAAAAAGATTTCCAGGTAGCCATTGGAAAGAATCATGCAAAATATTTCGATGAGAATAATTGGCTATACTTTACGAAAGAGAGATTTGACCTTTTCTACCCAGGATATGGGGATACCTATCCAACATTTAATGGTGCCATTGGCATGACCTATGAGCAGGCCGGAAGTGGAAGAGCAGGATTAGGTATTGAAACAGAAACAGGCGATACCTTAACATTACTTGACAGGTTAACGCATCATTTTACAACCAGTATTTCAACCATAGAAGTATCCTCTGACAATGCTTCTGATCTTGAAGCAAATTATATTGAATTTTTCAGGACTGCCAGAAAACCAGTTTCTGATGGCTACAATACTTACATAGTCAAAAGTCGTAATGGAAATAAAAAGATACGGAAATTAATTGAATTACTAGATCATCATAAGATCAGTTACGGGCAGTTGAATAATTCGAAATCGACAAGGGGATTTGATTATCATCTCAACCAGAATGTACCTGTAAACATTGAATCTTCTGATCTAATAATCCCGGTTCAGCAGCCAAAATCAACCCTTCTCAGGGTATTGTTTGAACCAGGTTCAACTCTGGTTGATTCGCTGACCTATGATATAACTTCCTGGTCCATTCCTTTTGCTTTTGGCCTTGAAACCTATGCTACTGACCAGGTAGTTAAATTAGACAAGGAAGGTTTTATTATTCAAGCTGTAAAAGAATTAAGCCTTGATGAAAAGGCATATGGTTATGCATTCACACGTATGGCGATGTCGGATATGAGGGCTTTATCTGTATTGTTGTCAAAGGGCCTTAATGTGAGAACGAATTATTCCACCCTAAAAGCAGAGGGGATGAGTTACCCGGCAGGTAGCTTTTTTATATTGAATGGAGATAACCAGAACTTTGATGGAAATATTAAAGAGATCATGTCTGAATTATCAAAGGAATTCCAGATGGACGTATATCCTATACACTCCGGTTTTTCTGAAGATGGTCCTGATCTTGGATCATCGAAGCTCAAACTCTTGGATAAAAAATTGAAAGTTGGTGTATTATACGGAGAGAATGTATCGCCCAATAATGTTGGTGAGATATGGCATTTGTTTGAACAGGATTTAGGGTATCCCTTGATTCGTTTAAATACGAGTTATTTCAGGGGACTTGACCTGAATGACCTGGATGTTATTATCATTCCTGAGGGCTTTTATAGTGATCTTCTGGATGAGGATCAATTGAAAAAACTGAATGACTGGGTGGGGAGTGGAGGCAGACTTGTTGTTTTAGGAAGGGCTCTAAGATATTTTGCTGACAAAGACCAGTTCAATCTAAAACCTTATCTTGACGAACAAGAAAAAGAAGAAATACAAAAGCTACAATCAGATCCGGATTATCTTCGAAAATATGCAGAAGATGAACGTCTGTACATAATGAATAAGGTCTATGGGGGTATCTATAAAACAAGTCTTGACAACAGTCATCCAATTGGTTTTGGATACCCTGATTATTATTTTACCTTAAAAACTGTTGACAACAGGTATTCATTGCTGGACAATGGATGGAATGTGGCTATGATTTCAGGTTCCCAGGATAAAGTAAGTGGATTTTCAGGGAGCGCCAGTCAGGCCAAGACGTATAAGGCACTTATTGTCGGCATGGAAGATAAGGGAAGAGGTGAAGTTGTATATTTTGTTGACAATCCTCTATTCAGGTCTTTCTGGGAAAACGGGAAGTTGATGTTCTGTAATTCGATCTTTATGCCCTGAAAGAAGTTTAAAGATCTGTCAAAATAGGCTCAGGATCGCTTGCCAAAGAGGAGATTAGAGGGTGCTTCTAAATAATGGGTTCAGGTCTTTTTGTAAAAAGGTACATTGAACGTTGACTAAAAACTGGATTGGGAACTGTGCTTAAAACGTGGTTATCCAAATCCAGCAAGTAAAGCATCTTCAGGATGCTATTTAACAGAGCTACACTTAAGAAAACCCGAAAACTACATTGGAAAAAGTCATGGAGCTTTACCTGGCATAGAAATTCTTCTTGCCCTCTTCCAGGAAATCGACAAAATTCCTGATGTCGAGGTCATATGCTTTTGGAGATACCAGCAGGTTCTCGTCATTATCAAGTATGACATAGAATGGTTGTGCGTTATTATTATATTTAGTGATCTGGAAATCAGCATTTTGTTTACCAATTGATTTCTTCACTTTATTATCATATGTGGAGGTATACCAGGCGCTTTCAGGAAGATTGGATTTATCATCCACATATAATGCCACAACGATATAATCATTTTTCAGGATTTTCAAAACTTCCGGATCTGACCAGACCCTGGCTTCCATTTCACGGCAGTTAACGCAGCCATGCCCGGTAAAATCAATGAACAATGGTTTATTCTTTTCCCTCGCGCATTGGATGGCCTGTTCATAGTCGAAGTATCCTTTAATTCCGTGGGGGAGATGAAGGAAATCAGCATATTTAGGTGCATCACACAATTCTTCACTTTCAGAAACTGTCAGTCCGCTGCCGGCACTGTTCCTTACTTCATCCAGGAGTGGGAAATCATGGGTCGACATCGGTGGAAGATAGCCAGCCAGGGATTTGAGCGGTGCCCCAAACATTCCCGGTATCAGGTATACGACGAAGGAAAATATGACCAGGGATATCATAAGTCGGCCAACACCGACTGTTTCCAGTTTACTGTCATGAGGCAGTCGGATCTTTCCTAATATGTAGAAACCAAGCATGGTGAAAATAACGATCCATAAAGCCAGGTAGACCTCCCGGTCGAGGAGGCCCCAGTGGTAGGCCTGATCTGCCACACTTAAGAATTTCAGTGCAAAAGCCAGTTCGATAAATCCCAGGACCACTTTAACAGTATTCAACCATCCTCCGGATTTCGGTAAAGTGTTGAGCCATTCCGGGAAGATGGCAAAGAGTGTGAAAGGGATGGCAAAAGCCAGGGAGAATCCAAGCATACCCAGTATGGGTTTTAATACCAATCCGCCAGCGGATTCGACAAGAATGCTTCCCACGATAGGACCGGTACAGGAGAAGGAAACCAATACCAGGGTAAAGGCCATAAAGAAAATACCTATAAGGCCGCCTTTATCGGCTTTTTTATCAATTTTATTAACAAATGAGCTGGGTAAGGTTATTTCAAAAAGTCCGAAGAAAGATAAGGCGAAGATGAGAAAAACCAGTGAGAAGATCACGTTCGGGATCCAGTGCGTTGCGAGTACATTGGCCATTTCAGGTCCCATAAAGGGAGCCAGAATAGATCCCGTCAGAGTGTATATAAGGATTATTGAAAACCCATACAGCAAGGCATTTTTCACCCCCTCTTTTCTTGATTTAGATCTTCCGGTAAAGAAAGAGACCGTCATCGGGATCATCGGGAAAACGCAGGGGGTTAGAAGTGCTGCCAATCCACCTAGAAAAGCGATGACCATGAAAGCCAATAAGGAGTAAGGATCTGTTGAGCTTCTTTGAGAGAGCAGTGGCTTGGTTTTATCAACCTCCGCAGAAGCAGGATCCTGAGCTGCTGAATTATCTTCATCATCAAGACCTATGGGAGCAGTATCAATCGAAGGAATGGATTTATCTTCATCAGTATCCACTTCGTCAGAAGGTTTGATTTCTTCTGTTGTTTCTCCCGCTTGTTCTACATCAGTTCCTTCTGATTTACCTTGTCCCTGTCCGGAAACCTTTACCTTATCGAAAACAAAATCCTCTTCGAAATTAATGCATTTACCATCTATATCAGAACATACCTGATATACATAGCTGCCTGTAACTTTAAAGTCTGTGGCGAGGACCTTAATGGTTTGCCTGAACTGGCCCTTTTCCCTGAAGTATGTGATATCTCCTTCCCACAGATCATCATATTTCTTTTTCGGATTTATCGGTCGTATCCCACCAACCAGTTCATAGCTATCATCAGGGTTAAAGGTAAACTCAGTTACTATCGGACCCAGGTCCGGATCAAAATCAGAAGAGTAGAGATACCAATTCTGATCAATTACAGCATTGAATATCAGATCAAGTTCCTGGCCCACTTCTATTTCATTAACTGAAGTGGCATGAGACCATTTAGCCGGTTCGAGGATTTGTCCTTTCAGATAGGCACCTGATACAATGAATATTAAAATCAGAAATATTCGTACAGAATGGGTATTGTAAATGAATTTCATAATCTCTATTTTCCTCTATATGATCATTGCCCTGCAAAGTAAATAAAAATGCGCATGACTATTAAGCCATACGCATGTATATTTATAAGGTTATCTCATACCCGGTTCAACAGGATATTTTGCATCCCTTCCTGCATTATTTACTTAACCTGGCAAAATGCTTATAAAACAGGACTATTGTTTCAATACCTTTATAAAAATTGAATAATCCATATGATTCATTTGGAGAATGGATGGCATCTTCCTTCAGGCCAAAACCAAACAATATAGTATTAAGTCCCAGTATCTTGTCAAAAAGGGATACTATCGGGATACTGCCTCCTTCCATGGTCGGGATTGGATATTTCCCCCAACCCTCATGGAAAGCCTCACTGGCTGCTTTAAAAGCAGTTGAATCAATTGGCGTTACCGCAGCTTCTCCACCATGGTGTGGTGATACTTTCACCTTGACCGTATCGGGTGCGATGGCTTCAAAGTGTTTGGTAAACAACTCAGTAATCTCATCACTGTTTTGGTTTGGAACAAGTCGCATGGAAATTTTAGCATTAGCCTTTGAAGGGAGCACTGTTTTAGCACCTTCACCCATATAGCCACCCCAGATTCCGTTCACATCAAGGCTTGGACGAATGCCCACACGCTCGATCGTGGAAAATCCTTTTTCACCATCAACTTCCCTGATATCAAGTGCTTTTTTATATTTTTCAAGGCTAAAAGGTGCTTTAGCGAACTCTGCTCTTTTCTCATCGGAATATTCAACCACTTTATCATAAAAGCCGGGAATGGTGATCCGGTTGTTTTCGTCTTTCAGCGAGGCGATCATATCACACAGTACATTCAGGGGATTGGCGACAGCTCCTCCGTACATGCCTGAATGCAAGTCCCGGTTTGGCCCGACAACTTCCACCTCCATATAGCTCAATCCCCTGAGACCAGTTGTAATGGATGGCGTATCATTTGAAAGAATGTCGGTGTCAGAGATCAGCACCACATCAGCGGCAAGCATGTCCTTGTATTCTTTAATAAAGACTTCAAGATTATTAGAGCCTATTTCTTCCTCACCTTCAAGAATAAACTTCACATTACATTCCAGGGTGGAAGTCTGCATCATAGTTTCAAATGCCTTTACATGCATGTAGGCCTGCCCTTTATCATCACAGGCACCGCGGGCATAGATCTTTTCATTCCTGATCGTAGGTTCGAAAGGTGGTGTTTCCCAAAGTTCTATGGGATCGGCTGGTTGTACGTCATAATGACCATATACCAGAATAGTAGGCAATGAAGTGTCCACGATCTTTTCTCCAAAGACAATTGGATGGCCTGCAGTTTCGTAAACATTAGCTTTATCAGCACCAGCAGAAAGGATCTTTTCTTTCAGGAATTCTGCTGCCTTTCTGACATCATCCTTGTACTTACTATCTGCGCTGATGGAAGGGATCCGGATCAGGTCAAAAAGTTCATCCAGAAATCTTTGTTTATTTGAATCGATATAATCTTTAAAAGTATTATTTGAATTACTCATTACTCTCGAATTTTATACATTTAAAAAAGTTGCTAAAGATAAATAGTATTTTTCAAACCCTTGGTAATTAGGCAATAAATCCTTCCCGGAGTGCATTGAAAGTGACTGATTTTCAAAAAATTTGGATAAATCTCATTGTAATTTCAAAGTTGTAATATAAATTTGCAGTCCGTTTGAAAAACAGCGGTAAAAGCGAAAGTAGCTCAGCTGGTAGAGCACGACCTTGCCAAGGTCGGGGTCGCGGGTTCGAATCCCGTCTTTCGCTCTTTTTTATTTACTTTTACCTTTCTGATACGTGTTAAAGTTTACGGTATTTTCTCATTTAT
>CBDUBA010000031.1:0-40577 GCA_965365275.1 uncultured Cyclobacteriaceae bacterium | reverse complement strand
GCCTTTTGTAAACCAAGCCTTTTGTAATACAGACTTTTTTAAATGTAATTTTGCATTTAGCCTTTATAAATTCTCTATATTAACGAATTCGACGCGCCGGTTTTCTGCTTTACCTTCTGCGGTTCCATTTGATGTTAAGGGTATCGATTCACCCCAGCCTTTTGAACTGAGTCTCTCGGAAGATATACCCATACCTATCAATTTGTCCATGACCGTTTTGGCCCTTTCTTCAGACAAGGTCTGGTTAAACGCCTCCTCTCCATCGCTGTCGGTATGACCCTCAATGCTAAATTTCAAGTCGGGATATTTGTTTAACAGATCGAATATCTCATTGATGATGCCCATAGACTCTGGTTTTAACGTTGATTTATTTACATCAAACCGAATACCATTTGCAATGATTTTGCCATCTTCCATAATCCTATCGTAGTATTTGACTCCACCTTCAGCGATCCTTATATTCTTGACATAATATAAATTGTCATTTCTTGCATGATAAGTATATAAGGTCAGGCCCTTAGGATCAAAATCAATCCGTGGTATATTTAAAAGCCTGGTTTCATCCATATAAGCTTTTAGTTTTCCATCGGTATAGGCGATAGCGATATGCATCCATCGGGAATCTTTGATATTATCGTCAGGGAGTCTGCTTCTGGATTGGCCAAGTTCCATATAATCTTTGACGATATTGATGCCCGTGTATCCAGAGGGACTTCCGGATTCCTGGTTCTTCTTATCGTAGAGATGTACTTCAAAAGTTCCGCTCCCCGGATAATAAAAGTCGAACTCAATAGTAAATACATCTGGCAAATAGTCTTCTTGAGGATCTTTTAAATAAGGAATAATACCGGGTGCTCCATCCCTGAACATGATCACCATATCTCCTCCGAATTCAGCGACTTCTGCATTCCCTCTGATAAGATCCCATCTTGAAGGGAATTCACCATTTTCTTCCATAAGAAGGTCGTCTTCAAAAATGATCCTGTCACCGGGGACAAAATCATATTTAGCCCATTTTAGTGTTGCCGTATTTTCTTCAGAGGCATTCAGAGCCTCTGAGTTCGCATCCTGATCACCGTCTTCAGTCCCTTCAGGTGATTCAGCAGCTTCTTCCTTATCCTTTTTCTTTTTATCAAAAAGGCTATTGACCCCCTCCTCTACTGCATCTTCAGTTTTACGCTTAAATTTAGATTTTAATTGGGCTTCACAAAAAATAGGAATTAAAAATAAAATTAAAATTGCTAAGGTTAGTTTATCTTTCATGGTGTTTGGGGTTTTGTCCTGCTATTTTTAAAACATTTTTCAGGTAAAGAAAATTTCCTGAATCGGTTTTTTTTTGGGCGAATAGCCTCATTCTTTTTTTCCTGTTGAAGGTAAATTCCCGGAACTCAATTCGGAAAGATGAAATTCTCTGATATATAGAGATTATATATATTAAATTTTTAGTTAATATTAAACATTTATTGCACTTGATTAAGTCCATTATAAAATCTAAAAATCATGATCGTTACATTTGTACATGTCTGGGTTAAAGAAGATCGCATTGAAGATTTTAAAGAAGCATCGACAGCAAATCATATGGAGTCTATTAAGGAGCCTGGTAATTTACGCTTTGATGTATTGCAGGATGATGCTGATCCGGCAAAATTTGTTCTGTATGAAGCGTATGAATCTGAGGAAGCTTCAGCTGAACATAAAAATACTGCTCACTATCTTACCTGGAGGGAAACTGTCGCTGATTGGATGGCCCAACCGCGGCAAGGAATAAAACACACAATACTTGCACCCCTTGATAAAGGACTCTGGTAATGAATTATAAAGTTTTACTGCCACCCACTATAGAATTCGGAATTGGCAAAAGGGAATTACTTCCGGAGAAAATTCTGGAATTTGGGAATAAGATATTACTGGTATCAGGAGGATCATCTTTTTTAGATTCAGGCAATTGGGAAATGTTGGAAAGATCTTTAAAGGCCAATCAAATCGTTTTTGAATTAGCCAGGATCAAACATGAACCAACTCCTGAGATCATCGATGACACTGTCAGGGTATTCAGTGATTATGATCCTGATGTAATCATTGCAATAGGAGGGGGAAGTGTATTAGATGCCGGGAAAGCCATTTCTGCCATGTTACCATTAAAAGAACCCATTATAAATTTTCTTGAAGGGGTTGGAGATGGCAGACCACATCCCGGGGCTAAAATTCCATTTTTTGCTCTTCCAACAACATCCGGAACCGGTAGTGAAGCCACAAAAAACGCGGTTATAAGTCGTGTGGGGGAAAATGGATTCAAGAAATCGCTAAGACATGATAACTTTATCCCGGATCAAGTACTGGTGGATCCTGAACTAACACTTCATTGTCCGGAGAACATATCCATTTGGAGCGGGATGGATGCCTTTACACAGTTATTGGAAAGTTATTTGTCAACCTCTGCAAATCCTTTAACAGATGCTATTGCTTTATCAGGTCTGGAGATGATTAATAAATACCTGGAGCGGATTGTTATTGATGGTATGGACCTTGAAGCCAGGTCTGGAATGGCTTATGCTGCATTTTGCTCTGGAATCACATTGGCCAATGCCGGTTTAGGAATTGTACATGGTTTTGCTTCTTCAATAGGCGGACGTATAGATATACCACATGGATTGATTTGTGCCTCATTAATGGGTGTGTCCAATGAGATAACATTGAACAAGCTTTTAAAAGAGGATCCTGATAATCCAGCTATCTTTAAATATGCTGGAATCGGTAAAATTTTTCACGGATCTTCCGATAGAGATAATATGTTTTATGCTGAGTTTCTTATTAATAAAATCTATGACCTAATGTTAAAATTCAGATTGCCAAAATTAAGGGAATTTGGATTTGAACCCGATATGATCCCCCCGATACTGTCAAACACATCAAATAAAAACAACCCTGTAAAGCTGACGGAGTCAGACATGAGAGAAATTCTGGAAAAAACAATATGATTTTACGTAAGAAGCTGGGCTAAGAATCATCAAAAATCATAATATTTGAATCTGGTTATTTATGATTCTACCCTGTCAATAAAATAAAAGATCATCCCTTTTTAGCAGAGATAATCTTTTATCCATGCAGTTCATTAATCTAGGGAAATATTATTTCTTTTTCTCTCCTGAACCATCCAATTTAAAAGAAATCGGAAGGATTAAGCGGACATTAACTTGCTCGCCATCCTGCATACCCGGCTCCCAATTGGGGCTGTTACTGATCACCCGTTCAGCCTCCTCATCACATAATGGATGGATGCCTCTGATACATTTTACATCACTAACTAAACCATCCTTCTTAACAATAAACTGAATGAAGACTTTTCCCTCAATACCATTCTTCTTTGCTTCCTCGGGATAGATCAAGTTTTCCGAAACGAATTTAAAGAACTCAGGTATTCCTCCCTGGGGTTTGGGCTGTATATCCACTACATTCAATATTTCTTCTCCTTGAATTTCATTTTCAGAAGTAACGGGTATCGCCTCCTGTCCTGGTTCTTTTTCCTTTTCACTGATGATTATGAAATAAGAGCCATCCTCCTTTTCAAACCAGATCCTGTATTCATTTTCCGGATTACTTTGTGATAAGTTGGGTAATGGAATGTTGCCATGAATAGCCTTGGCGACATAAACATTATCTGATAGATTTTCATCTTTAATCACTTTAATCTTCTCCGACAAATCTGTTGATAGGGATTCTATTGCAACATAGTTCCAGCCATCCCCAATATCGGGGAGATTAGCTGCTTCAATTTTAAGCTCGTTTAGCGTGTAACCCTGTTCACAAGAGAAAAAGTAGAACATGGTAAGAATAACGGCAACCATAACTGTCCATCTCAGAACAGCTGGTTTCTTTTTTTCTGATTTGATCATTTTAATTCTTTTAACGGTTTGAGATTTACTGAAATGGTTACTCAAGGTCAGGTTATGTTTCTGTAATACCTGCCGGCCGAGCAAGGCTATGAATCCCTGCCTGCTTGAATTTGCCAGGGCAAATTCATCCGCAAGGTATTCGTGAACAGAAAGCATGGCCTTTTTGTAACCATGGAATATTGGATTAAACCAGAAAATAATGCGCAAAATTTCCAGATAAATTAAATCAAAGGTATGATTTTGATGTATATGTCCTTCTTCATGTTTAATGATGAAGTTGGATTCTTTTTCATCGAAATTCTGGGTTTCGTCCCAGAAAAGGTATTTGTAAAAACTGCAGGTAGGAAATTTCCCTTCAGTGTTTATCAGGGTATATCCCTTGGATTTATAGGATTTTGATGAACGGGTTCTTATATGGTTGAAGGTTTGAAACAATTCGTATAAAAACCGGAATAAGAAAAATGTCAGTCCAGTGAAATATAGAATCATGATTGCCAGGGAAAGGCTGAACTCCGATTGTGTGGCAGCAACTGTATATTGATCTGTAATTATAATTTCAGGGAGTTGTATTGCGTGATGCAGGCTATTTGAGTATTCAATTTCTTTGCCTCCGAGTACAGGGAATTTCAAAACAGGAAGTATTATCGCCAAAAATGAACTGGAAATCAAATAGATCCTGTTGAACTTGGAGTTTTTATCCCCATTGAAGATGAAGATATAAATCATGTAAAATACGCTGATGATGATACTGGATTCAATCAGATATTTTATTATCTCGTTCATTCTTTATCCGATTTTAAGTCCTCTTCAACATATTTCATAATTTCTTCCATATCGTTAATATCTAGATGGTGTTCCTTTGCAAAGAACGACATCAGGTTTTTTATCGAACCTCCAAAATAGTTGCCCATAAAATTTTTCAGGAAGAAACTTCTGTATTCATCTTTCGCTATCAATGGATAGTATTCATGGGTTTTCCCAAATGAATTATAACCAACAAATCCCTTTTTCTCCAGTATTCTGATGATGGTGGATACAGTATTATAGGCGGGTTTCGGTTCTGGCATTTCTTCAATTACCTCTTTAACAAATCCTTTTTTTATATCCCAAAGAATTTGCATTACCTGTTCTTCTGCTTTTGTGAGTTCTTTTATATCCATTATATACTAATTCTACGGTAAATATAAAACTAAAGTTTTAGTTTTACAACTAAATTATTAGTTAATTTAAAAAATTTCATATTTCTTGCCTATTTCCGAAATATATAATGAATTCTTCATCATGATATATTTTCACAACCGTATATTTGTCCTTTGATTTAAACAGATATGTTTTTGACACATTTATTTTTAGTATATCGAAGATCATTCTTCATATTATTTGCATTTCTAATAATCGGTTGTAATTCAAAACGTAGCAGGATTGATGATGATATTATTCATGAGGGCGGGCAATTGGCACAAATTCACTGTACTTCCTGCCATGTATTTACACCACCTACCTTATTAGATAAGGATACCTGGCAGTTGAACGTTTTACCTAGAATGGGACGGAGATTGGGGATGGATCATCACTCTATATTACATTATCCGAATATAAGTCCAATCTGGCAATTGAATGAACCAGTCATGGAGCAGGACGAATGGGAAAAGATTGTAGCCTACTTTATTGAAAGAAGCCCGCAGAAAATGCCGCAGGCAATATTACCATCAGAACCAAAAGTTGATCCTCCAATGTTCAAAGTTTCCAACTTTACCGATAGTGTATCGGGAAGTTCTATTATTACTATGTTAAAATATGATTCATTGTCCAGGAAGGTTTACGCAGCAGATGGTATGACCAATACTTTATACAAACTCGATTTAGATGGAAATGTTGATCAGAAACTGATTCTTGACAGCCCCCCAACGGATATGGTGTTGTTGGAAAATGGATTTGATATTACACTGCCGGGTATATTACATCCAAATAATGAGAATAAAGGAACAATACTTCGACAGGAAGGATCTATGCAGTTCAATCCTGGATCTATTCAGGTAATTCTGGATTCTTTATTCAGACCAGTACGAAGCATCTATCAGGATTTCTCAGGTGATGGTCTGTCTGACTATATCGTTTGTGAATATGGCAACGATATCGGTCGATTAACCTTTTACAGGGCCACTCCATCGGGAAAATTTTCAAGGGAAGTAATAGAAGAGATTCCTGGATCCATTTCAATGGAAGCCTATGATTTTAATAAAGATGGGCATGATGATGTTGTTGTACTATTTGCGCAGGGCGATGAAAGGATTGTAATTTATTATAATGATGGATTGGGAAATTTCAGTGCTGATAATGCAAATATAGTTGCCAGGTATCCTGCTGTATATGGTTCAATGTTTATAGATTTAAAGGATTTTAACAATGATGGACATATTGATATCTTATATGTCTGTGGTGATAATTTTGACTATTCGATGATCCTTAAGCCCTATCATGGTATCAGGATTCTGGAGAATGATGGGAATAACAATTTTACACAAAAATACTTTTTCTCTGTATATGGAGCTGCCAAGGCGGAGGTGGATGATTTTGATGGAGATGGAGACCTGGATATGATGGTTGCTGCCAATTTTGCGGATATGAATAATAATCCTGAAAGAGGTATAATGTATTTTGAATGTAATGACATTTATAATTATACACCATATTCCTTCAGTGCAGCCAGTGATAACCAGTGGAATACAATTACTTCTGGCGATTTCGATTTGGATGGAGACCTGGATATTCTGATCGGTGCCATGTATCTTCAAAATGTATTAACAATACAAAAGGTCAACAATGCAGAAGATATTGAAAAGAAAAGGGCCCCAATTTTATTATTTGAGAATACCTTGAATTAGAGGATTAATATTGCGTAAAGGCAAAGGAAAGTACATTTGCCCCCATTTTCAGTGCTTCAAGGCGTAATTCCTCAGGATCATTATAAATACTTTGATCTTCCCAACCATTTCCCAGGTCACATTCGTAGGAATAGAAACAAACTACTTTCCCTTCATGAATCAGGGCAAAACCCTGTGAAGGTTTACCATCATGTTCATGAATTTTTGGCAATCCTTCTGGGAAAGAAAACCGCTGTTTGTAAATTGGGTGAGAATAGGGGAGTTCAATAAACTCCAGTTCCGGGAATACTTTTTTCATTTCAATCCGTACGAATTGATCCAATCCATAATTATCATCAATGTGCAGGAATCCTCCCCCTATAAGATAGTTTCTAAGATTCTCCGCTTCCTGAGTTGAGAAGACGACATTTCCATGTCCGGTCATGTATATATAGGGGTACAGAAAAATGTCACTGCTGCCAACTTCCACAATATCTTCTTCCAAAGCTAGTCCCATATTCAATCTGCTGTTACAAAATGATATCAGATTTGGGAGTGCAGTTTTATTTGCATACCAGTCACCACCACCGTTGTATTTTAATTTTGCAATTTTAATTCCCTGTGAACTTGATGGGTTGGTTCCTACCAGGATTAAAAAAACTGCAAAAAGTACTATGTGAATTTTTCTCAATTCCATTTATTATGAACCAGAATCAAAGATATTAAATTCGGGATAAAATATTACTCCTGTCGAATGGATATGGTATCCTCCTTACTTCATTTGTCTCTGTTCTGCGAATTCCATACATGAAGTATTACAACAAAAATATATCACACATGTATGATTCCGGCACTTAAATTTAACTATTCCGCAATCAGCAAATCTGAACCACACTTTAGATCTGTATTTCTTATTTTGATTACCGATGGTATTAAGGATCAGGCACACCATACCGACAAACCCACTATGCTTTTCATCCTTTGAACAGGTTCTGGTTCATCCTGATCCTGTTGCTAGTATCGAGGGTAACTGCCCTTATCACGCTTTTCGGGCCATATTTGACCTTCATCCTGTCCATAGCACTGTGCAGGTTAATATCGCTTATGGTATCGTCGAAAAGGGTAATCTGATAATTTCCGTGTACAAGACCACTGAAGCGTACACCCACAAGGCGTATAAGCAGACGCTTGGTATACAGTTTATCAAACAATTCCAGTGCCTCCCGGATCAATGTTCTGTCCGATGAAGTATATGCGATCTTCCGTTGCATGGATACGTTTTCGAAATTACTGTATCTGATTTTGACTGCAATACAGGATGTAAGCTTTTGCTCTTTCCGGAGCTGGAAGGCTATCTTTTCTACCATTGCCGTGATCACAGATTTCATCATTTTTACATCTATGGTGTCCGATTCAAAGGTCATTTCAGTAGAGATGGATTTTTGCTCACTGTGAGGCACTACCGGTGAATGATCTATTCCGTTAGCCCTTTTCCAGAGTTCTGCCCCGTTTTTCCCAAATGCTGCCTGTAACATTTCTATCGGCATTAATCTGAGCGTATGTACGGTTTTGATCCCCATTTCCATAAGAAACTGACCGGTTTTTTCTCCCACCATCGGGATCTTGCGAATGGGGAGTGGATCCAGGAATGTTTTCTCCTGCCCTTCCAGGATGTGGCGTTGCCCATTCGGTTTGGATTCGCCGGTAGCTACTTTTGATACAAGCTTATTAATGGATAAGCCCATGGATATCGGGAGGCCACTTTCGTGAATGATCTTTTTCCTCAGCCAGCTTCCCCACTTGTAGCAGCCAAAAAAACGGTCCATTCCTGTTACATCAATATAAAATTCATCGATCGAAGATTTTTCAAATACAGGGGAAGCTTCGGCGATGATCTCTGTGATCGACCGGGAATACTTGCTATAAGCATCCATGTCGCCTGAAATTATGATGGCATCAGGACAGAGCTGTCGAGCGAGCCTCATGGGCATACCCGAATATATTCCAAAGTGCCGGGATTCATAACTGCATGCAGCAACTACACCCCGGTCCCCCGATCCCCCGATAATCAGGGGTTTGCCTTTCAGGCGATTGTCCCGAAGGCATTCGACTGATACAAAAAACGTGTCGAGATCCATGTGAATAACGGACCTGTGCTTTGGGGGATATAACATATTGTATCTGCCCGATAGTTAAATATTTAAGGTTTCTCTTAGTATTTTTACTAAAAATATTGACATTATTTTGTCTTTTAAAACCAAATTGCTAAATTTATATACTAAAATACTAAAAATAATAGTAATATTGAAATAATGGAATTAATTTTTAACCAATTAATGCTATGTCAAACGCCCAGAAAATAAAAATATATTCCAAGAAGCTACCTTCGGGAAACAGCCAGGTTAAATTTTACCTGACAACCCAGAATGGAAATCCGTATTATGGGTATATTCTGGTTGAACCAGGTAAAACGGTCCGTTATATCGTGGAAACCATACTTAAAAAACTGGATGGAATTGATCAGCCGGATGGCTATTACCATAAGCATTTATATAATGTGGGAACACGATCAATTTTTGATTCCACTTTTATGGTGTTCAGTCAAATGATCTAGGATATGTTTATCAGACTTTACTGGTCTCGGGATCCATTTAATCAGGACTTTGCTGATATTATGTAAGAAAACCTCATTTTAGCCAAAAATTTTGATATTTCTTGCTAAAATGATTGGAAATTACGAACTTAGATCAACCAAATTGCTAAAAATATTATGAGCCTTATCAGTGATAATATTAAATTCCTTCGTAAGAACAACCACCTTACACAGGAACAACTGGCTGAAAAAATAGGAATAAAAAGGTCTTTGCTGGGAGCCTATGAAGAGGGCCGGGCTGACCCCAGATTGAATAACCTTTTAAAGATATCTGAAATATTTAAAGTATCGGTCGATACTTTGATCAGTGAGGATGTTTCCGGATTTGAGAGTGCGTTTGGAAATGTGTTCAATCAAAAACCCAAATCAAAAGTTTTAGCCATAACTGTAGATAAGGAAGGAGAAGAATATATTGATTTAATACCCCAAAAGGCTTCGGCAGGGTATTTGAATGGATATGCCGATCCCGAATATCTGGAGGATATGCCAAAATTCAAATTACCATTCTTGTCTAAGAACGGGACCTACCGGGCTTTTGAGATCAGTGGGGACTCAATGTTGCCTTTATTACCGGGTACGGTAATCATATGCAAGTATCTGGAAACACCCGGTGATATAAAGGACGGGAAACCCTATGTTTTGTTAACCAAAACCGAAGGTATAGTATTTAAGAGGGTATTCCACGAAGATTCAAAAGAAAACACATTTGAACTCGTTTCGGATAATAAATTTTACCAATCCTATGAGGTAAATACAGATGATATTATGGAGATCTGGGAAGCTGTCATGTTCATAAGCCAGAATTTTCCCGATCCTTCATCTGAACCTGGGACGGATATGGAAAATTTGAAAAATATTGTTCTTGAGCTTCAACAGGAAGTAATGAAACTCAAGGATAAATGATGAAATTATAATCTGTTATCTTTTAGACATTAGAGTGTCGTAGGATATAGTATATAAGGAAACTATAATCCCCATATTTGCCCGATGATCAGTTTCCGGTTTATTTTCCCTGTATCTGTTCGATCAAATTTCTGAATAACCTTAAATTCCCTGGGAATCTCAAATTTACTTAACCGTTTTTTAAAGGTTTCTTTAACTGATCCTAAATCTAAATCACCATATTTGGATTCGAAAATCAATACAATTTTGTCACCTAGTTTTTCATCCGTTATGTGGCCAATAAAGAAATTATTATGAATTTTTAAAGATTCCAGGA
Organism: uncultured Cyclobacteriaceae bacterium; assembly: GCA_965365275.1. GTDB lineage: Bacteria > Bacteroidota > Bacteroidia > Cytophagales > Cyclobacteriaceae > JAGTVG01. The sequence continues at coordinate 29,948 of CBDUBA010000031.1, read as the reverse complement.
TTTCCCTGATCTTAATTTCTAGCAAATTGATGTTGACTTTGATCCCTCCGGTGTTAATGACCTGATCTATTCGACCTTTCCATTCAAATTCATCACTAACAAAAATCTCTACAAGATCATTGGTGATAAGTTTTTTACCTCCAGTAATCTTTCCCTCAACGGTTAAACATCCTCTCTTATCAATCCCGATATTTATCCCTGGGAGTACCTTGAAATATTGAGATTGTCTCAGTCCTGAAAGTGGCCGCAGGGCTATATGCGAAACAGTCTCGGTCATTCCAAAAGTATGATAGATATCATTTTCCAAAGCTCCTAGTCTCTTTTGCAGTTGCGGGGAGATTCCGGCACCCCCTATAAGTACATTTTTTATATTTCGAAGCTTTTTCAAGCTATTTGACTCCTCCAGGATTTCGGCTATCTGGTAGGGAACAAAGGAAGCCAGGTCTATTTTAAGTTCCGGTTTAAATTTGTTAAGAGGATTGGATCCAGGATTAACAGCATAGAGATCCAGATTTCCGATAAGCGACCTGACAATAACCATTTTCCCGGCAATATAACGTGGGTCAAGACATAGCAATGCTTTACCACCTGGTGAGATCTCAAGGAAATCCAGGGTGGATTCAGCACTTAAAATCATACGATTCCTATGTAAGGTGATTTTTTTTGGTGTTCCTGTCGATCCGGATGAGTAAAATTGGAAAATATCTTTGCCAGTTTTCCATTCCAGAAGAAAGGATAAGATTTCTTTCTCAAAAACTGGAAGATCATCAATTGTTCCTGGATCCCTTATAAAATCACTCAGGGGGTGGGAATACCCATTGATCCATACTGATTCCACAGACCGATTATTTTATCATGGAAATTTCGGAAATTTTGAAAAATCCGGTTTTCGCTTTTCCATAAACGCGTTTTTCCCTTCTTTGGCTTCATCTGAAAGATAATACAACAAGGTAGCATTCCCGGCCAATTCCTGAATACCCGCCTGTCCATCCAATTCTGCATTAAAAGCAGATTTAAGCATACGAATGGCAATTGGACTTTTCTCCATGATTTTCATGGCCCATTCAACATAGGTTTCTTCAAGCTTGTCCAATGGTACAACCTTATTTACTAAACCCATTTCAATAGCCTCCTGAGCATTGTACTGATCACAGAGGTACCAGATCTCCCTGGCTTTTTTCTGGCCAACGATCCTGGCCAGGTAGGAAGCACCAAATCCCCCGTCAAAACTGCCTACTTTTGGACCTGTCTGCCCGAATTTCGCATTATCGGCGGCTATAGTAAGGTCGCAGATGACATGCAGTACATGCCCGCCACCGATGGCCCAACCAGCCACAGCGGCAATTACTACCTTTGGGATAGATCTGATCTGTTTTTGCAGATCAAGTACATTTAGGCGTGGCACCTCGTCTTCTCCCACATAACCACCTTCTCCTCTTACACTTTGATCCCCTCCGGAGCAAAATGCTTTTCCGCCTTCCCCGGTAAGAACAATTACCTGGATATCATTGTTCTGACGACATAATTCGACAGCGTCACTCATTTCCTGCACGGTCAGGGGAGTAAAAGCATTGTGCTTCTCAGGACGGTTAATACTGATCCTGGCAATGCCTTTATAATACTGGAATAGTATTTCTTTATAGTGTACAATTTCTTTCCAAGGGTAATTAAGTTCCATTTTTTCTAGAATTGAGATATATACTTATCAAATATAGTTTTATTAATTTGACTATCAGTTTCAATTTCAAGAATTTTTGATTTTCCATCATCTATCAGCAATTGTTGAAAATTGAGTTTTAAACCTTCAATATCATTGCAGAAATAATAATCCAGATCAAAATCGGATGATGTGTTTTGAGCATTTAGTTTCTGGTCGGTTTCAAAAAACTCTTTAAGTTCTGGTTGTCTTGACGGGCCATCTATCATTCTAAAAATTCCACCTCCATGATTATTTAAGAGAATGATCCGCATATTTCCTGAATCTATATCATGCCATAACCCATTTCTATCATAGAAAAAGGCCATGTCCCCTATTAAAACAAAATTCAAATGATCAGAATGTATTGATATTCCCATTGCTGCGCTAAGACAACCATCAATTCCACAAACGCCCCTGTTGGAATACACTTCTATACCGGGTTTCAAACACCCGATAATATTTGCCAATCTGACCGGCATGCTGTTCGCAAGGTGAAGGCTGGTTCTGTCAGGAAGGGATTGAATAACCTCATAAACTGCCTCGAGTTCAGAAAATTGAAGATCAGAATTGAAAAATCCAGAAATATTACTTTCAATGTTTCTTTCCTCATTATTCCAGTTATTGAGGAAATCACTGTTTCTGGTAACTTCCTGAAAGTTTTCTAAGGCTTTTTGAAAGAAAAGATCTGGTTTTAATCGGATCCTATGGCTTAAGCATTGAAAAGTATCAGGATGATATCCTGCTTCACGGATATCCCAGTGATTAGCAGGATGAACATTACGCAGAAATCTCTTTAGATTTTTTGAAATAACACTATTCCCAAAGGTTATCAGTAAATCCGGTTGCAGCGTATTTTTCAGCCCATCATTATTGCTTAGGATCAAGTCATGATGTGTAATGGTATTATTATCGAGGCCATGGATATTTGAAATGGTGTCACCTAATAATGGGATCTGGTATTTTGTAATGAATTCATGCAGTATTTTATTTCTATCAGGATCAAGCCTGGATTGTCCTGCGACCACCAGAATGTTTTCGGATCTGTGCCAGATATCCTTGAGTTCATCCCAGTTATCAGCATCCAGATCAGCTATATTACTGGCAGTATCGATAATTCTGGGATTATTATTAAACAGGTATTCATCTGAATCCTCAGGATAAAAGGGTTCCCGTATTGGAATATTCAGGTGAACAGGACCCTGAATCGGATCTGTTGCGGTATTCATTGCTTCGTTGATAACCCTGTCAACATGCCAATACCCATCTTGATTTATTTGATCAGATGGTAGCGTGAAAAATTTTTTGACGTGCTCCCCGTACAGGTTCTCCTGGTGAATAGTCTGTCCGTCGGCCTGGTCTATCCATTCAGGAGGGCGGTCAGCGGTGAAAACCATTAGGGGTACATTCTGATAAAATGCCTCAGCTACGGCAGGATACAAATTGATAGCTGCAGTACCTGATGTGCATACTAAACCGACCGGTCGGCCCAGTTTTAATGACATGCCTAATGCAATGTACCCTGCAGAGCGTTCATCCGGGATAACATAGGTTTTAATTGCTGGATGTCTGGCAAAAGCAATGGTAACAGGTGCTGACCGTGAGCCGGGTGATAAAATAACATGGTGCATTCCTTTAGAATATGCAATCTCAGTTAAACGAATTGATATGGGAATAATACTATTATTCATACCCGATAAAGATGATTCAGCCCTAATATAAATATTATCTTATTCTCTTGTTAAATTGTTCATATCCTAAACCATTTTTTAATTCATGAACGATTAGCAATATTAGAAAATTAATCTAACCCTGCATCATAAATACATATAGAAATTTGAACTTTCCCTGATTTTATAGAAATACATATCAACTTAAATATTAGAATTCTTCAATTATTACAATTTTACCATACACTTTCTTTTTAATTGGTTATACAGTATGTTTACTCACATGTTTGACCTTGGTTCGGTTTATGATCGTTTGAGTTTATGTTAGACCGGTTGAAAAAATACTATCTTGTTTTTATAATTCAATCATTCTTTTTTGTTGATTCCTGGGCTCAGAGTCAGATCTTATCAACCAATCCCCCAAAACTGAAATGGTATCAAATCAATTCCCCTCATTTTAATATTCTCTTTGAAGGAGGATTCCTGAAGGAGGGCCAGCGTATCGCCAATACAATGGAGGAATTATACAAGCCGGTAAGCCAGAGCCTGGGTGTTACCCCAAAGAAGATATCCATAATTCTTCAAAACCATCATGCCATATCCAATGGATTTGTATCACAAACTCCGAGAAGATCTGAGTTCTTTACAATGCCCACACAGGATTATAATTTTGCCGGCTTATTGGACTGGTTGGATCTTCTTTCTGTTCATGAATTCAGGCATGTAGTCCAGTTTGATAAAAGCATCACAAAATTTAATAAAGCCGTTTTTTATGTATTGGGATATAATGCCTCAAGCAGCTTGGCTCATCTGGCCGTTCCTGAATGGTTCTGGGAAGGTGATGCAGTAGTAATCGAAACAGCTCTCACCAGGGGAGGCCGGGGCCGGATCCCGAATTTTGGTATGTTAATGAGAACCAATACATTGGAAAGGGGCTCATTCAATTATTATCGTCAATATCTAAGATCATTTAAGTACCAGGTCCAGGATCACTATACTTTTGGATATTATATGACGAGCTATTTAAGAAACCATTATGGAGATAAGATCATTGATGAGACAACAAGGCAGACATGGGCCTGGCCTTTTATCCCTTTTCGTTTTTCAAATAGAATTAAAAAATACAGTGGAAAGAGTCTGTTGCAGAATTATAGATCGATGATGACTGAGCTTGACAGTTTATGGCGAGATCAAATACGTAAAAGGACCTTTACCAGGTTCAACCAGGTTAATTTCAGGTATTCCAAAGCCTATACTGATTATGCTTACCCGCATTACCTGAATGATGGATCTGTTGTTTCCTTAAAATCCGGGATCGGTGATATACCAACATTCGTAAAGTTCGATGAAACCGGTAGGGAAAGAAAGGTATTAGTCCCCGGAATAATAAATAGTACGGGTATGCTTTCTGTCGCAAATGATATTATTGTCTGGAACGAAATTGAATTCGATCCGAGATGGGGAAACCAAACCTATTCTGTTATAAAGATCTATGACTTGAAGAAAAAGAAATTAAAAAGAGTAACCCATAAGAGCAGGTATTCTTCTTCATCATTATCACCTGATGGGAAAGTGATCGTAACTGTCGAAACGACGCATGACTCAAAATATAAAATTGTAATCATAGATACAGGAACAGGACATGTGATGGATGAGATCCCTAATCCTCAGAATTATTTTTTCCAGAATCCAAGATGGTCTGATGATGGGAGCAAAATTGTAGCAGTAAAGCAATCAAAAAATGGAAAAACCATTTGGATCTATGATCTGGAGACCTCTGCTGAAGAAGATCTCTGGGAATTGGATTACGAGAACATAGGGTACCCGGTCATGTTTAAGAATTATGTATTTTATAACTCTCCTCTGGATGGTTTAGATAATGTATATGCAATAAATGTTAATTCAAGGAAGCGATACCGCGTAACTTCAGGAAAATTTGGATCCTACAATGCTGTTGTATCCAGCGACGGGGAAAAGATACTTTATAATAATTTTACGAAAGATGGATATGATATCGTGGAAATAGATTTCGATTCCTTATCCTGGACCCCGGTAGATCAGATAATTCCTGAACCTGAAAATTATTTCAAACCCATTGCTATTCAGGAAGGTAATTTAAACATTATCGATAGTGTTAAAAATGAATCATACCCGGTAAAAAGATATCACCTGGGTGCCAAAGTTCTTAATCCTTACAGTTGGGGCCCGATTCTTGAGTCCACCAATCTGGATTTGTTTGTTGGTATAAGTTCAAGAGATATAATGAGTACCTCAATACTAAATCTTGGCTATCAATTTAATGCAAATGAAGAAACAGGGAGGTGGATTGGTAATTTTAGTTATCAGGGGATCTACCCGGTATTGAACGCTCAGGGATACATCGGTGACAGGGCTGTGACCGAACGGTTTCCTATCCGTGATGAGGCCGGTAATATTGTTGGAGACACCCTTTCTCGGGTTACATGGAATGAACGGGGCTTTCTTCTTGGTACCGAGCTACCCTTCACATTAACCCGATCGAAATATATTCAGGACCTACGCCTTGGTTTCAATTACAACTATAGGTATGTGAAGGATTATATGTCATTCGAATCATTAAGATATCCGGATATGCAGGGCAATGGATCTTTATTGTCCAATGAGTACTATTTTTCATACAGGCGAATGCTCAGGACGAGCAAACGTGACCTTTATGGGAAATTCGGGCAGTTTTTTTACCTGCAATACGAGCACACTCCATGGGAAGTGAGCGATTATGAAGGTGAAATGTTTGCTGCTCAAATGCGTTTGTTTTTCCCCGGTTTGTTCAGGCACCATTCGTTGAACTACCGGATAGGATATCAATGGCAAAATTTCGACAGGTCCAATAGTGATATTTACCTTTTCAGTAGCCCTATCTTCTGGACAAGAGGGTATCCTTACAGGATCTTTGATAATTATCTTAATAATTCGTTTAACTATGCATTCCCGGTGATTTATCCTGACCTGCCTATATGGTCCTTATTAAATATTCAAAGGATATATACGAATGTCTTTTTTGATGTAGGCAGGGGGTATATCTATGAAAGGCCAGATGAAGGTATTCCTAAACAAATTAATTATTATCGGTCCGTTGGAGTTGAAGTATCCTTTGATTTTAATGTTATGAGGTTCCTTTCACTTCTCAATATGGGTTTCAGATATGTTTATGCTATGGATAATGAAAACAAACATCAATGGTCTATATTAATTGGTGATTTTGGATTTTAGAAATAAATTAAATTATTCTGCCATTAGATAATTCCCATTGTATATTTGAATAACGGAATAATTAAATATATTTTTGCCTTCTTAAATCAAAAAAAATATGGCTGAAGTTATACGTATGCCCCGGATGAGCGATACCATGGAAGAAGGTGTGATCGCTTCCTGGTTAAAGAAAGTTGGAGATGAGGTTAAGTCAGGAGATGTACTTGCAGAAGTTGAAACTGACAAAGCAACCATGGAGCTTGAAGCTTATGACGATGGGGTATTATTGTATATTGGTGTTGAGGACAAGCAATCTGTACCTGTTGATGGGGTATTGGCAGTAATAGGAGATAAGGGGGAGAATATTGATAACCTCTTAGCTGAATTGAAATCTGAATCTTCTAAACCTGAACCAAAGAAAGATCCTGAAGTATCAGAAGAGGCGGTAGAGGAAACTGAAGACTTACCTGATTTTGACTCCTCAGAAATTAATGCCTCTCTAATTACCATGCCAAAGATGAGCGATACAATGAATGAAGGCACCATAGCTGCATGGCACAAGAAGGTAGGTGATCCGGTAAAATCTGGAGACATACTTGCTGAAGTTGAGACTGATAAGGCGACCATGGAACTCGAAGCTTACGAAGATGGAACTCTATTATATATTGGTGTAAAAGAAGGAGAATCTGTTGCTATTGATGGAATTATCGCTGTCGTCGGTGAAAAAGGTGCAGATTATCAAAAGCTCATAGAGGCTGAATCACGTAAAACAAAAACAAAAGCACCTGTTTCTGATTCATCTGACTCAGAAACAGTAAGTACTCAAGCCGCTGAAAGTGTTCAGAAGGTACCAGAATCAGAAAAGAAGGAAGCTAAGGAGGAGCCAGTTAAAGAAGGCAGGCCTGATGGTAAGATCAAAGCATCCCCACTGGCCAGAAAACTTGCCAAGGATTTGGGCTATGATTTAAGGAAAATCAATGGATCAGGTGATTTTGGAAGAATTATTAAAAGAGATGTTGAAGCATATACACCTACAGCAGATGAGCCTGTGTCAGCCGCTGCCAAGGCACCTGGTGAGGAATCAGTTCCTGTTCAATTGCCCAGGGTCGTCGGCGAGGAATCTTATGAGGAGATCAATGTCTCCCAGATGCGAAAAACCATCGCCAGACGCTTGGCTGAGAGCAAATTTACTGCACCTCATTTTTACCTCACGATGGAGATTAACATGGATAAGGCCATTGAAGCAAGGAAAAGCATGAATGAGGTTGCTCCGGTTAAAATATCTTTTAATGATCTTGTTTTAAAGGCTGCTGCTGCTTCATTACGAAAGCATCCAAAGGTAAACGCATCCTGGTTGGGGGATAAGATAAGGTTCAACCATCATATTCATATAGGTGTCGCTGTGGCAGTAGATGAAGGGCTTCTCGTACCTGTTGTTCGGTTTGCAGACAATAAAAGTCTTTCTCATATATCAGCGGAAGTAAAGGAACTGGGTGAAAAAGCTAGAAATAAGCAATTGCAGCCCAATGAATGGGAAGGAAATACTTTCACTATATCGAACCTCGGAATGTTTGGAATCGAAGAATTTACAGCCATAATTAATCCACCTGATGCCTGTATTCTTGCTGTTGGGGGCATCAAGGAAACGGCAATTGTAAAAGATGGACAACTTGTACCTGGAAATGTAATGAAAGTTACTTTGTCATGTGATCACAGAGTGGTTGATGGAGCCACAGGTGCTGCATTCCTGTCGACCTTCAAAGAGATTCTTGAAGATCCGGTTCGAATATTGATTTAATGACATTATTACACCTATTATCAAGGTCCACCTGACAAATTGGACCTTTTTTTATCTACGGAACGGTTATTGAAGTGATTATTATTAAAAAAGAATATGGCTAAATACAGATCCACAACAGTAATTGCAGTAAAGCACAATAATGGTATCGCTATTGGAGCTGATGGACAAGCAACCTTTGGAAATACGGTTGCTAAAAGTAATGTTAAGAAAATTCGAAAATTGCTCGATGGTAAGATCCTTGCAGGATTTGCAGGTTCTACAGCCGATGCTTTCACACTTATTGAAAGATTCGAGGAAAAGCTCAGTGCATATGGAGGTAATATGAAAAGGGCGGCAATTGAATTGGCTAAGGATTGGCGATTAGACAGAGTACTGCGGCGTCTTGAGGCCATGCTAATAGTTGCTGACAAACAGGAAATACTAATGATCTCGGGAAATGGAGATGTCATAGAACCTGATAATCAGATTGCGGCCATTGGATCGGGCAGCATGTATGCACTCGCTGCAGCAACGGCATTAAAAAAGCATAGCCCGGATCTCAGCGCTAAAGATATAGTCGAGGAAAGCCTGAATATTGCTGCTGATATCTGTATTTATACCAACAATAACCTTATCGTAGAAACCCTCTAAGCGATTTGATTTCTTGTGAAAAATAGAATGTGTATTAAACCGTTATCCTTTGGTTCTCAGACAACACTCTTTTCTAAATCCTCAGATATTTTTATCCGGCCGATAGTGAATAATTTCCTCTCCTTATGATTGCAATAGGTGCACTCATAATACTTCATTAATTCACCCTTTTCAATTGTGGTTGGCGAGGTGAGAATTTCTTCTTTAACCACTTTCAACGTTTGAAAGTTACAATTCTCACATTTTTCAGCATGCAAATGACCATCATATTTCTCGATCTGAGTGTATTTGGATTCTTCATCTATCCACACATCATAATCTACAGAAAAAACTTCCTCCTCCGCTTGCATACCTTCCGATAGATAGACATCCTCTTCTTCTTCACTCAGAAGTTTCATAGGCTTGCCAGTTTTTGGCGATTTTCGGGGCGTATACCTCAATTTATGAAGTTTCTTTTCAAGAATTGAAGGATAATAAATTTTCAGCACATTGTACACCACGACAAGAAAAATCGACGCAAATATCAGGGTACCAAGCAATCTGGCAATAAAAATTCCAGCCTCTACCTGTACTTTATCGCCAAAAAGGGAATTAAGGAAAAACCAACCAGATATCACCAATAGATATCCCCCAATCATCAAATAGTTAATTTCGTTAAGATTAACGAAATCGTATTTTGATTTGGGATCACGAATGGTCATCAGCCGGGCAAAATAAAATAATAAAACAAGAAAGCTAAGAGCTATACTGGCCGCAGCACCAAATTGCATCCAAACTTTCCATGATTGAAAGAATAAAAGTATACCTGCATTCATACTCATTTAATTTAGGATTAAACAATCAAACTTTGGGCATATCTTCCCGACTATGAATACGATCTATTGAGAAAAGGTAAACCCATTAAAATTTTTTTTTATGGTTGAAATTTAAATATCTTAAGAATCCGGTGGGTTTAATGTTCAATAAAATGAATTATATCTAAAAATCATCAGGTTTTTGAATTACTCTTAAAATCACGGTATGTTTATCTCCATCATCATCTACGATATTTGCTTTTATAATCGGATTATCAATCTCTATATTATGTTCAAATGACCGGATTTCACTATTCTGAAGTTTTTCATTAATATTTTGTTGAAGAGATTCGATCACATTGACGAATTCAACTTCAAGAGGGCTTGGGTTATATGATTTTGTTTTCATAATATATATATTTGAACGCGGCTTTACCACCTGATAAGGGCTGATGCCCATGTAAATCCACTTCCGAAAGCAGCCAGACAAACAAGATCGCCTTTATTAATTTTACCTGCCTGATTGGCTTCGCTTAAAGCAATTGGAATAGAAGCAGCGGTCGTATTACCATATTTTTGAATGTTATTCCAGATTTGTTCGTCCTTCAGCCCTAATCTTTTTTGCACAAATTGGGAAATACGAAGGTTGGCCTGATGTGGAATGAGCAGCTTCAAATTATCCAGGGATTCACCCGATTTTTCAAAAGCTTCCATTATTACCTCTGGGAATTTTACAACTGCATTTTTAAATACAAACTGACCTTCCATATGAGGATAAAGCATGCCTTCATCAACCATTTTCTGGGTCACGAAAACTTCCCCAAGAACATCCTGAGGAAAGCCATAATCAATTTCTTCTTCAGTATACTTTTGATAATAACCGCTATGGGCCCCGGGACTGATAAATGCTAGTTTCTCAGCAAATGTTCCATTACTGTGCATGTGAGTAGTTAATATTCCCCTGTTATTTTCATCGGTAGGTTGTACAACAACTGCACCGGCTCCATCCCCAAAAATCACGGTAACATTTCTACCCCTGGTGCTGAAATCAAGCCCCATGGAATGCATCTCACCACCAACCAGTAACACGTTTTTATACATTCCGGTCTTAACAAACTGGTCGGCAACAGATAAGCCATAAACAAAGCCTGAACATTGATTTCTAATATCTAAGGCTCCTATCTCTGTGTTGGTTATACCCAACTCCCTTTGAAGTAAAACACCATTTCCAGGGAAATAATAGTCTGGGCTCAGGGTAGCGAAAATAATGAAATCAACATCTTCTTTTTTTATCCCAGCATTTTCAATAGCCATTTCAGCAGCTCTGGCACCCATGGTAGTTGAGGTTTCCTCATGTTTTTTACCATACCTACGTTCTTCAATACCTGTCCTTTCTATGATCCACTCATTTGAAGTATCCATAACTTTTTCCAAATCAGAATTCTTTACCACCGTTTCAGGGATATAGTGACCAACACCAGCTATTATGCTATTTTTCATGTTTTATAAATTCAATTCAAAAATCTTTGTTAAACTAAATGTAAAACTTTTAATTTATTTCTTGTAAACATTTTGAGAAAAATCTTTGCATCTTCTTATCCAGTTCAATTCCACCTTTATCTGCCTCAGATAGATCCGAACAAGCCTCGTTTAAATTTTTCAATTTCATATTTGTATACCCGGAATAATAATATAATTCCGGAAGATCAAGACCTCTTTGTTTGGCTATATTATAATCTTGGATAGCTTGATCATAATCTTTTTTATGTAGAAAATAATTCCCCCGTAAAAAGTATCCTTCAATTTCATTTTGATTGATTCTTATTAACCGGTTAAGGTCAGATTCAGCAGTTTCATAGTTTTTTAAAATCAGGTTTGACTGGGCTCGTTTCCGAAGCGCATCATAATTAGCACTATCAACCAATAAAACTTTATTGAGGTCTTTCAACGCATATTTATAATTTCCTGCTGCCATAAATGCCAGACTTCTTTGATAATATATTTGTGGATTGTCAGGCCAGAGATTTATGGCATTATTGAAATCATCAATCGCCAACTCATGTTTACCTAATTCATTGTGTATAGTTCCTTTGTAAAAATGAACATAGGCAAAATTAGAGTTAATCCTAAGACTTGCATCGTAATAGTATAATGCACTGTCGTATTTTTTGCGCACATAATATACATTGGCAATATTAAATTTTGATTTAAAACTTAAGGAGTCAAATTGTTCGGCAAGCATAAAATAGAACATGGCCGAATCATATTCAGATTGATTATAATACAAGTTCCCGATGTCGATTAGCAGGTCGCTATCTGATCTATTGTAGGAAAAAGCCTTTTGGTATTCGGTCATCGCTTTATCATACATGCCCAGCTTATGCCTGGATTTCCCTCTTGTCTGATAAATATAAAACATAAAGAAATCATGGTTTTTATGTCTTTTTGCTGATTTTTCAAGATTAAGCAATATATCTTCTGAGATATTCGCGTATAGTATACATTTTTGGAAATCTTCATTACGGTAATAGGATTCAACCAGTGATATTGCAGCATTGAAGTCCTGTGGATCAGTCTGCAGTTTTAGGAGGTTGTAATCAATGATCTCCTGCAATGAAACTTCATTGTTCGATTGCAGGGGAATTTGCCCCATCATTCTAAATGACAATACAAATAGCTGTATGAACAGAATGATTGAGAAATAATTAATCTTATGTATTAATATATTCATCAATCAAATAGTGTATAGTTGCCATACTGGTCTGAAGGTGGTACAGGTTTAATTAAATCTGGTTTATCAATTTTTATGTCCTCGACAACAGGAGAGACTGGATGATGTTCCAAAAGTGCCCAGTCTTCAATTTCCATCATATCCATAAGTTTATCATCACTCAATTTTATTCCCTGCAGCCATTTCATTTCTTTACCTGGCTCTATGATTACCGGCATGCTTCCACTTATTTCATTTACTGGCTTATAGGCTGATCGGGTAATCATCATAAAAGATATTACCTTAGTATTGTTATTGTGATCAGTAAGTTCATCCCACAGACCTGCAAAACAGATAAGTTTTTTTTGTTTAGGTAAAACTCTATATGGGATTTTCTTGTCTTTGCCTACGGTCTTCCATACATAAAATGCATCTGCCAAAATAAGGCATCGTTTTGAATGCAATGACTTTTTCCAAACAGTACTGGATTTGATTACATCAAGGGGTTTATTATAAAGTTTAGAGCTAATACCAGTATCTGAACTTTTACTTGGCAAAAAACCCCATCGTGCCATTATAATCTCACGGGGATTACTATCAGTAATGATTGGAAGAAGTTGAGATGGGGCTGCATTATATCTGGGTTTGTAACTATATGGTGATTTTACATTTAACCACAATTCCAAATCAGAGGGTAAGACAGTAATTGTATATCTATCACACATAATAACAACTATAGACTATTTTTAAAACTAAGAAAACGCATTTTTATTTTACTTGGAAAGGAATTCCAATGATTTTATTTCATGATAGTATTTATTTTTATATCCGGACATCTTAAATCCAAGATGTCCCCCAAAACTAGGATAATCATATTTTATAAGACCAGTATTAATATTTTCGGGATAACACTCCCGAGATAAAAACGGATCGTTCCTGGCATTGATTATCAAAGTAGGGATTGAGATTCTGTCCAAAAAATTTATTGAACTACATTGAGTATAATAATCAATGGCATTTTTAAACCCGTGAAGGGGAGCGGTATAACGATCATCAAATTCCAATAGATTTGTAATGTCTTTTATATCTGATACATTGATTTTGTGAGGGAAAAGTGTTGCCTTATCAGAGATCTTTCTTTTTAGTGTCCTTAAGAACCTTCTCGTATAAATCCAGTTTGATTTCTTTGATATTTCCAGGCAACTTTGATGTAAGTCTAGTGGCACGGAAACTGCTATAGCTTTTTCAATTCTTGAATTGGCAGAATTTTCTCCCAGATATTTTAAAATTAAATTTCCCCCAAGACTGAATCCCACCAAATAAATTTTAGACTGAGGAAATTTGGCTTCAGTATTGTCTATTATGTACTCGAGATCATGAGTTGCGCCGCTGTGGTAGGAATATGGATGCCTGTTGTGGATCCCTGAACATCCCCTGAAGTTCCAGGCTACGCAATTGAACCCAGCATTTACCAATATATTTATCATCCCGATCATATATGGTTTTTTACTATTACCCTCTAAACCATGACTAAGAATTACGGTCTTTTCTGACCGAACATTATAAAAATCCAAATCAATAAAGTCATTATCTTTTGTTAATATCCTTTCGGAAGCACTCGGGCCGTTTTTAACTTTTCTAAATAAAGCCGGATAGATGGTTTCAATGTGTCGGTTGAATAAGTACCACGGAGGGTTGTATGTCATATTTCTCTAATTAACCACTTAATGGGCCTAAATATTCTAAATAATTTAAAAAAAATGAGAATTTTTTTGTTAAAATTTCTTCAAAATCAAACATCAATAAAAATCCCGCTTTTTTGCTTTCGGGGAGCATGAAGCGGGACTAATACCATTTTGGCAATCATTAAGCCATTTTTGGCACTTACTGCAAAAATGCTAGTAATTAGGCAGTGATGAGATCACTGTCATAAAAGAACTAATAAATCCAACAAATAAAACTCCATCTAATTTATATTACGCTGGCTTTGAAAAATAGTTTATAAACTTCATTTTTTACCCGGCAAAAATTAAAATAAGCAACAAATATTACATCGGTAACTTTGAAGAATAATCTGATTATTTTGTTTGTGAAATAATTGCTCTCTTTGAAGAGGTTGAACAAAAGCTACGCTGGGCGATCAGACCGGTTTTGATAACACCACATCAAAACCATTCAACCAAAAAGGGTAGTGCTTGGTTGTAAATCCCGCCGCCGGCGGGATTTACTTTTTTTATTCCAGTAATTGAATCTTCTTAATCGTCAATCCTGCATCATTAGGTATATAAATAATTTCTGCGTAATCACTCCAAAGGTTGATGTCAGTATTAGCTATCATATATTTATTATCCATATAACCCACCAGGTGAACCTCCTCATATTCAATTTTTGCATTAATATCCAAACATTTTCCTTTTGAAGAGATTACTGAAGCAAGCGTATAATTCTCTATATCTTCTATTCTAAGCAAAACTTTCTGGGGTTTAATTCCATATAATGAATCTGTCATCAGGTAATGCTGAGGATCTGAATTTATTTCTGACTGAATCCTGGACTCAAGTTCAGCAACAAGTTCTTCCAGTGAATGGCGTGGGCTATAAACTTCATTAAAACAGCTTTGAATTAAATCACCAGATACATCATTATCAATTAATTTAACCTGTTCGAAAATCACTTTTGATGGATACATTTTTATTTTTATTTTCTAGTCTTGAATGCAAACTCATGCAATTGAGCAAAATATAACAAAAAGGGCCATATAATATAAATTATACCGCCCTTTTCAGTTATTAACTAAAATAAAACAATTACTTATTGGTTCAGATTATGTTCTTTAAGATATCCTTCAGCAATTACTGTCATATTAATGTTATCCCTGTTTACAACCATTGCTTCGAGAAGTATGGATTGAACCATTTTCTGGCCGTTATTGGTTGTATGAATGGCTTCAGTTATTGGTTCTCCTTTTCCAACTTTTATCGCAAGATTTGCTGCACTAATGGCAATGGCCTCGATAGGTTTATACACAGTCATGGTCTGATATCCAGCCATAATGTTCTGAATTGCCACCGTTTCAGCATCCTGCCCGGAAACCAGGACTTTCCCTGCCAGGTCTTTCTCCTTTAGCGCTTCTATGGCACCCTGTGCAAGCGCATCGTTTCCGCATAGTACTGCGTCTATTTTTTCATTTGCAGCCAAACATTTTTTCATTAACCGGTAACCCTCTTCTGAACTCCATTCATTAACACATTCTTCAAAGACCAGTTTAATGTCGCCCTTTTCTATGAAGGGTTGTATAAACTGAGTTTGGCCCAGTTTAAGCATTCTTGAATTATTATCTGAATCTGGCCCACAAATTACTGCATAATTTCCCACAGGGCATCGCTTGCTTAAATAATCAGACATTAATTCACCAACTCTGGTATTTTCAAAAGAAACATAATAATCAAGATCGCAGTTTTTAATTAATCTGTCATATGAAATCACGGGTACTTCGTATCTGTGGGCAAGTTTAACAATAGCCGCAGCAGCTTCACTGTTTGCAGGAACCACAACAAGAACATCAACCCCTTTATCTAACATTACTTTAGCCTGCTCAAATTGTTTTTTGATGTCTCCCATGGCTGAATCCACCATGATTTTACCACCCAGTTCTTCAGTTTTTTCAATGAATAAATCACGGTCACGGTACCATCTTTCGGATGAAAAGTCATCAAGCAAAAAGCCCACTTTCACCTTTCCATGCTGGCAATCCTGTAACAGGAAAGCCAATGGAATTATAAATAATATGAGTTTTATATATTTTGAAATCATGGTATTAATATTTTGAAATCGTTAAAAAATCCCTTCACCAATACCTGCTATTCTTAGAAATTATAATATATGAATTTTTTAATAACATTCAAAGGTCAGAATATCTTTATTATGCTTATGGTGATCCGAATATCGTTAAACTTTAATATACAGGTAAAAATTTGCGAAAAATGGCCTTCAAAGCAAAATAAAGATGATTTTTCTTCGTTATGCGATTGAAAATTATTATAATTGTACTAATTACACTTATTGAAAATTACTAGTGTATTTATAAACTTGAGATTTGTAATTATTTTTTTATTCTTTGTTCAACTGACAAACTCTGTATTTTCTCAAAAGAGTTTGAATGCAATTCGTATTGACAAACAAATCAAGGTAGATGGAATATTGGATGAATCATACTGGTCTATTGCAGACAAAGCAACTGACTTTATTCAAAGAAGTCCGGAACCTGGCGGACAGCCATCTCAACGAACTGAAGTTGCTGTATTGTATAACGATGCATACATATACATCGGCGCATGGTTATATGATGACAGGCCGGATGGTATCCTGACTGAGCTGACCTCAAGGGACCAAGGAGGCAATTCTGACCGTTTTTCGGTGTATTTTGATACTTATAATGATGATCTTAATGCATACGAATTTTCTGTTTCAGCGGCAGGGGTTCAAAGTGATGCCAGGATCAGCCCAGGTAGTTTTGACAGGAATTGGGATGTCGGATGGTATAGTGATGTCAGCATTACCGACGAAGGATGGTTTGTAGAAATAGAGATACCCTTGTCTGTTATACGCTTCCCCGATACAGAGGTCCAGCAATGGGGAACAAATTTTAGAAGGATAATACAAAGGGATAATGAATCTGTATATTGGGATGAGATCAATCCAAAGGTAAGTGGTTTTGTGAACCAGTTTGGAAATATGAGCGGCATCAAAAAAATTAAAACTCCACTCAGGCTGTCCATAACTCCATATGTTTCTACCTACATAAATCGACACAGCAATCCTGATGCTAATTTATCCCGTACATTTACTAACGTCAGGGGAGGTCTTGATATTCAATATGGGATCAATGATGCTTTTACACTGAATATGATGCTGATTCCGGATTTCGGTCAGGTTATTTCAGATAATAATGTTTTAAATCTCGGACCTTATGAAGTGTATAATGAAGAGCGTAGACAGTTCTTCACAGAAGGTACAGAATTGTTTGATAAAGCAGGTATCTTTTATTCTAGAAGGATTGGTGGACGACCTATTGGATTTAACGATGTTGAGGATAGGTTAAGAGATGGTGAAGAAATTGTTCGAAATCCAATAGAATCCCGAATTATTAACGCCACAAAGATCACGGGTAGAACACGATCGGGTCTGGGAATTGGTTTTCTCAATGCGATTACCAACCAAACCTATGCAACAGTAAAAGATTCCAGCGGAGTTGAAAGGGAAATTCAAACAGCCCCATTAATAAATTACAATGTCATTGTACTAGATCAATCCTTAAAGAACAATTCATTCGTCAATTTTACAAACACAAATGTTACGCGTGGAGGTATTTATTATGACGCAAATGTTTCGGCAGCTAATTTCAAGGTGGCTGATAAAACCAATACCTATGCGATAGGAGGGACAGCGGTTCTTTCACACCGGTATGGTTTTCTTGAAGAGGGAGATGATACAGGTTTCAATACAAATTTCTGGCTCGGTAAAACCAGTGGTAATTTTTTATACCGCCTGAGACATAGATTGGAATCAGATAATTACAATCCGAACGATATGGGATTTATAAGATCTCCCAATGATCACAGTACATCAGTCAGTTTTGAGTATGTTGAATATGATCCATTCTCCAGATTCCTCAACTTTAATGCTGAAATACAGGTAAATTATAGCAGGTTATATAATCCGAATGTATTTACTGGTATAAATGTTGAGTCCTCTGTCAGAGCGACCTTTACAAATTTCCTTACTACGAGGGTTTGGTATGAATTCTCTCCTGTAGAGCGGAAGAATTTTGACGAAACAAGAACATTCGGCCGTTTTGTCCTATATCCTACATATCATAGCACCGGGATATCAATGTACACAGATTCCAGAAAAAGGTTTAGGATTTCAGGATGGGCATATTATGCATTGACTTCAGAAGAACAACGAAATTCTATGTCAGTCAGCCTGGCTCCAAGATTAAGGATAAATGACAGGTTATCATTATCTACCAGTATAACAGGAAGGAACAGCAATAATAGTGTTGGATATGTCTATTCTGATGAAAATGAAATTAACTTTGGTGTTCGTGATATCCGGACAATTACCAACGTATTTACTACGAAGTTTTCTTTTACTAAAGATATGGACATCTATTTCAGGATGAGGCATTACTGGTCAAGTGCCCAGTACGATGAGTTTTTAAAATTGGAGGAAAATGGTCGGCTGGCTCCAACTGATTATAATTCTTCACATGACGTAAATTATAATGCCTTCAATATTGATATGGTATACAGGTGGATCTTTTCTCCGGCCAGTGAATTCAGTATTGTCTGGAAAAGCAGTGCATTAAACAATAACGATATAGTGGATTACAATTATCCGAATAATTTTGTAAATTCTTTCGATGCTCCCAAGGATAACAGTATATCCTTCAAGGTTCTTTATTACCTGGACTATTTAATGCTGACACGACTTAAGAAGTCCAGGATGTAGATTACCACAAATGATATCCATTAGCTTAAGATAAGGAATAAAACATCCACCCAATACCTTTCAGGATAAATCAGAATTTATTTAAAAATTTCCTTAATTATCCTTATAATTGATAATCAATAGTTTTATTGTGTTTTTTATTGTTTCATACCATGATGGAACTTTTTAATCTTAACAATTTATGTACAATTAAATCCAAAATATTCTTATGAGTAGAAAGATAAAAATGGGTATGATTGGCGGAGGAAGAGGTGCATTTATCGGGGCTGTTCATCGAATGGCTGCCGGAATTGATGGTCAGATTGAATTTGTAGCCGGTGCCCTTGATGTAAATCCTGAAATAGCCATTCTCTCAGGCCAGGACTTGTTTCTCAGTCCGGATCGTACCTACGGAACATACCAGGAAATGATAGAAAAAGAAAGTAAACTTCCTGCCGGAGAGCGAATAGATTTTGTAAGCATTGTAACTCCAAACCATGTGCATTATGACCCCGCAAAATTAGCACTGGAAAATGGATTTCATGTTGTTTGTGAAAAACCAATGACGTATTCCTACGAAGAAGCCCTCGCTCTTGAGAAACTGGTTAAAAAATCAGGATTAGTGTTCGCGCTAACGCATACCTACACTGGTTACCCTATGATTAAACAAGCACGGGAAATGATCCAGTCCGGGGTATTTGGAAAAATCCGGAAAGTGGTGGTTGAATATCCCCAGGGATGGCTTTCAACACCGCTGGAAACTACAGGTCAGCAACAGGCTTCCTGGCGAACAGACCCTAAACAATCAGGAAAGGCTGGATCGGTTGGTGATATTGGAACTCATGCAGAAAATCTGGCAGAAACTATAACTGGATTAAAGATTGTTGAGTTATGCGCTGATGTTACAACATTTGTTGAAGGCCGGCTATTGGATGATGACGCAAATGTGTTAATACGATTTGATAATGGAGCAAAAGGTGTTTTACATGTGAGTCAGGTAAGTGCAGGTGAAGAAAATCCTGTAAATATAAGAGTTTATGGAGAAAAAGGTGGGATACAATGGCATCAGCATGATCCTAATACCATGTACGTTAAGTGGCTTGATAAACCTATGGAGGTATATCGAACCGGTACTGGCTATATGGGTAATATGGCACAGGCACACACGCGCACACCATCTGGTCACCCGGAAGGCTATCTGGAAGCCTTCGGTAATATCTATCGGAATTTTGCCAAAGTTGTTCAAGCTAAACTTGATGATGTAGAGCCTGCTCCGGAATATCTCGATTTCCCAACTGTTCATGACGGAGTTCGTGGAATGCGTTTTATCGATGCTGTAATTGAATCAGGAGAGAAAAATGCTGAATGGATTAAATTATAAACAAAAACATTGAATAAAATGAAAGGACCTGGAATATATCTAGCACAATTTATGGGGGATGATCGGCCGTATGATAACCTGGAAAACATTTGTCGTTACATGGCCGGACTAGGATATGTTGGTGTTCAGTTACCATCCTGGGATGGTAGATGTGTAGATCTCAAAAAACTTGCTGAAAGTAAAGACTATGCAGACGAAATAAAAGGCACTGTAGAAAGTACTGGTCTTGAAGTAACTGAGCTGGGCACTCACCTTCAAGGTCAGTTGGTTGCGGTTCATCCGGCATATGATATCATGTTCGATGGGTTTGCTCCTCCTGAATACCATAAAAATCCCAAGAAGAGAACAGCATGGGCTGTTGAGCAGATGATGTATGCCGCAGAAGCCAGTAAAAACCTGGGCTTGAACGCTGTTGTTACTTTTTCAGGGGCATTTCTGTGGCCCTACATGTATCCCTGGCCACAGAGACCCCCCGGCTTGGTTGAGGCGGGTTTTAAAGAACTGGCTAAAAGATGGGAACCCATTTTAAATAAATTTGATGAATGCGGGGTTGACCTTTGTTATGAGATCCATCCGGGAGAGGATTTACATGACGGTATAACCTTCGAGCGGTTTCTTGAGGCTACAAATAATCATAAAAGAGTCAATATGCTATATGATCCGAGTCATTTTGTATTACAACAATTAGATTATATACAACATATTGATCTCTACCATGAATTTATCAAAATGTTTCATGTAAAGGATGCTGAATTTAATCCAACGGCTAAATCGGGTGTATATGGAGGTTATCAGGATTGGGTTGAACGGCCGGGGCGGTTCAGATCCCTGGGTGATGGCCAGGTTGATTTCAATGACATTTTCTCTAAGCTGGCACAGTATGACTATGAGGGATGGGCAGTGGTTGAATGGGAATGTTGCCTGAAAAATCCGGAAGATGGCGCCCGGGAGGGGGCTGAGTTTGTCAAGGATTATATGATCAGGAAGACCAAGAAAACATTTGATGATTTTGCTTCAGCGGGATCAGATGATGATACCAATAAGAAAATTTTGGGCATTTGATACAATATGCCTAACCGGGTTCCTCCCAGGCATTACTTTTTCTTAATGTTATATCAGGCGAAGTGCGGGGATAGCTTTTTTGTATTCAAAATGGCATAAGGTGGCGTAAGGAAAAAATAAGCGATTGACCTACTGGATCTGATTTTAGGTTTTTCTGCAGGTTACTACAGATTTAACTGTTATCAGGTTAATATATCTGTATATCTGGTTGTTAACAGGTTTATTTTGGATATGATCTGAATTAATACTTAGTTTTTAATCTACTATGATTTTTTCTGTAGTACGGCCATAAGGGGAATGTAATTCAAGAATATAGGTCCCATTTGCAAATCGCTTGTTCAGTGAGATCTTTTCACCAAGGTGGATTGTTGATATTTTCTGTTTATGGATGATCTCCCCTGTAATGTTTCTTACTATAATATACGTCTTGTTATTTTCTCCCTTTAAAAGGTCCGGGTTTACGATTAGGTTAACTTCCTGGTTCTGAACAGGGTTTGGGTATACTTTCATCATGGGTCCTGTTTCTTCGTATTGGATCATAATGGGTTTAAATACCTCATATGTGCCATCATAATCAGTTTGCGTTAACCTGTAATAATTATTACCGCTGAAAGGCAGTGGATCAACGTACAGGTAATCTGAAACAAATTCTGTGGTGCCCTTTCCTTCTATTGTTGCCAATTCCAAATAATTCAGGCCATTAGAAGATTTTTCAATAGTATAAAAATCATTATTCTTCTCCCAGCTGGACTGCCATTTCAATTCAATCACTTTCTCTATAACTTTCCCGTTGAAGCTAAGTAACTCAACCGGCGTTGGTATCGTGTAAAATACAATTAGGGTAACATGATCTACAAAAGCAGTTATAG
The DNA here is from genome assembly GCA_965365275.1 of uncultured Cyclobacteriaceae bacterium. GTDB lineage: Bacteria > Bacteroidota > Bacteroidia > Cytophagales > Cyclobacteriaceae > JAGTVG01. Next base: position 7,615 of record CBDUBA010000031.1, on the reverse strand, counting down.
TTCCAAATCCTATCATTGTTGTTCGAACATATGCACCAAAAGTACTACTATTAATTTCAGAGGGTGTCCATGTTGTCCCCCATGTCGTATCACCATACTGAATATTTGTATCGGTTGTGGACCAATTAGCGAATACTGCCTGGTTGGTTCCAACAGGATTAGTCCCATCCTTGGTTAATTGAATGGTAAAGTCAGTTACTAAAGCAAATCCTCCACTGGAGGATCTTTCTACACTCATACCTATACTGTCTATTGTAGCAGTTAAAGGTAAAGTAAATCCAAAATTTGTTGCCACCAAAGCATCAGAAAAGCCAAAAAATGTGCTCAAAGTGACACTGGCCTTATTATCATCACTAGACAAAATATTGTTGGGATTAGACCAAGAAACGCCAGTTACATTAACATTTGTACCTGTTCCCGGATTATAAGGTCCCTGAGATTGCGAAATTACATTCGTTGACAAGGTATTCAGAACAACAAATAACATTAGATGCAACCTTGGATTCATGGGTAAAGCAGGGTCGTTGAACAATTTTTGATCATAAATGTATAAAAATACACTTAAAATCAAAAGCGAAAGTTGTAATTCACCTTCAGCAGGGCTGAATTCTCGGAAAGCAGAAATTGATCCCTGCTGGTTGCAGGTAAAACAAGGGAGTTCCATACGAAATGTATCTCATTGCCGGGTTTCAATATCCACTGAAACCGGGACTGCCAACCCCAGCTTTCGGATAAGTTATCATACTGCACAAAATTTGTCAGGGTAATGTCAGGACTGAAGTAAATATCTCCCTTGATGCGGTAAACATTGACCGTAAAACTTCCACGCGAAAGATCTACTTTGTTGTGTTCAAATTCCAGACCTATAAAAACAGGTATTCCAATCTTTAATCCTGACTTTAATTGTATATCCATCCTTTTGCCATCGAAAAAATCACCCCAGGAAATATCAGTAGCGACCCAAAACATCCTTCTGGGCGCTGTGCTCAATTCTATCCCTTGCCTCCAGAAAGAATAAGTACCTGCATCAATCCATATGGAATCCCGTGGGAAAATGTGAAAGTCTTCATAAAGGTATTCATAGGTGTTATTTAATGAGTATTCGGCTATTTCTCCTGATAGGAACTCAAATTCAGCAATCTTTATGAAAATATCCCTGGTCTGAAGGGTATTGGTCATATCTGTTATATAATTGATTATACCCCCGGTATTAATTTTCATTATTCCCCATTTGTTTGGACGCGGACCAAAAAATAAATTAGCGTAAGACTCCCGTATACCTGGGCGTGGAACAAATCCCAATCCCGCAAGATAATTGTCTCCAATTTGCTGATATCCTACCCTGAAATTCAGAAAATCATTGGGATAATTGACCTCTGCACCAAAAGAATACTCATCCTCATCATATCCATCAGTATTTGATTTGATAGCATAACCCGTGAACATAAGGTTTTTGTTTCCTTTGAAACTGTCAGTTCCTATTTTGAAATCGACACCGACAAGCCAGTTATTTTGTGGTCCTGTTGCATTTCCCCTGGTACCGATCATACCAACATATGATTGCTTACCTATATTATGACTAACCCTGGCCACGGTAAAATTCTGATAGGAAGAATCTGTTTTCTGAGTACTGTTTAGCGCTCCGATGTTCCAGTTGCCGGCCTGACCGATCATCTTTAAACCTGCGATAATAGGTATCGGATTACCATTCTCATCAAGCCCGATTCTACGAGAAAAATATGGGATCATTCTTTGCCCATAGCGATTTCTGCTGTCCGTATTAAATCCGAAATTAAAGTAATTGGCTCCATCCAGGAAAAAATCCCTCTTTTCAGGAAAAAATAATGAAAACCTGGTAAGATTGATCTGACGGTCATCGGCCTCTGTTTGTGCGAAATCTGTATTTATGGTCAAGGCTGCATTTAACCCACTCGAGATCTGATAAAAAGCATCTCCGCCAATATTCCACTTAAAGTTATTTTCTTCACCCGTCTGTCTTTCAATTCCTACTAGAGCGTAAGGTTGGATATCCAACCCAAATCCCTGAGACATGCCTCTCATTCCCTTCATTAAACCTGCATCTGATACCTGGAAGTCGTAGGTATTAAGATTGGCAACAGGCCAGTAGGATCTTTCAAGGTTTCGCTTGATATGTCTTAACAATTTTAATCCCCAAACATCCTGGTCCGGTCTGAAATTTAGTGTTTTAAAAGGAATGGCCATTTCAGCATCCCAGCCATGATCGTTTATCTTCGCTTTTCCTTCCCATATTCCATCCCATTGTTTATTGAACCCGGCCCCATTATCGCTCACAAGAGCATCTCCAATTGATCCTAATGGGCCTATTTGAAACCAGAATGCATTTCTGCCATCAAGATATGTATCGAGTATAACCTGAACACGGTCATCCTCTCCCAAACTAATATCCCTTAAAAGTTCCTTCGCTGTTATCTTCTCCGGGTCATCAAAGCATTGAAATCCAATGTATAAAGTTTTTTCGTCAAAGCAGATATATACTTTTGTCGGTTTGGTGATTGGGTCACCATTATTCGGTTCGCGCTGGTAGAATTCATCAATATAAGGTGCCGTTTTCCAGACCGGATCATTCATGATACCATCAATTTTGGGAGGATCATCAATCATGAATACTTCTATGCTTTTTTTCCTGCCTGTGATTGTGTCCCCAACTTGATCACGCTGGATCTGCCCTATGGAAATCTGCATTGAAACTGCAATAATAAGTAAAATAAAAAATGCTCTTAACACACTGTATTTTTAAAAAATAACAAAAAATAACTATGTCAAAATAATGTCAGAATCTGTAGAAATTCTGATTATTATGATTACCGAGCTTATCATCTCGAACAAATTCTGCAAGTACGATATTATATCCGATTTTATCCATATATAATGATTTAAATCATGTATATAACCAAATGATATAATTGCATGTAAAAAACGGAGATAACAACCATTTAATATGAATAATTAAAAGCTTTTGTTATATTTAATCGCTTTCAACAAAATGATAATAGACTTTTTTATATAAAAATTTAGATATGAACAATTCCAGAAGAAAATTTATCAACAATACAGGCAAAATAATCACTGGTGCCGGTGTGTTATCTTCCTTGTCAGCAGGGAGCGTGTTGGCCGAAAGCTGTATTTCAGGTGCAAATGATAAAATTGTTGTAGGACTTATTGGTTGCAAAGGAATGGGATTTTCTAATCTCCAGACATTTCTTGATCAACCTAATGTTGAATGCGCTGCTTTATGTGATGTTGACCAGGGCGTACTAGATCAAAGGACAGAAGATGTTGAAAAGAAAACTGGTAAGAAACCGGTTCAATATAAGGATTATCGAGAGTTAATAGATAATCAAGACATTGATGTTGTAATTATAGGTACCCCGGACCACTGGCATTGCCTTCCCATGGTGGAAGCCTGTGAAGCAGGAAAAGATGTGTACTGTGAAAAGCCTCTGGCAAATTCAATAGAAGAATTAGATATTATGGTCAATGCAGCCAGAAAATATAATCGGGTTGTCCAGGTAGGGCAATGGCAAAGAAGTGGTCCCCACTGGCGTGATGCTATGGACTTTGTTTTTTCTGGTAAGCTGGGAAATATCAGGACAGTTAAAACATGGGCATATCAAGGCTGGATGAAACCTGTGCCTATATTACCTGATGAACCCGTGCCGGAGGGAGTGGATTATGATTTCTGGTTGGGACCTGCTGCGAAAAGACCTTTTAACAGGAACCGGTTTCATTTTAATTTCAGGTGGTTCTGGGATTATGCCGGTGGTTTAATGACTGACTGGGGAGTACATATAATCGACTTTGGATTATACGGCATGAAGGTAGATGCACCAAAATCAGTAATGGCTTCCGGAGGGAAATTTGCCTATCCGGACGATGCGTCAGAAACACCGGATACACTTCAGGCTATATATGAATTTGATGGATTTACCATGATGTGGGAACACGCCACTGGAATTGACGGGGGACCTTATGGCCGAACACATGGAGTTGGATTCATAGGAAATAACGGAACACTGGTGGTTGACAGAGGTGGTTGGGAAGTTATACCCGAGAAAGAAGGGAATAAAGATAAAATGGAAATGGTTCCTCTGCAAAAAGGTGAAGAAAAGGATCTTGATTATCATGTTAAGAACTTCCTGGAGTGTATAGAGTCACGTGAAAAGCCCAATTGTGATGTTGCTATCGCGGCCAATACAGCCCGGGTTGCCCACATGGGTAATATTGCTTTTAAAACAGGTAGAAAGATTTATTGGGATAAGTCAAAATCTGAGTTTGTGAATGATCAAGAGGCAAACGAATTGACTAAAGCAACTTACAGAAGCCCATGGGTTTTACCTAAAGTATAGTAAAGTCGTAATATTTTATATGGACGAATGATATGATTCCGGTGTTATTCGTCCTTTTTATATACTTTGAAATAGTTTGAACCAAAACATTCATCTACATAAGGTCGGGTTAACAACAGCTTTCTCAATAGTTGTGGCTAATATGGTGGGGACGGGAATATTCACCAGCCTTGGATTTCAAATTGCAGATATTAAATCCGTGTTTGCACTCTTAATGTTGTGGGTAGTAGGTGGATTTGTTGCAATGAGTGGGGCGTTGAGTTATGGAGAACTGGCCTCAAAACTACCCAGGTCTGGTGGCGAATATCATTTTCTCTCAAAAATCTACCATCCATTACTGGGATTCCTTGCTGGCTGGGTTTCTTTTCTTGTGGCTTTTTCGGCTCCGACGGCACTTGCCGCAATGGCAATGGCCAGTTATTCACATGCCTTTTTCGGTACCGGGAATGAAATTTTTTTAGCCCTGGCAATTGTAATAATTTTATCATTAATACATTCCTTTAAAATAAGGTTTGGAGGGGGATTTCAACGAATAGTAACCTTTCTAAAAATAGCTTTGATCCTGTTTTTCATTGTAGCTGGATTTTTTGTGTCTGACCATCAGACTTTGGAACTGGTACCTGGAAAAGAGGATTGGGTGCAGGTATTCTCCGGATCATTTGCCGTATCTCTAATTTATGTGTCTTATGCTTTTTCTGGTTGGAATGCCTCTGTCTACATAACGGATGAGATAAAGAATCCCGCCAAGAATATTCCCCGATCACTGATACTTGGTACTTCTATCGTAATTGTACTGTATTTCCTGCTTAATTATATATTCCTTTATACAACTCCCATGGAAGAAATGGAAGGAAAGATCGAAATCGGATTTTTGTCTGCAACCTATATTTTTGGGGATTCCGGCGGTCGATTGATGTCACTGCTCATTACTTTGTTGTTGATATCCACCGTCAGCGCTATGATATGGATTGGGCCGCGTGTTACGATGGTAATGGGAGAAGATTATAGAATCTTAAGGTTTCTGGCAAAAAAGAACAGGTTTAATGTACCGGTAGTAGCAATATGGGTTCAGACTACAATAACTATTATATTAATCGTCTCATCAACCTTTGATAAGGTGTTGATTTATGCTGGGTTTATAATGAACCTTTTTACCCTATTGTCCGTTATTGGATTGTTTATTCTACGGATAAAACACCCGGAAATAAAAAGTAAGTATCGGGTCACAGGATATCCGGTGATCCCACTTATCTTTATTTTATTAAGTTTGTGGACCTTAACTTATTTATTAATTGACAGGCCTTTAGAATCGGTTTTAGGTTTAATTACGGTATTTGCAGGACTTATTATTTATTATTTGAATAGGATATACAGCCAAAGAACAGCGATATGAAAAAAATCAAGCTTATTCCTATATTATCCATACTGATAGTTATTGGGTCAACTTTTACTAAAGCAGTTGCCCAGGATGATGGTAAACAAAAGGAAAACGAAGCCAATCAATACATGAACAGGAATAGCATTGAATCCCTGGTCAATGCATTTGATTCCCCTGACCGGGCTGAATGGCAGCAACCTGATAAAGTGATTGCAGTGTTCGGAGAAGTGAAAGGACAGAAGATCATGGACCTAGGAGCTGGTTCCGGGTATTTTACCTTGAGATTAGCCGCTAGAGGCGCACAGGTTATTGCCGCCGATGTTAGTTCAAGTTTTCAGGAAGTTATCAGCGAGAAGCTTGAAAATAAGGACTTTAAAGAACTTTCATCCAAAATAGAGTTGCGCAAGGTTGAGTATGATGATCCGAAACTTGAAAATGAAGAAGTGGATGGAATATTGGTTGTAAATACCTGGCACCATATCGATAATCGGCGTTCCTATATGAAAAAGGCAATGAATGGAGTTAAAGAAGGTGGGAAAATAGTAATTGTGGACTTTAAAATGGGTGTGCCTGGCGGGCCTCCCGACAGTCATAAACTTGGTTTAGAGGATGCCATGAATGAAATTGATGGACTAGATTTCAAAGAAATCGTCGTAGACACTCTTTTATTACAAAGACAATATTTAATTATAGGCATTAAATAAATTAATGCCCAATTTGGTATTATTTAATTCAGATCTTTCCTGGTTTAGTGAACTTCGCGGCCTAAAACAAATGCTCCAAATTCTGAAATTTTTGTTGAAACCTGCATCTGCTCACCGTTTTGAATGCAATGATCCAATAAAGACATATCAGAAACTCTTATCAGCAATTGTTCATCATCATGCTGGTTGGAGTTCTGAAAAGCTCTGTTCAGCTTGTAAATTTTCAAATCATTGGTTTTAAACTCAGGTGCAAATTCTTCATGCGTATATTTCAGGGTTATATAAAACTCCCTGTCGAATTTTATATTATCGGGTTTAATAATCCAGATATTATTTGAAAAATATTCATCTTTCTGGCAATTAAAAGGAAGTTTCACAATTGAAAGCCTGTTTTTTATGTTGAATTCCGTCACATATTCGTTAAAGTCATCTATGTTAAAAGTTAAGATCAAATTATTATCTAAAGTCGATATCATGAATTCATTTTCATCCTCAATGAACTCATAAGGAAGTCTATAATCCAGAGGGGAAGGATCATTTTTCAAATCATTGCACGAAACAAGCGGCATGCTCAGGAGCAGTATGCCATAAAATAAAGCGGAAATCGGTTTGGCGTTTTTCATAATATTGAAGTTTGGGTTATTGATAGGATCCAATATGTAGCGAATTCAATTCCTTTGGGCTGAAATCTATTCAAAGAACGATAATTCGAGAAAAATAAAATTTTGATATTCTTCTCATTAGTGCTATAAGTTGTCAGCAGGTAATATTCAAAGTACAAAAATATTTGGTAAAAATCAAGAATTTCAAATGAAAAGTTGGGCCTCTGTTTATTGATTTATAAATAAGTTTTATAACAATTTTTAAATAGAATTCAGGGATAAAAAATGTATCACATATGAGCTGGCATATCTAAGATTCATATAATTCAATTTTAATATTGTTGGAAAATATGCACATTATTTAGACATTTGATTTGCTATGATGATTGTAGTCCAGGTTGCATTTGTTGTTTTATTTCCTGCAATTGTGCTTTATTTAGAGCACCGCTACAAATTGGTTAAGGTAATTAGCCCGATTGTTATTTGCTATGTAACCGGAATTGTCTTAGCGAATTTGCCGTTCTTGAACCTGGATAAAAATGT
>CBDUBA010000030.1:0-41243 GCA_965365275.1 uncultured Cyclobacteriaceae bacterium | reverse complement strand
TTGTGGGACTTTTTTATTATTTTTCAGGTTAAATTCTACACCATGGCCCTGTTTAAATTTCTATCTAAAGACAAAAAAGAATCCCTTGACAAAGGACTTGAAAAAACTAAGACCAATTTCTTCCAGAAGATCGGAAAGGCTGTAGCCGGGAAATCAACGGTTGATGATGAGGTCCTCGATGAACTGGAAGAAGTCTTAATAACTTCTGATGTTGGTGTTGATACAACCATAAAGATCATAAATCGCATTGAGGAAAGGGTTGCCAGGGATAAATATTTGAATGTCGATGAGCTCAACATGATTTTAAAGGAAGAGATAGCTGCTTTGTTATCAGAGAATAAGACAGAAGATATAACTGGATTCGATATCCCACAGGAGACTAAACCTTATGTGATTTTGGTAGTAGGTGTTAACGGTGTTGGGAAGACCACAACTATAGGAAAACTTGCAGCCCATTATAAAAAAGAAGGTAAAAAAGTGATTTTAGGGGCAGCTGATACATTCCGTGCTGCAGCGGTGGATCAATTGATACTATGGGGAGAAAGGGTTGGTGTTGAGGTGGTTTCACATGGCATGAATACAGATCCCGGAGCCGTTGCTTTCGAGGCTGTTAAAAAAGGTGTTGAGAAGGATGCAGATGTGGTTATTATAGATACAGCAGGACGACTCCACACAAAGGTTAACTTAATGAATGAATTGGCGAAAATACGACGAGTCGTTCAGAAATTTATAGAAGATGCACCTCAGGAAGTCCTATTAATTCTTGATGGAAGTACCGGTCAAAATGCATTTATACAAGCCAGAGAATTTACCAAAGCGACAGATGTGAATTCAATTGCCATTACGAAATTAGATGGTACCGCAAAAGGAGGTGTCGTAATAGGTATATCTGACGAATTCAAAATCCCCGTAAAATATATAGGGATAGGAGAAAAGATTGATGATCTTCAGGTTTTCAATAAGTACGAATTCGTTGATTCATTATTTAGTTCTGATTAAAAAAAACATGCTTTTTAAATGTATCAGTTGAAATCAAATTCATTCTGCTGATTATTGATGGGTTGGGATTCCGGATCAGGCTCCACTTTTTCTTTCACCTTTTTTGGTTTGTAAGGTGGTTTTTCTCTGAATGGGATCCTGTAGAAGATCTGGTAATTAAAGCCCCACCGACTGTCTGAATCCGCCAGGCCATAGCCGGGAATAAAAAACGTATTGAACGAAGTTGGATTTATTGAAGTCTTTTTTGCAAATTTTAGGCGACCTGCCCATCCCAGATACAGATCTTTCCATACACGGATCTTCATTCCGAAATTTGCCTCGTACCAATGTGCAGTCATCCCCGGCTTTCTTATTTCTTCATTATAATCATAGTATAGAGGATCAGTCACGGAATAATTAAAACTTTCATCAAATGAACTGTATGCATACTTCAGCCCAAAATAAATCACGTTTAAATCTGGATCCCTCGCAATAAGATTATAGTCAATTCCAGCTTTGAAGTAAGATCCACTGTTTTCGTAGGCAAATCTTTCCTGGCTGAATTTCCAGGTTGATATACCATAGTCAGCTGTTATAAAAAACTTATACAGATCAATGTCCCCATTTATCTCAAATACCTTTTTTTCAGGATCAAATAAACTGACTCCCAAAAATCCCAGGTCAGTTCCTATCCTCACAGAAGACGGCATAACGGTCCCCTTCTGTGCAAAACCAGAAACATTGCAAATCAAAATAATCAATGCGCTAAAAGAATATTTTAATATTTTCTTCATTTAATCTGCTTAGTTCATTTTCCAATGATATAGCGCTGTCGAAGGTGGTCTGGACAATACCTAAGTTTTTAAATTCAAGATCATACCCGCAATCCTTAGAAATTAATATCACAGATTTATCATAGCTTACTTCCAGGGTATCTATTGTCTGATCAGGGTTTAAAAAAAGAAAAATTGTCTGTTCCTGCTCCGTGTTCACCGGCAGGTAATATGTGCTCAAACTAGTATCACTATAAAATATCACCTGTGACTCTTGAGCAGAAATCAGATCAAACTGCCGGCTTTTACTATCACCTGTGGCTGAATCAAGAAAATCCACGATTACAAACCGGGTATTAAATGTAATACAGTCAGTTGTTTCACATGCAGCCAGCACATACAAACAAATCAGGAAATAGAAAGTTAATTTATAAATGTATTTCAAATAACCGTCAAGCATAAATTTCAGGTTCAAAAATATTTAATAAAAACCTGAATGCATATATAAGTAACTAAATTAAGGTAATCAGATGACCCTTTTGCTTATTTTTACACATTAATTCGAATTTTAATTTTGAAGACAAAGGGAAACAAAAGGCTAAAGGTAAATGTGATCACCATGGGCTGTGCAAAGAATCTCGTTGATTCGGAGGTGCTTATAACCCAGCTTAAAGGCAATAAGATAGAAGCTCATCATGAATCCCATGAAATAAAGCCGGATGTGGTTGTCATAAACACCTGCGGATTCATAGATAATGCAAAACAGGAGTCTATTGATACTATATTGAGATTTGCCGATGCAAAAGATAGCGGTGAAATATCAAAATTGTATATTACCGGATGTCTGTCAGAAAGATATAAAACCGATCTTGAAAAAGAGATTCCACAGGTTGATGCTTTCTTTGGAACCAGGGAACTCCCCGCATTACTTAAACGGTTTGATGCAGACTATAAGCAGGAATTGGTCGGCGAAAGGTTAATTACCACGGCACAGCATTATGCCTATATGAAAATATCGGAAGGATGTGACAGGCCATGCTCTTTTTGTGCAATTCCCCTGATGAGAGGAAAACATATTTCCAGAAGTATTGAAGAGTTGGTGAATGAAGCTAAAAATCATGCAAAGAATGGTGTTAAAGAGCTTTTGCTAATTGCCCAGGATTCTACCTATTACGGACTGGATATTTATAAATCAAGAAAACTCGCCGATCTTTTAATGCATCTATCCGATGTCAATGGAATCGACTGGATTAGACTGCATTATGCATTTCCTTCTGGATTCCCTGAAGACGTTCTTCACGTTATCAATGAAAGAGAGAATATTTGTAACTATATCGATATTCCTCTGCAGCATGCCTCCTCTAAAATACTGAAATTGATGAAAAGAGGAATTGACAGAGAGGGATCTGAGCGGCTAATTGATAAAATAAGAGAGAAAGTCCCTGGCATTGCCTTAAGAACCACTATGATGGTAGGACATCCGGGTGAAACTCCCCGGGAATTTGATAAACTGCTTGATTTCATTCAGAAAATGAAGTTCGAAAGGATGGGTGTATTTACCTATTCACATGAAGAAAATACAGCTTCTTATCAGTTAAAAGATACAATTTCTAATAAAGAAAAAAAGAAGCGGGCAGACATGGTTATGAGGCTCCAGGAGGAAATTTCACAGAATTTTAACAACACTTTGATAGGTAAATCTCTGAAAGTATTGATAGACAGGAAAGAAAATAACTATTATATTGGTCGAACGGAGTATGATTCACCGGAAGTGGATAATGAAGTAATTATAGATGCATCAAAAGACTATTTGCGGCTTGGGGATTTCGCAAAAATAAAAATCAATGATGCCCTGCCATTTGACCTGATTGGTGATCCGACTAATAATTCAACATATTAAATCCTTATAAGATGCACTGCAGAAAAATAGATATTAAGGAAACAAATTCGTTTTCGAAAATTTTTATTGACTATATCAATCAGGATCCATCGCTAGCACCCTTTTACGACCTGCCACCCACCAAAAAATCATTCAAAAAAATGATTGAAAAACGTATTCTGGACAATAAAAAGCGTGAGATTCTGACTGAAACTCTGCGTCAGCAATATTCCGGTTTCGATATACGCGACGCTACAGTATTAAATATCGAACGTTTAAAAGAAAAAAATACCTTTACCATAACAACTGGACACCAACTCAATATATTTACAGGCCCATTATATTTCATCTATAAGATCTTAACAGTAATAAATGCATGTGAAGCTCTAAGCGATGCCCATCCTGATCATCATTTTGTCCCGGTCTATTGGATGGCGTCTGAAGACCATGATATTGATGAGATCCGGTCTTTCTCTTTGTTTGGAAAAGAATATACCTGGGATACCGGGCAGACAGGGCCGGTGGGGCGAATGGATCCCGGTTCATTGAAAGGTGTATTGGAAATGCTTCCTGAAAGATCCGAAATCTTCGAAAAAGCTTATCTTGAACATGATACCCTAGCAAAATCTGTCAGGTATTATGTAAATGAGCTATTTGGTGATTCTGGCCTTGTGGTCCTGGATGCTGATGATCCAGCGCTAAAGACACAGATGGTTCATATTATCAAAGATGACCTCCTGGATCACCATGCCAATGACCTTGTCGAATCTACTTCAGCTGAGTTGGCGGAATTAGGCTATAAAAGCCAGGTCTATCCAAGGGCCATTAACCTGTTTTATATTTCAGGGAACATACGCAATAGAATAATTAAAGAAGCTGGTGTTTTTAAAGTATTTGACACCGATATAGAATTTACCGAGGATGAAATATTGGTAGAACTTGAGTCCAGCCCTGAAAAATTCAGTCCAAACGTGATATTACGCCCGCTTTACCAGGAAATTATATTACCCAATATTGCTTATATCGGTGGGCCGGCAGAGGTAGCATACTGGTTGCAGTTAAAAAGCACGTTTGACCATTTTGGTATACAATTCCCAATTCTACTGCCAAGAAATTTCGCCCTGATCATTAATAAAGGATTGATGAAGAAAATGCAGAAACTTATGATAACTGTTGAGGAAATTATTATGCCGGTGGCTGACTTGAAAAACAAATACATGGAAGAACACAGGGAATTCAATGTTGATCTGGAAAGTGAGATTAAAATTATGGAGGAATTATTTGAATCTGTCCGTAACAAATCAAAAATGGTCGACCAGAGTCTCGAAGGTTTTGTTCAGGCTGAAAGAACCAAGGTGTTGAAGAGTCTTGAAAATATTGGAAAAAGAATTCTAAAATCAGAAGAACAGAAACAGTCGGTTGCTTTAAACCAGATTCAAAATCTGAAGGATAAATTATTCCCACAGGGAGGCCTTCAGGAAAGAACAGAAAATTTTCTGAATTATTACATAAATCATCCGAGATTCTTGGAAGACATCAAGAATACACTTGATCCCTTTGATTTCAGGTTTAATATCATTTACGAAAACTGACCTTTCAGGCCCCTGGTCATTTCTTTTTTCCCTGGAGGGCCCTGTAATGATTGTACAGTAAATCCTGAAGCTTTCAGATCACGCTTAACTTGTCCTTGTGCACAGTACGTCACTAGAGCTGATTCCCATGATAAGAAATCATAGACTTTTTGTATGATCTCTCTTTGCCACATCTCCGGTTGCTTATTGGGAGCGAATGCATCATAATATGCCAGATGAAAATAACCTGAGGATGTTTTAAAATCTTGTATGGTCGATTTAATTTTTCGAAACATAAAAAAGGGATGAATGCGACTGAATTGATCCCAATTCACTGAGTGAATCTGTACAAACTGATCTTTTACAGAAGGTGATTTAATTACCTCATGAAAATTCAATTGCTTAATAATAGCTTCAGGGACGGGGTATGGTTCAACACAGGTATATTCAACCGATACAGACAATTTCTGAGATTCCATTGCTGTAAGAAGTGCATTTAATCCTGTTCCCAAACCCAGTTCAAAGATTCGAACAGGTCTCAAGGAATTCTTTCCAAGGATATAACGGAATCCATTCTTAATAAAAACATGTCTTGATTCCTGTATGGCACCATGACGAGAATGGTAGGTCTCATTCAGTTCTTCAACCATAAGTGTGTGGGAGCCGTCATCGGTAAGCAGCAACTTCATTATAAAACCTGATCAGATTTTATAGATTAATACAACAGCATAGGCTTCAATACCTTCTTCCCTCCCCGTAAATCCCATTTTTTCAGTTGTTGTAGCCTTAATTGAGATTTTATATGGTTCTAAATCCATTGTTTTTGAAAGACAATCAATCATTCCCGGCACAAAGGATTTGATCTTAGGTTCCTGCAGGCATATTGTTGAATCAATATTACCAATGGAAAAACCTTTTTCCTGTAACAGGTTCACTACTTCAACGAGCAGTATTTTACTATCAATATTCTTATATTGGGGATCCGAATCCGGAAAATGATAACCAATATCCCTTAAATTGGCTGCACCCAGTAAAGCATCACAAATTACATGAATTAAAACATCAGCATCAGAATGACCGACTGAACCTTTTTTATGGGGTATTTTAATACCACCAAGGGTAAGATCATATCCTTCAGATAATTGATGCACATCGTATCCAAATCCTATTCTTAAATTCATTTACATTATCTTTTAGTATCAAAAAGAACACCTATAGTTATCTCCCAGCCGGTAAAATCCAAACGTGCATCTTTGTACTCAACAAATCGTGTTTCAAAAGGATCATTTGGCCCGCCACCGGTAATATTTCCCCTATAGTTCAGATCAGATCCTCCAGCCAGGTAATTTACTTCAAAATTTATCCCAAACTTATCAGCAAAATAGAATATTATTTCTCCTCCCACCAAATATCCCAAACCAATTTTATTATCATAGATCAAATCCGAATTCACCACTTCCAATTCATAATACTCCCTCATTGCCCTATCCATATTACCATAATTTATTTTTGTATCAAAGTTATAATATCCAAAACCACCTCCTTTGGCTCGCAAGGTTACATTTCCTGCCTGCAATTCCAGCACCAATTGCAGCGGTAACATAATTGAAAAGAAAGGCCCCATCAATGGATCCTTGGTTTCAAAAGGCAGATCAATTACATTCATGCCTGACATCCTGTAAAGTGAGAAGCCGGATTCAATAGATAACCAGTTAGTTGGATGCACACCTATACCTCTTAGGGAAAATGGGCTCACGGGATTAGAGAAATATCCATTCCTGGGAAAGAAAAATGAAAATGACATGCCTAGTTCCTGGGAGGTTCCATTTATAGACATGTTCATGAAGATGATAAAAAAAATTATAGTGGTTTTAAGAATTGTTTTTTTATACCTCATAACAGTAAAATTTAATTAATGCTATAATAAAGTATAAAAAAACAAAAAATCCCGCCATAAGCGGGATTTCTTAAGGGATTAAGATCCCTAGTCTTCTTTCTCTGGCTTTATTCTACCCATCAATTTATAATAGGATAATAATCCTATGCCACCGAATATGAAGATCATTGCAAAATAAGCTACCTCATCATCCATGATACCATTAACATCAAGTATATTGGCTATAACCAGGCCAATCCCAATGCCTATTGCCAAAAGGCCAATTTTCAATGCACCATACCTCCAATGAGTCTGGCCTTCAAGTTTAAAAATACTGGCATCAAGACCTTTCTCAATCAGGGCGAGCCTCTCCTTGTTTTTAGCACTGATTGCGATGAAAACTATTCCGAAGATAGTGGCGAAAAGTGCTATTGGAACTAATATTTCTACCATTTTTTTATAGTTTTAAGTTTAACATTTTTCATTTTGTACATGTTTGACGCTAGGTTTTATGACCCGGTTACAAAATTTTGTAAATTGTAACCATAAAGCACTTTATAGCGTCATAAAAATTGAATGAAGGCTGAGATAGAAAACATTGTTATTGAGAAAATTAAAGGTGGTGATTACAATGCATGCAATTTCATTGTAGACAAATACAAAGCTTTTGTTTTCAACATATGTATTCGGATTATAAAAAATCGTGAAGACGCAGAAGAGGTAGCCCAGGACAGTTTTATTAAAGCTTTCAAATCCATAGAAGGATTTAAACATGAAAGTAAATTTTCAACCTGGTTATACCGGATCACTTTTAACAATGCAGTTAGTAAAACAAGAAATAAAAAGATATTTAAAAGCGAGATTGATGACAGAGTGATTGAATCAGAAGGTCAATCTCATATTTCTGATGGCCTTGAAAGCCTGAACAGAATTGATCGTAAAAAAGTTTTAAAAAAAGCAATGGAGAAACTAAGTGAGGAAGAAAATTTACTAATTTCACTTTATTATTTTGAAGAGAACTCTGTTGCAGAAGTCTCTGATATAACCGGATTAGAACAAAACTATATTAAAGTGAAGGTACACAGGGCGAGAAAAAAGCTTTACAATGGTTTATCACAGGTTATGGGAATTAAAATGGAGGACGTATTATGAAGGAAGAAAAAATTGATCGTGTTATCCGAAAGACCATAAACGATGGATATATGGAAAATCCATCTCCAGGCTTTACGGAAAATGTAATGAGTAAACTTGGTGTTACTCATCAGGAAGCCAAACTAAAAACCAAACCCATAAAATCAAAATGGGGTTTAATCTCTATGATTTTTATATACCTAATTCTAATGATAGCCATACTATTGATCCCGGGCAGCCTGGAATCAGGTGGATATCAATTGCCTAAGTTTGAATTGCCATCATTTGGCAAATATTTTGCTCTTGATGGAAATATCTCTAAACTACTTATCATACTTATCGTAGGAGGATGGTTCCTTATTTTTGCAGATAATTATCTGAAAAAATTCTTAGCGAGATAGATGTCAAAAGGCTAATACTGAAAATTTCAGTTGTCTAAACTTCCTTCATTCCAAAAATTCAATATTGGATTTATAATTTACTTAAGAAAAAATACCAATAAATAGCCTAAAGTATTAACAATCAGGAGATTATAAGATGATTTCACTTATACGATTCTGCTTTGCTTTTTTCACGTTTTAGGACTATTTTTACCACCCCTAATGGGATGGGGAAGTCCTTCCTGCTCTCCTCATTTTTTTAACTCAAAATGGAAAGATATGAAAGTTTATGACGACAAGCACATTAAAAATGTAGTACTTCTGGGGAGTGCCAAATCAGGTAAAACCACACTAACCGAAACCATGTTATTTGAATCTGGTCTGGTTAACCGAAGAGGCACTGTTGAAGATAAAAATACAGTATCCGATTATCATGAGATAGAACATGAACGTGGAAATTCCGTGTATGCCACTTCAATGCATAGCGAATGGAGGGATTACAAAATCAATTTAATTGATACTCCGGGCCTGGATGATTTCATGGGAGAAATTGTATCCTCACTTCGAGTGGCCGATACATGCCTTATGGTAATTAATTCACAGTATGGTGTTGAAGTGAATACTGAACTTATCTGGAATTATGTGGAAAAATTCCAGAAACCTGTAATTTTTGGTATAAATCAAATTGACCACCCAAAATCAAATTTCGATTTAAGTGTGGAATCCATCAAGAACAGGTTCGGTTCAGCTGTCGTATTAATGCAATACCCAGTTAACCAGGGGGAAGAATTCAATGGCATTATCGACCTTCTGAAGATGACTTATTACAAATTTCCTTCCGGGGGTGGAAAACCGGAGAAATTACCTATCCCGGATGAAGAAAAAGATAAGGCTGAGGAATTGCACAATGAATTAGTAGAGAAAGCTGCTGAGAATGATGAAGCCCTGATGGAACTATATTTTGAGAAGGGTTCACTTGATGAAGACGAATTAAGAAAAGGCCTGAAAATTGGTATGCTTCGTCAGGAAGTGTTTCCAATATTCTGTCTTTCTGCAAAGAAAAATATGGGCAGTGGCCGTCTTATGGGATTTATTGATAACGTTGCTCCTTCAGCTATTGAGGGAAAACCAGAGATCACCGTCGATGGGAAAGAGATACAGTGCGATCCTAAGGCAAAGACTTCCTTATTCATATTTAAAACGATCAATGAACCCTACTTAGGAAAGGTTACATTCTTCAAGGTTTGTACCGGAGAATTAAAAATTGGCACGGAACTTTACAATGCCGCCACAAGGACTTCTGAAAAGATCAACCAGTTGTTTATAATGGATGGCAAAAACAGAACCAATGTAGAGAAACTCGCTGCAGGCGATATAGGAGCTACTGTAAAACTTAAAGATACCAATACCAATAATACACTTCATATTAAGGAATTCCCGGTGGAATATGTGCCCATGGAGTTTCCTGAACCCCGTATGCAAACTGCTATCAGGGCAAAGGACAAAAATGATGAAGAAAAACTCAGTGAAGCCTTAAGAGAGATTAATCAGGAAGATCCTACTTCCAAGATACAGTTTTCAAGGGAATTGAAACAATTGATATGGTCAGGGCAGGGAGAATTGCACCTTGCGGTTACCGACTGGAAACTTCAAAAGATCTACGGTGTTGAAGCTGAGACATTTAAACCCAAGATCCCTTATAGAGAAACCATTCAGAAAAGAGCTGACGCAAGTTACCGCCATAAGAAGCAGTCTGGTGGTGCCGGCCAGTTCGGTGAGGTATTTATGCGGATCGATCCATATTATGAGGGAGCACCTGAACCCACTGATCTAAACCTCAGGAAAAAGGAAGAAATCGACCTGGAAGGTGGCGGAAAGCTTGTATTTTATAATTGTATAGTAGGTGGCGTAATAGACCAGAGATTTATTCCTTCAATTTTAAAAGGTGTGATGGAAAAAATGGAAGAAGGCCCACTTACAGGATCCTATGTACGGGATGTCAGGGTATTTGTGTACGATGGGAAAATGCACCCGGTTGATTCAAATGATATTTCCTTTAAAATTGCCGGAGCACAGGCATTTAAAACTGCCTTTGTCGATGCGAATCCCAAGATCCTTGAACCAATTTATGATGTCGAAGTGATGGTGCCTGAAGATCTTATGGGAGATGTCATGACCGACCTGCAATCAAGAAGGTCTATTATCATGGGTATGGATGCAGTCAATAATTATCAGGTAATTAAGGCCAAAACACCGCTTGCAGAGATGTATAAATATACGACTACACTCCGATCTCTCACTCAGGGTAAAGCAAGTTTTAAGGCCAAATTTGCAGAATATGCACCTGTGCCACCTGATATTCAGCAGAAATTATACCAGGAACACCTGGCTGAAGAGGCTGAAAAGTAGACTTTGTAATAAGAATAAGTTTAAGATCCCGTTTGTGTATATGAAAAAATATGCTGACGGGATTTTTAATTTGGCTAAATTACGAACCAGGTATCCGGATAAATTTTGCCAGGTGGCTATTGGTCCCCGATCAATAAAAGTATATCGTCAAGGTATTCCCGCGTGTTAGCAAGTCGCGGAACTTTATTCTGGCCACCCAGTTTATCTCTCTTTTTCATCCAGCGATAGAAAGTGCCATCTTCTACAACATGAACCAGGGGTTTATTCAAGGCGATATTTTTAAATCTTTTAGCATCATAATCACTATTGATCCGTCTTAAGGTCCTGTCTAAAATTTCGATAAACTTGTCCAGGTCATCCGGTCTCTTTTTAAATTCTATAATCCACTCATGTCCCCCTTTTTCACTTTGCCCGAAATATCTGGGTCCTGCAGTGTAATCTCCAATGATGGCACCTGTCTTTGAACAAGCGTGTTCTATACCCTGTTCTGCATTTTCAATTATTAATTCTTCTCCAAATGCATTGATAAAATGCTTGGTTCGACCGGATATCTTAATTCTGAATGGATATTTCGAGGTGAACCTGACCGTATCTCCGATTCTATACCTCCATAATCCTGCATTGGTTGAAATAACCATGGCATAGTTCTTCCCTATCTCTACCTCTTCCAGCCCAAGTACTTTCGGATCATCCCTCCCGATCTCTTCAAAAGGAATAAATTCGTAAAATATCCCATAGTCAAGCATCAGTAATAATTCATCAGTTTTTTTTCTATCCTGAATTCCAAAAAATCCTTCTGAGGCATTATAGGTTTCCATGTAACGCATATCATCCGAAGGGATCAGTTCTTTGAATAGTCTTTTGTATGGCAAGAAGGATACTGCACCATGAACAAACAATTGAAGATTTGGCCAAATCTCCAGGATATTTTTAGCGTTCTTTAGTTCAAGGATTCTTTTGATCAGAACAATAGTCCAGGTAGGGACACCGTATATGCTCGTCACATTTTCCTCCGATGTGATTTCTGCCATTTTCTCAATTTTCTCTTCCCAATCACTCATTAGCGCAATATCCAATGGGGGAGTTTTCTTTATCTGAGACCAGAAAGGCAGGTTTTTAATAATTACTGCAGAAACATCGCCATAATAGGATTTGGATTTTTTGTCAAACTGGTTGATCTGATGGCTTCCCCCGATAACCAAACCTTTTCCGGCATATATTTTCGAATCCGGATAATTATTCACATAAATGGAAATCATATCCTTACCCCCCTTAAAATGGCAATCTTCCAGGGCCTCATTGGTGACAGGGATATACTTACTCCTGCTGTTCGTTGTGCCTGATGATTTGGCAAACCATGTAACTTCTGATGGCCATAAAACCTGCTGTTCACCATTCAGCAATCGTTTTATATAAGGGTAAAGGACTTCATAATTTCTTACCGGAACATTCCTCCTGAAATCGTTAAGGGTTTTTATATTCTTGAAATCATGTTCCTTCCCAAATATTGTATCTTTAGCGGTACTTATTAATTTTACAAATAACTCCTGCTGAACTTCAATTGGGTATTTAAGGAAGAGTTCAATTTGATGCATTCTTTTTAGCATCACCCATGAAAAAATAGAATTGATCAGTTCCATTTTATGCTAAATCTTTCTTTTCAGTTCAAAATGTTTGCCCAGGTAAACCCTTCTCACCTGTTCATCTTCTGCAAGTTCCTCAGCGCTGCCCGACTTGAGAAGTTTTCCTTCAAACATTAGGTAAGCCCTATCTGTAATGGACAGGGTTTCATTTACATTATGGTCAGTTATTAAAATGCCAATGTTTTTACGTTTTAACCTGGCGACAATGGATTGTATTTCCTCGACAGCAATAGGATCTACACCGGCAAATGGTTCATCCAGGAGCACAAATTTCGGATCAACTGCCAGGGCCCTTGCAATTTCAGTCCTTCGTCTTTCTCCTCCTGACAGGACGATCCCTTTGCTTTTTCTGACATGATTTAGACTGAACTCATCAAGGAGAGCCTCCATCTTTTTATGCTGTTCTTTTTTAGTCATTTTAGACATTTCCAGTACGGCAAGCAGGTTTTCCTCCACAGTGAGGGATCTGAAGACGGAGGGTTCCTGTGCCAGATAACCAATCCCCAATTTGGCTCTTTTGTACATAGCCAATGATGTAATGTTCTCCTTTTCCAGGAAGATCTCTCCTGACAGGGGTTTAATTAATCCAACAATCATATAAAAAGAGGTGGTTTTGCCTGCACCATTCGGGCCTAAAAGTCCAACGATCTCACCTTGTTCAACTTTCAAGGTAACATTGTTTACCACAGTCCGGCTTTTATATTTCTTTACCAGGTTATCTGCCCTTAGTACCAGTCCCATTAGTCAAATTTTATATCCTTGGCAATAAATTGAATTGAATTTTGATTCAGATAATTATTCTCTTCAATTGCGTAGGCCATTTTAAATCGCATACCACTGTTAATTAACTCAAAATATGGCGCTAATCCAAAACCAATGGTTTCAATTACTGTATCAGAGTCCTCCTGATGCACATAGAATTTTAGATGATCTTCCTTAAGTATCCGGGGGCGGTTGGTAACAAAAAGATTTTCAGACACAAAAAGTGGTTGGAGATTTGCAGGGCCAAAAGGAGCCATTTGCTTAAGAATTTCAAGGAATTTCGATGTTATAATATCAATTGATATAACCTGGTCAATATCCAGATGAGGAATCAATTGTTCATCTGTTATCTTCTCCTCAACGATCTTTTCGAATCTTTTTTGAAATGAATCAATTTTATCAATATCCATTGTTAAACCAGCAGCATACATATGTCCACCGTATTGATCCAAAAGATCAGAACACTGTGCGATCGCTTCATATACATCAAAGCCATCTACGGATCGGGCTGAACCTGTGGCTTTGTTTTTCGATTTGGTTAGAATTATGGTTGGTCTGTAATATTTGTCTATACACCTGGAAGCAACAATCCCAATTACCCCTTTATGCCAATCGCTTTTAAAAAGTACAGTTGATTTGGCATTTTTGAGCTTGGAATCATCTTCAATCATTTTCAGTGCTTCCTGTGTTATGTTCGAATCAAAACTTCTCCGTTCATTATTATTACTGTTAATTTCTAAAGCAGTATGTTCTGCCTTCTTGTAAGAATCAGAAATTAACAATTCAACAGCCAAGCCTGCATGCGTCATTCGGCCAGCGGCATTAATTCTTGGCCCTATACCAAATACTATCCCTGAAATTGTAACTTTTCCCCTGAGACCTGCAACATCAATTAAGGCTTTTAAGCCTGGCCTTGGATTTGTGTTCAGTTTCTCCAATCCAAAATAAGACAAGATTCTATTTTCACCATTTACTGGAACTATATCAGAGGCAATACTTACGGCTAAAAAATCCAGATATTCAAATAATTCAGCATCATCCAGTTTATTATATTTCGCAAATCCCTGCATAAACTTAAATCCAACACCACAGCCTGAAAGGTCCTTGTAAGGGTATTTACATTCTTTTCTTTTGGGATCCAGAATAGCATAGGCTTCCGGCAGGGTTTTGCCTGGAAGATGATGGTCACAAATAATCAGGTCGATTCCCTTCTTATTTGCCAGCTTGGTCATTTCAATGGCTTTGATACCACAATCAAGGCTGATGATCAGGTTAATATTATTCTTATTTGCCCATTCAATTCCTTTTTTCGAAATTCCATAACCTTCCTGATATCTGTCCGGAATGTAATAATGAACATTCGAATATATTTTTTTCAGATAACTGAAAACCAAAGCAACGGAAGTAGTCCCATCCACATCATAATCACCGTAAATCAGAATATTTTCTCCATTATGTATGGCTCGGTTCAACCTCTCAATGGCCAGATCCATATCCTCCATAAGAAAGGGATCGTGTAAGCCACTTAGTGATGGACGAAAGTAGGATTTTGCTTTTTTATACGTGTCGATACCTCTCTGGATCAATATAGATGATAACACCGGATTTACATTTATCTCCTCAGAAAGTTTTTCAACTTTTTTATTATCCGGGGTATTTTTTATGATCCATCTTTGATCCATATCAGTTGTAAAAATAGATATTTAGGATCACATTATGATTGATTGGTCGATTATATATTTTGTGTTAAGTGAAGTGGGTAAATTCAATCTATCAGAACCAGGGTGGGATTTATTCTTTCTGCCGGACAGGAAGGGAGATTCTAAAGGAGCTGCCCTTTCCCAATTCACTTTCAACATGGATCTTTCCATTATGGTCCTGTATGATACCATAAGATATTGATAGTCCCAATCCTGTACCTTTTCCAACTTCTTTCGTGGTATAGAATGGATCGAAAATGTTATCAAGCTTATCCTTTGGAATACCTTTACCAGTATCTGATATAAGAATTTCAGCTATTTCTCCCGATAGCCTGGTTTTTATTGAAATTGTACCCTTGCTTTCTATTGCCTGAATCGCATTATTGAGGATATTCATAATTACCTGGCTTAACTGGCCCGGGTAACATTGAATGTATGGCAGATTCTTATCATATGATTTTTTGATGTCAATACGATCCTTATACTGATTCCTTAATAAAACCAGATTGGAATCTATGATTTCAGATAGTCTTACCTCTTTCAACTGATGTTTGTCAAGTCGGCTGAAATTTCTAAGCCCCAATACAATCTCTTTAGTTCGTTCTGCACCATCATTGATCCCTGCAAGGATCGTATCCAGTTCTTTAATTAAATACTCAATGTCATACTTCTCTTCTAATTCCCTGGCCTTCTGTAGATTTGATTCTTTTAATCCCTCATCATTCAGTTTCCTGTATTCATTCAGGATCTCCATAATCTCACTGATATTTAACTTCAGTGGTTTAATATTTGAACTTATGAAATTTACCGGGTTATTTATTTCATGTGCAACTCCGGCAGTCAATTGTCCAAGAGACGCCATTTTTTCCGATTCCACAAGTTTACTTTGGGTATCTTTCAATTTTTTAATTCCCGACTCTACAGCATCATTTTTCGCTTTAAGTTCTTTATTGATTTTCAGAATTGATTCCTTTTGCTGTCTTAAAAGTTTATTGTCCTTTTGTTTGGAGAAATATCCGATCACTATTAGAATCAGAAGACAAGCAAGGAATATGAAGATAAGAATTAAATACCTCCTTTTCTGAGCCTCTTTTTCCAAAGCCTTTTCGGTCCTGTATAATTCAATCTCCTGTTGATATTTTTCCGTTTGGATTCTGTAATTTTCCAGTGCCAGCTCTTCCAGTTCCTCATCAAGGACCATCCTGATCATTCTTCTCTCCCTGTTAGTATTTGTTTGCTCTAAAAAATATAATTCATTTTGTTTTGCAATACTCATAATTGAGAGTGTATCGTTCAATTCTGAATATAGTCCATAATATTTCAAGGCATTTTTAAAATCATCCGATTCCTGGTAAATGTCAGATAATGTTTTATAACAATCTCTTTGTATTTTGAGATCACCGTATGAAAGTGCATTTTGAACGGATCTCTCTGAATAATTTAAAGCATCAGAAATTGCACCTTGTTTCAAATAAACTTCTGCTATAAGGTCCTGTACCCGGGCCAGCTTTCCGACTCTATCAATTGCCTGGTAGTACGATTCTACCTTGATAAGAGTATCTATGGCGATCGAATTCATATCAAGTGCGCTATAGGTAATACCGATGTTCGTCAGGATATTGATTCGTATTGAATCGTGCAGATTGAATTTGGCACTGGCATTCAGTGATTCCAACAAAATGGACAGAGCCATCTTATAGTTACCTCTTTCTGCATAATTATATCCAATTTCATTTTGTGTCGTAATGGCTGATTGGTGATCATCATGTTGTTTATAGATTTCTAGGATTTCACGATTACTCTCAAGTACTTTATCAGTTCTCCCAAGGCGATTATTTATAGTGACTTGCTTTTGTAAATATTTTATTAGATCCTTACTGCTTTCATCCTTCTTTAGGATTTGAATAGCAATATCCAGTGTACTATCAGCCATTTCATAATTCTCCAACACAAAATATATATCGCTTTGTCTGATGTATGATTCAGACATTTTTAAATCATCCCCACATAAATTAAAATGACTTCCGGCTAAGGAATAATTTATGATAGCCTTGTTATATAACTTATATTTTTCATAGTCCTCACCCAAAGAAAAATAGGTCAAGGCAAGTTGATCGGTGACCTCATTTTTTTGAAATATTCTAATTAATTCAATATAGTTCCTTAAGGTATTGTCATAATCTTCTTTTACTTCATACAACCTGGCTAGTTCGACTTTGTAAGTTGTCAGTAATTCCCAATATTGTTGATCCTGGGCAATCTTAGATAAATTAGATAGGATTGATATGGCTGAATCCAGCTGATTTCCTTCAAT
Organism: uncultured Cyclobacteriaceae bacterium; assembly: GCA_965365275.1. GTDB lineage: Bacteria > Bacteroidota > Bacteroidia > Cytophagales > Cyclobacteriaceae > JAGTVG01. The sequence continues at coordinate 23,827 of CBDUBA010000030.1, read as the reverse complement.
AAATGTTTTGGATCTTTCAAATTCCTGTCGCAAGACCGTTGAATCTGCCTTTTGAGCAAAAATCGGAATGCTTAAAAAAAATAAAAGACCTGCAATCGCATGATTCAGGTATCTTGTAAAATAAATAAATCGGTTCAATGCAATTAGAATTAATCTTTATAAAGTTAATCCATTTTAAAATTATTAGAACAAATACAGATGGTATTCATACAGATACAGGATCATCCGGCTAGAAGCCGTCATCGTCCTCTTCTTCCTCCTCCACCTCTTCCGGAATGATGAATCCATCATCCGTTTGATCTTCAGTTTCCTCAAAAATTGGTAAAGTATCCTGAGACGGGGCAAACTCTATTTCATAGGGTTCGTCAATATTAAAATAAGTCAGCCTGAAATTATCAACGAATTTAAGAGCATCGCTTAACTCTCCGTCAAGGAAAAAATACTCTCCGAAATTGGCTTTTGAGGCATTGGTCTTATCAGCAATTTCATTAAGATATTCCTCATTAGAGGATGATGTTATTATTCTGTTTTCCTCGAAATTGAAGAAATACCATGTTCTTGGAGAGAACTGCATGAAAAGATTAATAACATCCCCATTATCATCTTTCTTTATTTCAAGAAACCCATCTATTGATGCATTGATATCATCCTGAAGTATGTTGGCCAAACCGATTTTGCCAACACTGTACCATGCTTTTTCCTCTTTTGACCATCTCAGGTTTACATCAGAAAGAACTAAAGTTTTAAGTAACTTGGAGGATATTGACAGTAAGCTGGTATATTCCTGCAGAGATCTTTGTTCATATTCAAGGGTAGCTCTCTCTCCAATTAATTCAGATACTTTATACATTGTATTCGGATCATCACTATACGCCATTTCAAGTCCGAGAACATCCACAATCTCGATCATTTCCTGGCTGATCAATGTCATGGCCTGTGATGGCATTTTGAAATCCATGGTCAAGAACCCATTTAACTGAAAAACCTCCTCATTAATATTTCCTGATCCGATGGCTGCACCGGACATTTCAAGATCGTCTGTAAGCATATTAAAATCAACCGGACCTTCGAATTGCAGATCCCCTGTATTCACGTTGAGGTTAAAGATCCTACCACTATATGAGTCACCATTAATTTTCAGGGAATCTTCTATACGATAAGTTGTAGAATCAGCATCATAGGAAAGTATGCCATGTGGGGTGAAAAATGCCTTATCCAGGAAGGATCTTTTCGGACTTATAAAGGATGAGTATAGTCTGTCATCTTCATCATAGAATAATCCAGCAATTAATTCAGTGTCATCTTCCGTTGTCGCATTATTGAAATCGAATTTAACTTCCTGGCTTTCACCGCTATTCTGGTATTTTATCCAGATGTCATCGTAATCGCCAGTAGTGAATTGTAATTTGACATAACCATCCAACTTAAATGCCGGATCCGGCGCATACATAATGGCTTCCCCTTTATATGACATGCCCGGAGAGATAATCACTCCGTCATCTTCATAGACATAACCGGTCGCCTGGGTATGAAGCTTGGAATCCCTGTTTCTACTATTCTCCGGAACCAGGTAAAATTCATCAATTTGAATCGCAAAAGTATCATTAACGGCATTCACATACCTGTATGTTGCTCTTCCTTCGAATTTATTTCTTGATATGATATCAATAGTTCCATTATACAATTGGTGGTACTCATCCAATGTGTCGATCACTATGTTGGTATTGTAGAGGGTTCCTATTTTGGCATTTTCAAGAACTAGTACTTCATTGTTCTCGGGTGTTATTTTAGCATCTGCTACGTTAATATAAGGAATACCAGATACCAGGAGTTCCAATTTGTCAATATCATATACGGCATTGGTCGCATTAAAGACAAGAGAATCCAGATCCTCCCGGGTTGTATAGAAATAGGAGTTGTTGATGTCCACCTCGGGTGGTTTCTGCATTTCTACCTTCCTTTCGTCCAGGAACCATCTGGCATTCGAAATTGAAGTCCTGAATTGGGCATATGGAAAATTAATAGCAGCAACACCTTCAATTTCCGGCCCGATATCCGCATAATTATTGACCAGGTTGAAATCCAGTTTTATATCTTCGCCGGCGAGAGCGGGTTTTTCCGGATTATCTGAATTAATGGTGAAGGTGGTATGCCTTGCTCCAAACCTTGTTTCATTAAAAGAAAATTCATCTGAAATTGCTTCTGCTCCGCGGGTTAACAAGGTTCCTTTACCAAATCCTCCGGTTGCACTTACTGTAAATAATCCATTAAGAGTTGCTGTATTATCATACAATGTAAAGGGCAGATCCTGGTTCCAAACATACATGCTGTCTTTCATCGGCAACCACTTAAGTCTGACACTATCCACTTCTACGTCAGGGAAACTGCCGCCATCAAATTCACCCTTCTCCACAACAAATGCAGTTGCATCAGCAGTTAATGAGTCGAGATAAAACGTAAAATTATCGGATTCCATAGATGTGGACATGTATTTAATCGATCCTTCAGAGGTCAGACCCTGCCTGTTTATAGTTAATTTATTAAATATCCTGCCTGAACCTCCATAAAGTTCATATCCTTCAGGGGCAATATTGTGTTCAAATCCAAGGGTATTATCCTCCCGTATATGCAGTGTTTCCTCAAAGGGGGGCAATATCCCTTCGGCCACGAAAGTACCATTGAATCCAATTGCGGCAGGATCACTATCACTAAGACTATCAATTTCGAATGGTGGAATTATAAAATATATTGATTCATCATAAGCGCCATTCAGGATACTTGGACTATTAAAATATACAATGGCACCTTTATCAGCCTGGAATTTTGGATAATTAGGATAATGTCTTTGACCGGATTTATTTTCCGGCCGGTTAATGTAGAGTCGTCCGGTTGATTGTTGCAGATCTTCACTAAGACCGGCTAGGGCTTCGTCAGCAGTGGAATCGGCCGAAACAAGCTTGTTGCCTACCCTTCTCCGCAAACCTGTCTCTGGATCTTCAATATAAAACCTGATGGAATCGATATAATTCAGATCTACCAGGAAACTATCATAATTAAAAAGAAAATCACGACCTATGAATTCAAAATTACCTGCAAATAACTGTCCGTTAAAATCAAGGTCCCTGTTATTTCTAAGGGTAATTTCTTTTTTCTCCGGAATGATAAATACATCCAGGATCTCACTGATAAAGAATTTTTCTATCCCGCGAATGGTAAGTGAATTATCCTTTAAGTTCAATGTTGCATTAGGTGATGTTGGGGAAACAGATTTCATCTTCATATCATCGAAATCCGTTTTAAACCGATTCGCATCTACATAGTGAAAGGCTTTATCTTTAACCTGGATATATCCGGAATTCTGATTATAGATAATAAAATCATTTTGCATCAAACCGACCATGGCCGCACTAACTGCCTTTTCATTCTGCTTCATAGCCTGAGCCATATCGGAAGCATAAAATTCCTTCCTCCTGGTTTTTCGGGCGTAGAAGACGGTCATAATCAGTGGATTAAAATCATAAATACCGGAAAGACTTTTCATATCTTCCTTATTGAAGTATTCTTTTGATTCAAAATAGGCCGGAATGATATTCTTTGCACTGGCGATAGAAATATCAAGGGTATCTTCATCAAGATCCCAGGTGATCATATCAGCTGTTATGTCAATCTTAAAGAAAGAAGAGCTGTATGGAGTTATTCGAAAGGGACCATTGTCCCTGACAACCATTAAATGCCTGTTATTGGGATTGTAATTTAGTTTAACACTTGGGTGATATACAGAATCATCTCCCTGGTAGATTGTAAATTTAGCATCCGTAGCACCTATCAGAGTATCTCCCAGCTGAAAATTTTTTGAGATAGACCTAAATAAGATGCCAATTTCATCCCTTCCTTCGAGTACTGCATCATCCCCTAAAAATGATATTCCCCATATCTGGTTACCTCGCATTGAAAAACCGCCTTTATAAATTACATCTTTATCTCCTTCGAAAAATACCTGAATGTCGTTTTTGTAGGAAGTAAATTTCGGATAGTCGGAGCGTTTTCCTAATCGTCGTTTTAAACTTCTATATTCAAAAGTACCTTCAACAGGATCTGCAATTTTTCCCTCATAGAACATATTGGATTTGGGTGATTTAAATGCTGGGTAATTTATGTCTATTATATAGTTGTTCAGGTTACAATAGACATCCCGACTGTTCAGGCCTGTGGAACTCCAGTTAAAGGTTCCCCCCTCACCCAAAAACATATCTTCACTAAGCAAGAGTGAGCCATTTGTGGCCTGAAGTTTTATAGAATCATAATTGGTTAAGAAAACAAGATCTGCATTTTTTAATCGTATGACGGGTCCATTTTCAGGTGGCAGCGGGGTTTCAACAATAGCGTCAATGGTTAACATTTTATCTTCCTGGGTTAATTCCACGGACTGACTTCCCCAATTGTCATCCCCGGTATCTGTCAAATCATCAGATAGTTCACCACGTGCATCACCCGATGTTGGTGTTTTATCAAAGGAATCCCAATCGTCTGCCCAATTATCAGTAGTACTAACCGGATCATCCCAGTCATCTGCCCAATTATCATTATCGGCCTCATTAATTTCCCAGTCATCGATACCTTCTTCTTCTGAATATTCTTCCACAACATCCTCCTCAAGGATTTCATCGAATACCGGTTCTTCTGATTCAATATAATCAAAAGTGACATCAATATTCTCAACCATAAGCTTATAGCCATTTGAATAGTGGATCGCGCCGAATTTAAGAAAGGTATTTAGATTCTCGTAGTATTTATGTATCCTGATACCCGGTTCATACTCCATCACCTTATCTGTCACATCCAAAATATCGTCCATAACACTTAATTGAATTAAGTCGTTTGAACCAGCCAGGGATACCATTTTTACAAAATTTATCAGATAGGGATTCGCTGCTATCTTACGGTCTTTAAAATGGCCGTAAATTCTCTCGATCTTCTGTTTTTGAGAGGAAGAAAATCCACCCATGTCCCAATCAGAAGCAAATTCATTTACTTTTTCAATGGCAGAACTAACCTTGGTTCTGTATATATCGGTTATAATTTCCCCCACGATATCTTCCCGCACTGGAATAGAATCAGGTACCTGCGACCAGGCTGATATGCCGTACAGACATAAAAATATTAGTATCGATATTTTATAAAACCAGTTCAACGTGTAAAATCACACCATTCTCAGACCTTTATAAAAAGGTTATCATATAAGTATAACGAAACAGGATGAAAATCTTACAAAATTAATTGAAATAAATTATCGGTCTTTTATCAGGATTACTGACATCCAATTATTTCTCGAATTCCGTTCTAATAGTGTTATGTTTAAGCTATTAATACAATTTAAAAGTATATTAAGATCGCTCACTAAAAATCCACTAAGTATCAATATACCTCCGGGAGCTAAGAATTCATAATAGGAATTCAGGTCCTCAATAATGACATTGAGATTTATATTGGCAAGTATTATATCAAATGAATGTTCCCGGGATATTTTTTCAATTTTTCCTACTATTATTTCAATTCTTTGACATGCATTCAGGCTGATGTTTTCCAATGAATTCTCATAAGCCCAATGATCTGTATCAAATCCAATAATTTTGCCTGCTCCCAGCTTTTCCGCAAGTATTGAGAGAATCCCCGTTCCGCAACCTGCATCAAGTACTTTTTTATTCTGATGATCAATATTTAGCTGATTTTGAATCATCAGATATGTGGTTTCGTGATGTCCGGTTCCAAAGGACATCTTTGGATTAATTATCAACTCTAGGGGATAATTTCTTTTAATTTTATGAAAGGTAGCACGTACTACACAATGATCTTCTACAACAATTGGCTGGAAGTTTTTTTCCCATTCAACATTCCAGTTTCTTTCCCTGATTTCATCGCTATGATATGTGATTGATCCGAGCGAGGAATAGGAATCTATCAATTCATCCAGTATCTTTTTATTAAATTTATCTAATGAAATTGAAGCTTCAAACCCATTGTCTGTAATCAGAAAAGAATCATATCCAATATTAGATAATTCGGCAACGAGAATTTCGGTTATGATATGATCACAAACAAATGATAATGCTTTATATACCCTATACATCAGTTGTTACAGCCTGCAAAGGATTCGAATGATGTAAAATATACTGTGAAATCAGCTTGACCTTTAGAATCGACAAAATATACAGAGAAGTCGGCAAATCCTTTCTGATCGGTAAAATACCAGACACCTGGCTCAGTTGCAAATAATGCATTATCAGTCTCAAATATCAGCATATCAGCAAATGCTTCAGAATCATCCTCATATATAAAAAAATTGGCTCCTTCAGGATACTCTTCTATGTAAACCGTTCCCTTTAATTCACAAATATCAATTGTCTGGCTATTGGAGATGCCTAACCAGTTTGTTAATAATAATATTGAAAGTAATGTGGGATAAAGCATAAAAAACTGTTTCTCAATTCATTGATCTATCACATAAATTATGCCTTAGTGCCAATAAAATTGGAACCCAGTAATAAAATTTTAAAATGACTTTATAATTTCAACAAAATCTCTTGATTTCAATGAGGCACCACCTATAAGGCCTCCATCAACATCTGGATTTGCGAATAATTCTTTTGCATTATCCGGCTTACAACTTCCTCCATATAGGATCGAAGTTTCATCGGCTATAGCATCGCCATACTTACTGGCAAGATGTTTTCTTATTTCCGCATGCATCTCCTGTGCCTGATCAGATGAGGCAGTCACACCAGTTCCAATTGCCCAAATAGGCTCGTATGCAATCACAACTTTTTCGAATTTTTCTGGAGAAAGATGAAAGAGGCTATCAGTGAGTTGATTACAAACAAAGTCAACATGTGTGCCGGCTTCCCTGATCTTCAAAGATTCTCCACAACAAAATATTGGAATGAGGCCATTCTCCAGTACTGTATTTACCTTTTTTGCTAATAATTCATTGGATTCATTATAATACTCCCTTCTTTCGCTGTGACCAAGAATCACATATTCAACACCAACTGATTTTAACATATCCACCGATACTTCACCTGTGTAGGCACCCGAGGTATTTTCATTACAATTCTGAGCCCCTAAGAAAACCTGCTTAGAATCCTTCAAAAGATGTTGAACACTATTTAAATGGATATATGGGGGATTTAAAACAACGATTGTATCGTCCTGTACTTCATTTGCTACTATGTTTACGATTTCAGAGGCTAGGGAATTACCTTCTTCAAGCGTTTTATTCATTTTCCAGTTACCAGCAACAATATTTTTTCTCATTTTATTTTTAGTTTACAGTATCAAAAAATTTTTGTGCAAAGATAATTTTTTTTAGCCGATTAAACCGGTATAATACAAGAATTGGAGAAAATTAAAATTCTCTATTACGAAGAATTTACTTAACAGATCAATATACTTGGACGTAGGATGTACTCAGATTAAAAAACTAGAGCCAATATCTTGATTCAAACATTAAAGTCAATGCGATTCCTGCAATTCCGGAGCTGATTACAAGATTCCAGTCTCTCCTGCTTATGCCCAGGTTATTTACAAAAATCCATGAAATCATTAAAAACACCAAGGCTACTAATAGCAATCCCAATTCCACACCCAGATTGAATCCAACAATAGGGATAGCCAGACTCATATCAGTCCCCAATATATCTTTCAAATAATCGGCATACCCCAATCCATGTATAAAACCGAAGATAAATATCGTAATAAATCGAAAAATCGATCTTGGAGTATATGATTCACTCTTTTTGAAGATATTTATTACAGCAGCAACCAGCAAAGTTACGGGGATTAAATAATCTACTATATTTATGTCAACTTGAATAATATTATTGACTGACAGGGATAATGACAAAGAACTTCCAAGAACATAAAAAAGGAATAGTATTAAAGCCCTACGCCAGTCTCTTAGGAGGAAGACAGACATAATGGCAATAATAAAAAGCATATGGTCAACGCCGTATATATCCAGAACATGCCTGTATCCCAAACGGAAATATAAAATAAAGCTCGACATTGCCTATTAATTATATCAATTTTAGATCTTTCTTTTGTTAGACTGGAATAAATTCATTTTTAATTTAAGAATAATAATAAGGTTTATTTATATCCTGTACCAATTTTATATTTTAAAATGTGCCTCATGTACGATATCCCAATGTTGTCCATTGTGACGTAATAAACATATACTCTGTACCAAAAAGCTAAAAGAAATCTGTTTTTTAATATACGTTGATTTAGCAACATAAAAATTCTCCGGTGTCAGGTCCCTGAAGGCGACAGTCATATGTGGTTTAAACTTCTTCTTATTACTGGAATTGCCTCCCAATCCCAGTTTTAACTCCATAAATTTTCTGAACCGCTTATGCAGGTCAATTAGAAAGTCCGATTTTAATACGCATATATAAATGACCTTTGGAGGAAAAGTCCCAAAGTTTTGAAGTTCCAGTAAAAAAGATGATGCCCCGGAAGCAAATAATTCCAGATATTTTATTAACCTGTTCTCATCGGAAAACAGAAATTCAAAAGGGGGTATTAAAGTTATATGCGGTGGCGATTTTAATGCATGACCCGATTTGAATCTATCTCTGAAATCTTTTTTGATTTCTGTTACAGAAGCTTGAATTTCTTCCGGGGGAACCAATGCAAAGAAATATAAGCGATGATCTTTCTTCATTATAAAAATCCCGTCAGCCTGCATAAGTGGCAGGCTGATCCGGGATTATGTGATTTATCTTATATTTTGGCCTTGGCCAGCTTTTGCTTTTTATCCAGATCCAGAACAACCGGAGTTGCAATGAAAATCGAAGAATAAGTACCTATCAGTATACCGATCAGCAATGCAAAGGAAAATCCCCTTAATACCTCACCACCGAAGATCAGCAAAACCAAGACCACTATCATAGTAGTCGCAGATGTGATAAGGGTTCGGCTTACTGTGTTGCTTATGGCTTCATTAAAGACTTTATAAAGTGGAGTACCCGGCTTAAGCTGCATATTCTCCCTTACCCGGTCAAATACAACCACAGTATCATTAATTGAGTAACCGATAATGGTTAACATAGCAGCAATAAACACCTGATCTATCTCAAATGTTTTGCCAAACAATCGTGCCAGGGCAAACGCGGAGATGACAAATAAACTATCATGGAACAAGGCCACAACGGCACCCAAACCAAACTGCCATTTCCTGAACCTGATCAGAATATAAAGAAAGATTACAATTAAGGAAAAGACCACCGATTCCATTGATGCAGTTTTAATGTCATCGGCTATGGTAGCCCCAACTTTTGCTGATCCGGCGATCATAAATGACTCTTCATCCATTTTCTCTTCATCAGCGACAAGGGACATCCCAGTATAACCAGACACCCCATTTATCATGGCAGATTCTACCAATGAGTCTGCTTCAGCAGATTCATCATCTACGAGGTAACTGGTCGTTATTTTAACCACATTGCTGGACCCATACCACTTCACTTCCGTTCCGGTATTTTGAAATTCAGGTTGTATGGAAGTTTTCAGATCTGAGGCAGGAACTGGTTTTTCAAATGCCACAATATAAGAACGGCCTCCTGTGAAGTCTACACCCAGGTTTAATCCACCCTGGATTACAATCAATACGATTCCGATAGATATGAATATGGTTGAGAAGACATAAGCTATCCGTCGTTTTGACATAAAGTCTAAATTGAGTTTGGATAAAAGGTCTTTAGACCAGAAAGTATTAAATGAAATCTTACTTTTATCCCCATTTTTAGTCATCCATGTGATAACCACCCGTGTTATAAACACGGCTGAGAAAAATGAAGATGCTATACCAATCATAAGTGTAGTGGCAAATCCTTTTATAGGACCCTGGCCAAGAGCATACATAATAACGCCAATCAAAAACGTGGTTACATTTGCATCTATAATAGAACTATAGGCCTTACTATATCCTGTGGATATGGCATTCAGAAGGGTAGATCCACCTCTTAATTCTTCCCGTATCCTTTCAAATATCAGCACATTAGCATCAATAGACATACCTATTGTAAGAACAATACCAGCTATACCAGGAAGTGTTAATGCTGCATTCAACTGGGCTAAAATTCCAAGTATGAAAAAAATATTGAAAACCAGTGCTATGTTGGCTACAAATCCGCCCTTTGCATAATAAGATATCATAAACAGGACAACTATAGCCAAACCCGCAACGATAGAAATAACACCCTGGCTTTGAGCCTCTTTACCAAGTGTTGGTCCTATAACGGCTTCCTCAACAATTCTTGTAGGTGCTGGCAATTTACCCGCCTTTAGAATATTTGCCAGGTCCTTTGATTCTTCAATTGTGAAACTACCTGTAATCTGTGAGTTCCCGTTGGGGATCTCCGTAATCACATTAGGTGCTGAGTAAACATAACCATCCAGTACAATAGCTATTCTCCTGTTCAGGTTCTCCCCTGTCAATCTCCTCCATACTTTTGCGCCATTGGCATTCATCTGCATGGAAACACTCGGACTGCCTGTCTCATCGAAATCGGGTCTCGCATCAGTGATCACTTCACCCGTCAATGGTGGCAATCCCCCTCTTCTAATTTTTACAAAGAAAAGTTCCAATACTTCCTGGCTTCCTTCACCTTCTAGCGGCTTATTCTTCCAGTAATATTTCATATTGTTGGGGATCAGTGCTTTGATCTCAGGCTTTGCAAGCAGTCTGTTTATTTTTGATGTATCTTTCACATTATAAAACAGATTATAATAAGGTGCCTGCCTTAAGCTGAACAGAGGGGAGGAGAAAGTACTCTCCAATGAATCAACACTCGTAGAATCACCTTCAAGTTGGGCGGCCAGATCCTCTGCAGCAGAATCAACACCCGGCTGATCATCTCCCAGTAATGTACTTAAAGCATCTTCTTCACTTAACTGTTCTTCCCCGTCATCAGCCAAATTCTGTGAACCAAGGTCTATAGCTTCTATTTTATTCTCCTCAATCGATTTATTATTAATAGCTATTAGGGTATTGTTCAGCTCTTGTAAGTCATAAACTTCCCAAAATTCAAGTTTCGCAACCCCGGACAATAGCTTTCGGACACGCTCCCGGTTATCAACACCCGGAAGTTCAACCTGAATCCGGCCTGTTCCCGGGAGTTTCTGAATATTGGGTTGTGAGGTTCCAAAACGGTCAACCCTCGTACGGAGGATCTCAAAAGATCTGTCAATAGCATCGCTAACCTCATCAGAGATGATCTGAATAATATCATCATCCGGAGTATCCAGACTGATCCGTCCACGATTGGCTGCATTAGCGAAAATAGTACTCAACCTGCCGTTGGGATTTATTTCCTTGAAGGATTGATAGAAGAGGTCAGTAAATGATTCCTGACTATTTCGTTGCTTTTCCACAGCATCTTGCAGGGCTTGGAGAAATTCCGGATTCTCACTGTTTCCACTCAAGCCTTTAATAATATCCACCGGTGAAACTTCAAGAGTAACATGCATTCCTCCCTGCAGGTCAAGGCCTAGACTTAACTCGGTATCTTTGACTTCTTTATAGGTGTATTCTATTCCCAGAAGGCTGTATACCGGTTCATTCCAAACAGAGTCCAGATATGCCTGTTTCTTATAAAAATCCAGATTCCCATCTGCATCCGTTGCAAATTCCGTGGCGTCTTGCTGAATATTGCGGGAAACAAACGTGAATGATAAATAATACACGCATAATGCTGTTATAATAACAGTCAGCGTAACGATAAATCCTTTATTTTTCATTGTTCAATAAATTAAAATTCTTATGTAAATAATTAAGTAGATTGGGTAATTCCTGAGTCACTAATCAGGATCAGGGAGCATTCGGGGAAATAATATTCTGAAACAAGACCTTAAAAAACGAAATGCTTCTGTATTCATGCACATGTTCATGCCAGCATTTATCTTCAGTCGAAAAAGGAATATCGAAAAGAATATTCAGAATAAAGTCTACATCGATCTGAAAAGATGATATAGAGGCAAGATAATCCGGAAGATAAATGAAGTCATGATTTTTTTCAGTATGCTCATTTTCATCATTGAGTTCAATCTCAGACAAACCATTTACAATCCTTTCCTGAATTATATTATTTAAGGATGAAATAGTAATAGCTAACAATCCGCATATAAGGACCAGCAGTCTAATTATATTTCCTATGTTAATTCGTTTTTTCACTTGATCTTCAAATGGATTGCAAAAGTAGAAATAAATCCATTAATATCAACCCATTCTGTCTCTTTAATAGATAAAATCCGGAAGAAAAGGATCATTTTTTATGGATGGCTGAAATATGGGATTTGATGATCTTAATCCCCTCATCAAAATTCTCATGGTTATTAACAATTATATCACTATGTTCTTTGTAAGGTAAAATATACCTATTGAAAGATGGCATAACATGATGCTCATATCTGTATAGGACATCCTCAAGATCATAGCCTCTTTCCTTTTGATCTCTTATAATTCTTCTTTTCAGCATAATGTGCTCACGGGCATCGATGAATATCTTCAGATCTATTAAGCTGGATATTTCCTCCACATAGAAAATAAAAATTCCTTCCAGGATAATTACAGGAGCAGGATGAAATTCAATTATTTCGGGTTCCAATTCAGGATTATTGAAGGTATATTCCTTGATTCTTATGATCTCACCATCTATCAGTTTCTTAAGGTCATCTATAAATTTTGTAATATCGATAGATTCAGGTCTGTCAAAATTATATATGCCGTTTTCATCGAGGGGTTGTTGATTTCTGGGTTTATAATAATTATCCTGCGAAACCAGACATACCTCTTTGTTAGTAAAATTCTCAATTATTTTTTTGATAAAGAGAGTTTTACCGGACCCGCTGCCACCGGTTATTCCAATAATATAAGGTTTCATAGTATCAGGAGATAGGATTTGTTTTTAAATAACTTACGAGCTTTCTGAAGGCCAGAGCTCTGTGGCTGATCATATTCTTTTGCTCCATGGATAATTCAGCAAAAGATTTTAAATAACCTGATGGTTGAAATACAGGATCATACCCAAAACCCAAATTACCTCGCCTGGAAGTCAGGATATCACCTTCTATAATACCTTCAAATTGATTCACTCCTTCAGGAGTAATAAGGGTAATGACTGTTCTGAATCGTGCCTCTCTGTTTTCTATATTCAGAAGATTTTTTAATAAAAGATCAATATTGTCATTGCTATCTTTTTGCAATCCGGCATATCTGGCCGACATAACTCCCGGATCTCCCATCAGAGCCTTTACCTCCAGACCAGTGTCATCTGCGAAACATGAGGTGTGATAATTATCAAATACATACTTGGCCTTTTCTAGCGAGTTGCCTTCGAGTGTATCTTGATTTTCAGGCAGTTCCTCAAAACAGCCTATGTCATCAAGAGACTGGATCTTAAATTCATCACCAAGGATTTGGCCTATCTCTGCAATCTTATTCAGATTATTTGTAGCAAAACAAAGATAAACCATGGAATATATCTATTGTACACTGAGCAAATCTACATCAAATATCAGGTTTTCATTAGGCCCGATATCTCCGGCTCCCCGGGCACCATAGGCAAGAACAGAAGGTATATATAATGTAATCTTTCCTGTCTCTGCAATATATTTCAGACCTTCATCCCATCCTCTGATTACCTGTCCTGTACCTTGTGTATACTGAAAAGGTTCACCCCGGTCATATGAAGAGTCAAATTGTGTGCCATCCAATAAAGTACCCACATAGTGCACCTTTACAATATTTCCACTTTGTGGAGTGGAACCCAAGCCAGGATCGTGTATTACGTACCTCAGACCTGAACTGGACTTTTCAGCTACAATGTTATTTTCCTCCAGATATTTATCAATTATTGCTATATCTGCTTCAAGCTGTGCATAAGGGCTGTAAAAAGTCTGTTTTTCACATGAAAACAAACTAACTACCAAAATTGCCAACAATAATTCTTTAATTCTTTTCATTCTAATTTCCCTTTTTCTTTATTTCCAACAATTCTAAATCAAATACTACTACCGTATTGGGTTCAACCAAATCTCCCAATCCCCTTTCACCATATGCCAATCCCGAAGGAATGTAAAAAGTTATTTTCGAACCGAGAGGCATCTCAGCGACACTTTGTTCCCAACCAGGAATCACGCTCCTTGTTCCTAATGTAAATTCATGTGGGTCATTCTTCTCATATGAAGAATCAAACTGAGTACCATCCAGCAAATATCCGATAAAATGAATTAAAACCTGGTCTCCTTGCTCAGGTTTCTTCCCGGATCCCTGTTCTTGGACGATATAACGGATTCCGGATTCGAGTTCCATACCGATTAATCCCTGTTCCTCCAGATAAATATCGATTAATGAAATATCCTCTAATAATTGCTGTTCTTTCCTTTTTTGTATCTGCTCCCTCCTGGTCTTAAATAAGTTTGCCTGCCACATCCTGAACTCTGTTGGATCAAGCATGCTTTGGATCCCAATCTCAACGGTAATATCACTAAAAGGATTCAAACCGTACGGAATATTACTGTTAAAGGCTACTTCATAAAGATCAGAACAATTAACCTTGAAAATAGCACTGTCTCCTACTTTTAATTTTTTCATCCCATGATAGATTTGGCCACTTTTTTCCCATATGGTATCGATATACTGTAGGGTTACAGGTGTGTTCTTTTCGGTCCATGTAAATAATAATGAATCATCTTCGTAATAATAATCCATGTACATCAAAATAAATTGATTGTTTTGAAATACCGGCCCATCGCCATTTCTAACAATTTTATATTGATATCCCGTTTCGCCTTCCTTAAATCCATCTGAAGTACAGGAATAAAAAGAAACAATCAGGATTGAGAGTATGAAGGTTATATAAGGACTATTTATACGCATCTGCGATTTGATTTAACTCTTCCTTATAGGTTTTGATAATTTCTTCAAATCTAGATACAGTTTCTTCAAAACTGGCATCACTACTTCCGCCTGCCGCATTTTTATGACCACCGCCATTAAAATGCTTTCTTGCAAATTCGTTGACTGAAAAATCTCCTTTAGAACGCATGGAGAGTTTGATTTCACCACCTCTTTCAGAAATAAGAACGCCAAGTACTACACCATCAAGGCTTAGGGCATAATTAACCAGACCTTCGGTATCACCAGTTTTGGAATTAAATTTGGCGAGATCATCCGCATTGATTGCGATGTAGGCCGTATGGTATTCAGGCAGGTATACAAGCCTCTGACTAAGCGCAAAACCAAGGAATTTCAATCGATCATACGAATTGGTATCATATATCAAACTGGCAACTCTGGGTGTATCTGCTCCAAGTTCCATAAGGTTTGCCGTGACAAAATGAACATTCTGATGCGTATTATTGTGTTTAAATTGTCCTGTGTCGGTCATGATCCCGGCATATAAGCATTCTGCTATTGGCTTATCAATCAATTCCCTATCTCCCATTTTGACGATAAACTCATAGATTAATTCAGCGGTAGCTGAAGCATCCGTGCTTATTAAGGAAAAATCTGCAAAACATTTTGGATCAAGATGATGATCAATTAAGAATTTTTTGGCTGCACTTTTTTCAACCAATAGTCCCAATTCATCAATTCTTGCAAGGTTATTGAAATCAAGACAAAATACAATCTCAGCATTTTCAATCTGCCGGCTGCATTCCTGGTTATTGTCGGAATTGTAGATCCGCACGGTTTCATTACCCTCCATCCAGTTCAGAAACTTTGGGTAATCTGTTGGGCTAATCACCTGAACATGATGTCCCTTCTTTATCAAATAGCCCCTTAATCCCAGAGAAGAGCCCAAAGCATCGGCATCCGGAGTCTTATGCGGAATGATAACTATCTTTTTCGGTGTGCTAAGTTCAGCCTTTACTTCCTTGAAATTCAACATCTTTATCCTTTCTCACTCTGGAATTAAAATAATTGCAAAAGTGCTAATTAATTAGTTAAAATCAAAAGTGACATGCACTCCTCAGTTATTACTGAAATTGTAAAAAAGTAACCTATATTTGTCAATTAATAATTTATTACTCAATACTAAAGATAATTATGTCTGGAAATATAACCTTTACAATGATAAAACCTGAGGCAGTCAGTGACGGGTACAGTGGTGCAATAACAGAAAAGATAGAAGCTGCTGGTTTTGAAATTATTGCAATGAAAATGACTCGTTTGAGCATGATAAGGGCCGGTGAGTTTTATATGGTTCACAAAGACAGGCCATTTTATTCCAGTTTGTGTGATTACATGTCATCCGGAAAAATTATTGCGATGGTCCTGAAAAAGGATAATGCTGTTGAAGATTATAGAACCCTAATAGGAGCTACAGACCCTGAAAAGGCTGAAGAAGGCACGATAAGGAAACTGTATGCCAAATCCTTGCAATCAAATGCCGTTCATGGATCTGATTCTGATGAAAATGCAAAAATAGAAGCTGGATTTTTCTTTTCCGAGCTTGAATTATTCATTGATTAATTCAGGAACTTACTTTTTCCCCGTGTGTTTGTAACCAGAAATTGTTATATCCTTCTCCAAGAGAGATGCGGGCGAGACCGGATTGAAGAAGTTCAAGGATAGCAAGAAAGTTATATATAACGGCAATTTTCTGAGGATTAATGGAAATGATATCAGAAAAGCTTAGTTTTTCTTTAATCTGAAGTTCTTTCAAAATAAATTCTTTTTGATTTTCAATAGTATAAGGAAACTGAACTATTGTATGTGCAGGTTGATCGGATTCTGCAATGTAAGTATCCATGGCTTTCTCAAATGCCTTCAGTAATTTGTAGAGATCAAGATCCTGAAGTTCTGCCTCGACATTG
Source organism: uncultured Cyclobacteriaceae bacterium (assembly GCA_965365275.1). Taxonomy (GTDB): domain Bacteria; phylum Bacteroidota; class Bacteroidia; order Cytophagales; family Cyclobacteriaceae; genus JAGTVG01. Next base: position 6,946 of record CBDUBA010000030.1, on the reverse strand, counting down.
GATACCTCCGCCAGTTTTTTAATTTCCCGGATAACATTTCCTCTCTTCTCTTTTCCAATATTTTCTTCCTCCATAGTCATTAATTCACTGACCACGGATTTATATTTCTTGTATTCAAGAAGGTGTTTGACGAGTTCTTCCCTTGGATCAATTTCATTACCTTCATCATCTATAACTGGTCTGGGAAGTAACATTTTTGCTTTGATACGCATTAAAGTAGCGGCCACAACTATAAATTCGCTGGCTATCTCGATGTTCATTTCCTCAAGTTGATGGATATAATTCAGGAAATCATGTGTAATCTTCGATATTGGTATATCATAGATATCAAGTTCATCACGTTCTATGAAGAACAGGAGGAGATCAAATGGTCCTTCAAAAAGAGGTAATCTGACTTCGAAACTCACAGAATTTACATTTTAATTTTGCAGATAATAAAATCAAATATATTACTAATAGTGGCAATTCTGTAAGGTGTGATAAAAAAAAATTGTATTTTTATCATCACAAAAAATCCATATATTGAAAACAATAGTGGACAAATCAAGTTTAGTTCCTAATATAACCAACTTTTATGTTAATCGAACCCGGTCCTATATTACAAAATATAAATTCTCCGGATGACCTCAAAGATCTGGAGCCAGCTCAACTGGTGCAATTATCTCAGGAGCTGAGACAATACATTATTGATAATGTTTCAATATACGGTGGTCATTTCGGCGCCAGTTTGGGTGTAGTTGAACTGACCATAGCGCTGCATCATGTTTTCAATACACCTAAAGACCTGCTGGTCTGGGATGTTGGTCATCAGGCGTATGGGCACAAGATCTTGACAGGAAGGAGAGATGCATTTCATTCAAATCGTGTTTATAAGGGGATTTCGGGTTTCCCAAAAAGATCAGAAAGTGAATATGATACTTTTGGTGTTGGGCATTCCTCAACATCAATATCAGCAGCCCTCGGAATGGCTATAGCTTCTAAATATCAGAACGAAAATGACAGACAACATATAGCTGTTATTGGGGATGGTGCGATGACAGGTGGTATGGCATTTGAAGCAATGAACCATGCAGGTGTATCAAATTCCAACCTTTTGATCGTATTGAATGACAATTGTATGTCTATCGATCCGAATGTTGGCGCACTCAAAGACTATCTGACGGATATTACTACATCACATACCTACAACAAGTTTAAAGATGAAGTCTGGAATATGCTTGGGAAGGTGAGCAAGTTTGGTGTGAATGCCAGGGAGATCATCTCCAATATCGAGAACAGTGTTAAAACGATGTTCCTGAAACACAGCAATTTGTTCGAATCGCTCAATCTCAGATATTTCGGACCAGTGGACGGGCATGATCTCAATCATCTGGTCCATATATTTAAGGATTTAAAAGATATACCAGGACCTAAGATACTTCATTGCATCACGGTCAAAGGAAAAGGATTTCAACAAGCTGAGAAAGATCAGACCAAATGGCATGCACCGGGTAAATTTGATAAACTCACTGGAGAAATTCATATAAAATCCAAAGAAAAGCCTGAACCGCCTAAATATCAGGACGTTTTTGGGCACACTTTAGTTGAACTGGCAAAGATGAATGATAAAGTGATGGGAATTACGCCTGCTATGCCTACGGGATCTTCAATGAATATCCTGATGAGAGATATGCCTGAAAGAGCATTCGATGTAGGTATTGCTGAGCAGCATGCTGTCACATTTTCAGCAGGCCTGGCTACACAAGGATTGGTTCCATATTGCAACATATACAGCACATTCATGCAAAGAGCATACGATCAGGTAATCCACGATGTATGCATTCAGGATCTGAAAGTGGTACTTTGCTTAGACAGGGCAGGATTGGTTGGAGCAGATGGCCCTACTCACCATGGGGCATATGATATTTCTTACTTACGGGCCATCCCCAATTTGATTGCTTCTGCTCCTATGAATGAGATTGAACTGCGTAATTTAATGTATACCGCACAGTTACCGCATATAAAAAGCCCTTTCAGTATCAGATATCCAAGAGGCAAAGGAATGCATGCTGATTGGCAAACACCTTTCGAAGAAATTGAAATAGGCAAAGGAAGACAGGTTTTAGAGGGTGAGGAAATAGCAATTATTTCCATCGGCCATGTTGGTAATTTCGCCATTGAAGCCATTGAACAACTGGAACCAAAAGGTATTTTCCCCGCATTATACGATATGCGATTTATAAAGCCACTTGATTTCGACCTATTACATGAGATCTTCTCCAAATTCAAAAAGATTATTACGGTTGAAGACGGGTCCCTGCCTGGTGGTTTTGGCAGTAGCATTCTTGAGTTCATGGCGGACAATGATTATAAAGCCAGTGTTAAAAGATTAGGTATTCCTGATAAAGTAATCGAACACGGCAATCCTGAACAGCTCCATAAGGAATGTGGATATGATTCTTCAAGTATTTACAAAGCAGTATTGGAAATATTTGAAGAAGTGTATAGTTAATAATTGTTTTTTTATGGCCCCGATTTTTTATAATGACACAGGAGAAGGTTTTCCTGTGGTTTTTTTACATGGATTTTGTGAAACAAGTGATATCTGGTCAGGCATTCAAAGCCATCTATCAAATAATTTTCGTGTCATAACGCTTGACCTCCCAGGTTTTGGAGTAAGTCCATTGTTGAATTATACATTCAGCCTTGAGGATGTTGCTAAGGAGATAAAGTCTTTTCTTGATTCCCTAAACCTTACTAATTACGTAATGATTGGCCATTCTCTGGGAGGATACATTACACTTGCTTTTGCGCAGCTTTTTAATGAGCAATTATCCGGAATAGGATTGTTTCATTCAAGTATTTTTGAGGATGATAAAGAAAAAAAGGAGAACCGGACCAAATTGATAGAGTTTATTAAAATCAATGGTGTTCGGACATTTATCAAGGCTTTTATCCCATCCTTGTTCTATAAGAATAATATAGATGCCCTGGATGATGTGATCCGTAATCTTAAGAGATCAGCTGATAAAACCCGTTCGGAGACTGTTATTGAATATGCCCGCGCGATGCGTGGCAGAACCGGTAGTGAAGAATTTCTTCGTAAATTCGAAAAACCGGTCATGTTCATAGTAGGCGAGGAAGATCCTATGGTACCCCTGGCTAAAAGTCTGGAGCAAATTAAGATCCCTGAAAATTCCCATGTATTAAGACTGCCAGAAACAGGGCATATGGGAATGTTTGAAAGACCGGATGAAACAACCCACTTTATTGAGGGTTTTTTGAAGTTTTGTAGATAAAGTCAATTCCCCTTGTTAAATTTGGCATAATTGATTCAGGATATTAACTCAGAAACACATATATTGTCCTCTAGAATCTCATTAATACAATTTAACCAAGTATAGCTTTGACTAAAGACTGTTCTTTATTTTTGTCATTCCTGTTATTAAATAACTGCCTTTGATATGGATGCTTATTTGTACTTAGAAAAATGGAATACATTTGGAAGATACTTATCCTATGTATTGGTGGGGCTGGGATTATTAATAATTATATACCATTACCTTAGATTAATATTCACACGTGATTACAAAATTCGATACGATTATATAAATAAAAATGAAATAAGATCACTTTGGTTAAGCACGCTTTTTATCATTTTTGGAATTGGTGTATTCATGAATACACTTGTTGCTGAAGGCGAAATTATCTGGCTTTTGGTTCGGGTGTTTGTTATTGTCATGTTGGGGCTTATTATGGGTGTAATCATATCTAATCTGTTGAAATTTTATTATCCCTTTTATATCGAAAAGCGATTACGACGCTTACGATATAAACCCAGAAGATCCCCAAAAACAGGCAAAGCCATGAAATTACTGAGTGAGGAGGAAGAGGATGTGTATCTGGATGAAGGTATGCAGGCTGAAGAGAATGTATTTTCTGTAGACTATGATGTATGGATCGATGAAGAAACTGGATATACTAAAATCGAGAAATACGCAGGTCATCTCGTTGCATTGCAATGTCCTGAGTGCAGTTATCAGACATTAAAAGTTATCAAGGAAGAAATACTCGAGTCACCGACTGAAACTGAAGAAGGCGAATTAATGAAATTCTATAAGTGTGATTATTGCGGTTACAAAGAAAGAAAGGCTTTCAGAGTTGCCAAATTAAAAATGACAGTCGGAATTAATAAGAGCAACATCAATCTCTAGATAAAAGAATTCGATTATGTCTGATCCCTTCAATCCATCCTGATACCACTATATCAGGGAGATAATCCGAGCGTACTGCAGACATCAGCCTTTATCTCAATCGTACCATCCCATTCTTTCGGTGTACCCATATTGCCAACCTGCTCAACGGCTTCAAAATTATAGATGCCAGGTGCAAGTGTTATTGTAACACATCCATCCGCCTCACAACCGGGATTACTGGGATAAAAGGTATTTATAGTACCATAATAGGTATTGTCTACAAAAATATCTATTGGAGGTCCATCAAAATTTGACCAGAATGTAAACATCCCTTCTTCAAGGTTTTCACTCTCTAACAATCCTTCACATGATGCAAAAATCATTAATGCGATCGTCAGTAAAAGTAAGTTAAGTTTTAATATTCGAGTTCTCATCTTGAATTAATGCTTAAAATGCCTTTTTATAATCATAGCAAATATATTACCAAAAAATACTGGCCTAATACAGGCATTATCATTATGAGAACGAACAGAATTATAAGAAAATTATTGGTTTAAGATAGATTTATTATAAAAACATATAAAACTATATTCAAAAGTGAAATCCGTCCATCATCTATCGTTACCAAGAATTAAAGTGATTTCTGGTATTTCACTTAAAATAATAACAGGCCATATAAAAAAGTAAAAGAGGCTGTCTCAATGACAGCCTCCAATAACTAACCTTAACGTTATGAAGAGAGTTTAGCGAGATAATTTATAATAGGAGATCTTATTAACTTCAGTTATAAAATCAGATTGTTTTATAAGTTGAGTAAATTTTTCATCATTTTTATTCCTGGTTTCGTATACAAGTTGATCAGAACTATTGTACACTTTATAGGCTGAAGTTTCTTCTTTATCAATCAGATTTGCTTTCAATATTTCCTCAGCCAATTGTTCGGACTGAAATTCAATATCATTTTTCTCACCGCCAATATTTACATCAGCATAGCTGAAATTGTTAATTGACGCGATAACAGCTATGATGATACCCAGGATTAATATTGTCTTTCTATTCATATCCTTTTTTTACAAGAATTTATGCATACTGTTCCAATTGCTATGCCAAAAAATTTACAACGCTGAATATCAGACAGTTAATAATATCTTATGAGAAATGTTTTTAGGGCTAATGTTCAAAAATGAACATTTCATGGACGTGTATGTACTTTATTCATTCATTTATCTGATCCATTTAACTTTATCATCCATAGATTCACGTCTTCCTGCGGGTATTTTTTTTGGAACGCCAATATACAAGAAACCCAGAAGTTTATCTTTGGCTTCCAATCCAAAAAAATCCTTGGCGCTCTCAGCATAGGTTATGCCGCCTGATCCCCAATAGCACCCCACCCCATAAGCGGAAGCTGTTAAATACATGTTCTGAACGGCACAGGCTACAGCTTCCACCTCCTCAATTTCCGGAAGTCGCTCCGCAGGATCCCTTCTCATTCCAATAGAAATTATGTGCGAAGCCAACAGAGGTTTGGACCTCAACATTTCAAACTTGGATTCCATGAAATTACCAGCCTGGGTGCTGATACTTTTGTACAATTCTGATTGAAAATCAGCTAGTTTTTTTAGCCCATCTTTTGTAAAAACACAAAATCTCCATGGATTGGTAAGCTTATGTGTGGGTGCCCAGCGGGCATTTTCCAGCATTTGTTCCACAACCTGGTCATCAACCCTTTCGCCTGTATACATGTTTGGGAATATTGATCTCCTGTTTCGTATAAGTGCGTTGAATTCTGATATATCCATTATAATTTATTTTTACTCAGATAACCAAATCTATATTTTGTTTGTTGGCCTATTGCAAATAAGAATTTTTTTTGTTTATTATGTCGTTATTCTTGCTAAATAATGTTCTTTTCGTTTATAGACAGATAATTTCTGGTACAGTATAAAACAAGTGGAGCATTATTCTATTTTGGAGAAAGATCCTTTCTTTTCCAGATCAGTTCATTCTCCTATGGACCTTATATCGGGTATGAAAATCTTGATTATAGCCCAGTTCGCCATATACACCAGGGAGGCGATGAGAAAGATCACAAAATAACTACCGGTAGTGTCGAGTATCCAACCGACAAAGGTGGCGGACAAGGCGCCGCCTGATGCCCCGATAAATCCTGTCAAGCCTGTAACTGATGCTACCGCTTTTTTTGGATAAATATCTGAAATGATCGAAAACATATTGGAGGCCCATCCCATATGACCAGCACAGGCCAGGGATATCAGGACAACGGCTATCCATTTACTGGCCAGCAATGGCACCGTCATCACCGGTAGTACAGTCAGGGCGCAGACCAGAATCGCATTTTTCCTGGCAATATCCACCGATACCCCTCTGCCGATCAGTGTGGAAGAGATCCAGCCGCCTGCAATCCCACCTACGCTGGCAACCGAATAGATAAGGATCAACGGAATAACTGTCTCCATGATATCAATCCCATGGGTCTTATGCAGGAAATCGGGTGTCCAGAACAGAAAGAACCACCACACCCAGTCTGACACGATACGGGTGGCACATAGTGCATAGGTCTGCCTGTATTTCAACAAGGAAGCCCAACTGAGTTTACTTTCCCGGGTAGTTTTTTCATCCTTGTGGATGTATTCAAATTCCTCCCTGGATAGCCGTTTATGCTCTTCAGGTTTCCGATAGAAAGCCAGCCAGAGTGCAATCCAGATAAAGCCCAGAGCACCTGTGATGATGAATGCCCACTGCCATCC
>CBDUBA010000029.1:0-41733 GCA_965365275.1 uncultured Cyclobacteriaceae bacterium | reverse complement strand
ATCGCCATAAAAAAGCCCGCTCACTACGTTCACATGATTTTTCCTTTTCAAAATGCTTATGAACACAAGTGTCCAACGCATTAAAAAGAAAAAATCCCGCCGTTGGCGAGACTTTTTTATGCGGAGAGAGAGGGATTCGAACCCTCGGTCCCCGTGAGAGGACAACGGTTTTCGAGACCGCCCCGTTCGACCACTCCGGCATCTCTCCATCATGTGGTCAGAATGTAATCTGATCCCCAAAGGTACTATCATAAGCGCTTTTCTGAAATCAATACCCTTAATTTATCCTTCTGCTTTTAAAGTAAGAAGGTATTTGCCAAAAGTAACCTGAAACCTGACTTAAAAAGGCGTATCGACCTCCTGCTCATCCACAGAGAAAGGGGTAAAAGCAAAACATTCCCTGCCAGATTGATAAAATTCCTTTAATGTTAAAATTATATCGAGGAAAATAAATTGACTTATTAACGATAATTGATCCCTACAAATAAGAATCCCCTGAATTTTAAACGTTCAGGGGATTATAGCTTCCTTTAATAAGTTTCCGGATTACTTGCCGGCATGAGAAAAGAGGACAAATCCTAATTTGAGCCTGACCAGCGGGCTGAAATAGGCCCCGCCGTCATTAAATCCTGCTCCCAGGCCAAAATCCATGCCCAGGCTGAACTGGCTATTGTAATTTCGCTGAAATCCCCAAACCGGAGCTATAAAAAAGGACCTGAACTGCTGATCATCAGTATCCCCTGCAATCGCCTCAAAGTTGTACCGGGCATGAATGCCCCAGTAATTCCCGGAATTCATAGCCGTTCTTTTTCCCTTACCCTGCCTTTTTTCGAGATTATAGTAATTTCTAAAGGTAGTCTCGGCAAAAGGGGCTATCCCGAACCGGAATTCATCAAAATCCCCGGTGTTCTCCAACCAGGTAACTCCAGTGAGGCCACCTCCGATCTCCAGGGTATTTGATTTTCCCAATCCCTGTTCATAGGTTATCTTCAATGGAATAAAATAAACGCTCAGCAAAGATCTTTCAACCTTTGCTTCTTCAGGTTGTCCGAAAGCAAAAAGTGTACAGCTCAGGACAGTCATAATGAGTAGTGTAATACGTTTCATCTCTATAGGTATTTTTGTTAATGGATTGATGTCATTTACGAGAAAAATTCTTTTGACCAGATAATGATTCTTTCGTTTCATGACGTTTGAGTTTTGACTTTAATTAAAAAAATGATAGCAAATTATATGCCGTGCAGTAGATAAAATGTAAATCCTTGCAGATACCACTTAAATTCAATAAAAAATACCGTTGTTTGGGGGATATAACCAGAAGATTTTCCAGGCAATAATAGGAACTAACTAAGGGCCATTAAGTTGTAAAATCAGATGGATTAGATCACATCTTCAGGGATCCTGACTTTTTTGGCATTGCTTAGACCCGACTTTTCCATAAATCGCTCAACCATAAAATAAACGACTGGCACTATGATCAATGTTAAGAACATAGAACTGGTCAGTCCGCCGATCAAAGCCCAGGCCAGTCCGTTTTTCCATTCTGACCCGGCTCCGGAAGCCAGGGCTAAAGGCAATAATCCGATGATCATCGTAATGTTGGTCATCAGGATGGGCCGGAAACGTAGTTTTGTGGCGGTTATCAGGGCCTCTTTCCACTTCATGCCATCTTCTTTCAACCGGTTTGTAAAATCCACGACCAAAATGGCATTCTTGCCCACCAAACCTACCAGCATGACCATTCCCAAAATGGAAAATATGCTCAGGCTTTCCATGGTTAACGCAAGGGCAAGAAGGGCACCTATCACAGCCAATGGAATGGAGAATAAGACCACGAAGGGGTATACATAGGAATCGTAAAGCGCAACCAGAATCATATAGACCAGCAAAATGGCGATGATCAGGGCAAAGATCATGGTTTTCAGGCCATCCATTGTCCGTTTGGTCTGCCCGCCAAAAAAGTAAGTAATACCTGCTGGAACGACCATTTCGTCCATTTTTCTCTGAAGTTCGCGGCCTACGGTACCTGCCGGCCTCCCGATTACCTGTGATTTTATGGTTACGGAAGGTGAGCGGTTGGAGCGCTCAAGCTTGGCATAGGATTCCTGTTCTTCAATATCCGCAAATTGACGTATCCGGATAACTTTTCCTTCATTGTTGACTACAGACAGATTCTTTATATCATCCACATTGGATCGATTGAACTCCTGAAGCTGAACATTAATATCATAATCGAATCCATTATCCTTGTACTTTGAATCTGTATTTCCATTAAAAGCGGTACGCAAGACCATACCTACCTGAGCATTGGTGATCCCCAATAACTGCATAATGTCCCGATCCGGAATCACCGTATATTCAGTCCTGCCTTCAGTCAGGGAGGATTGAACTTCAACTGTTCCGTTAATATCGTTAAAAAGTTTAAAAACGGACTCAGAAAATAGGTTCAAAGCTTCAATATCCGTTCCAGTTATCGTAACCTGGACGGCATCGTCATCCTTCAATCCGATCAGATTGATGTCAACAGGCCGGATAATAATTCCCGGAATATTGCTTTCAAGATCGTGCTTGACCTTTCTGGCAAATAAACTGGTCGATAATTCCCTTTCAGATTTATCCACAAGACGGATATTCAACTCGGCGAGATAGGAAGTATTGAACTCAATACGTCCACTGCTGGTAATACCCACTGTTGTAAATATATTCTCGACTTCTGGAAATTTATTTAAGTATTCTTCCACCTGCTCAACAACCTTATCTGTTTTAGGGAGACTCGCATCTTTTGGGAGTTCAACTTCTATCAGGAATTCAGACCGGTCACCGGCTTTGGTGAACTCGATCCCGATCAATCCGAAATATATTAAAAGAAAGCTGCTGGAAAATAACAGAAAGGCAATAAAGAGGGCCAGGTATTTGTGATTAAAAGCCAGACGCAGGGCCTGGATAAGTTCATTGGTCAGGTTCTCCAAAAACGACTCAAATCCCAGGATAGCTTTGCCAAAAATGGTTTTTCCCTTGATCCGCTCAAGCTTTGAAAATCTTGACGTTAATAGTGGGACTATTGTAAAAGAAACAAATAAACTGAACAGGGTAGAGGTAACAATGACCACTGAATATTGCCGAAGCATATCTGCCACCAGTCCGGACGAAAAGATTATAGGCAGGAACACCACGACATCGATCATCGTTATCGACAAGGCTGTAAATCCAATTTCCATTCTGCCCTCATAGGCAGACCGTATCCGGTCCTTACCCATCTCTATATGCCGGTGGATGTTTTCCAAAACAACAATGGAGTCATCCACAAGAATGCCTATGGAAAGAGATAAACCCAGTAATGTCAATAGATTGAGTGAATAGCCGAGTAAATACATCACTGTAAACGTGGAGATGATGGAGGTAGGGATTGAAACGAGTACGATTAATGAGTTTCGTATACTGTGAAGGAATATCAACATGACTAGTGAAACGAGAATCACGGCATAAGTCAGGTCAGTTATCACGGCATCCGCCGCTTTGATCGTAAATTGTGAAGTGTCCTGTGCAATATCGAAAACCAGGTTAATGTCCTGATATTTTTCGGAGAGATCATCCAGACGGTCCCGGACAGCCTCACTCATTTCAACGGCGTTGGCGTCACTCTGCTTTCTGATATCCAGTGCCAGGGCTTCTTTCCCATTGATCTTGGCAATAACCGTTGGTTCTTTTCTAAAAAAAGTAACATCTGCAATATCTTTGATGTACACTTTCTTTTCGATCTGAGGTATCTCCAGAACAACCAGCTCTTTTATCTCCTCAACAGAAACAAACCTTCCGCTGAAGCGGATGAAATTCTGTCTTTCTTCAGACTCTACCTTTCCTGCGGGTATTTCCAGGTTTGTTCGCTGTATGACCTGAATAACCTGTAAAAGGGAAACATTATTGGCTGCCATTTTCTGGGGATCGATCTTAACCTGTACTTCCCGTTCTACTCCCCCAAGGAGACGAACCTGGGCTACCCCTTCAATCTGGTTCAGCACGGGTACGATCTGGTTCCTGGCAAAATCATAGAAATCCTCAGGTGATAAACTGGAGTAAGTCCCCATTCTCATGACAGGCAGATCATTGAAATCGAATCTTGTTAAAGTAGGCTTCCTGGCTTGAGTGGGTAAATCCCCTAAGATCCCATTGATCTTTCTATCGGCCTCCCTTAATGTGTTCTTAATATCCGTGCCAGCCTTCATTTCCAGTTTGACCAGGGAAAAACTTTCCATAGAGGTCGAGGAAATCGTTTCGATATTTTCAAGAGATGAAAGCGCATCTTCAACCGGCTTAGAGACACTGTTTTCAACTTCACTGGGTGAGGCTCCCGGGTAAACGGTGGTAACCGTTATTACCGGGGGATTGAACTCCGGGACCAGCTCGTAGTTTAAGAACCTATAACTCATGATGCCAAGAATGATCAGCAATGAAAAGATCACAATGGCAATGGTCGGTCTTTCTATGGATATCCGGGTAATGTTCATTGAGCTCTATTCAACGATTTTCACTTTTGATCCGTCGGACAGCAGGTTCAATCCCGAAGTAATTATCTGGTCTCCAACATTCAGGCCATGGGTGATTTCAATGTTTTCGTTTATCGAAACACCGGTTTGCACCTCGGTCTGAACCGCCGTTTGATCAACCACTCTGAAAACATAATCCGTCCCGTTCTTTTTAATGATATGGTCTTTATGTATTGCTATAATGTCATAGTTCTCACTTCCCAGTATCTCAGCAACGGCCACCATACCGCCTTTAAGCTTCTCTTCGGATCCCTGCGCAATGGATATTTCTACGGTATACTGTTGGGCCATATCCGCACTCACCGATACTTTTGATACCCTTCCCTGCAACTCAACATCCTCCAGGGATTTCGGCCTTATGATCACATCCATTTCTTTGCTAATATGGATGATTTCATCCTCACTGCATTTAATGGTCATTTTGAAGCCTTCAATATTGACGATTTCAAATACCGGTACGCCTGGCCCAAGCATACTGCCTTTTTTAGTGAACATCTGGTTGATATGTCCGGTGAAAGGAGCTTCTATTGAGGTATCTCCCAATCGTTTTTTCACGGTTATATATTGTGCCTCGGAGTTTTTGAGGTTCAATTGCATTTTTTCCAGTTGATCCCGGGTAACCCCGTCAACTTCAGCCATCTTCTCAAATCGTTCTATATCCTTTTTGGCCTTTTCATAATTGGCCTCCGCTACCTGGTATTGAGCGGCCAGCATTTCATTATCCACCTGAACGATTAATGAACCTTTTGTAACATAATCCCCCAGATCATAATGAACCTCCTTAACTTCTCCCTGGGTCTGTGAGATCACCATTAATTCTTTTTCCGGTTTCAGTATACCGGAAAAAGTAAACCGTTCGTGGAGCTCGGTACGTTTTATTTTATCCACCTTCACCGGAAGCACTTCAACCTTTGATTCTGATAGTAAGGCTTCCGTTTCCAGCGTTTTCTTATTTCCCATCAGAATCCAGGCTATGGCCACTATGAGAATAAGTAAAACAATAAGGATTATATATCTTTTCATGGTGAATTATCGCATTTATAGATCCTGGGAGTATGTTAATAAATTACCAGTAGATTTCAAATAGTTCAACTCAGCTATTTTGTATGAATACCTGGCCGTGATCAGGTTGTTTTCAGCTTCCCGATACGTAGATTCAACTTCCAGGAGGTCAGATAGCATGGCCAAACCCTCCTCAAACAATGCGGATGTCTGTTCATACATATTTTTTGAGGTCATTACATTTTTCTCACTGTATTCAATTTTTTTGAGGCTGTTGATCAATTCAATCCTGGAATTATCAAATTGCATTTTCAGGTTTTCCTGGAGCTTGATCTTATTTAATCTCACCTTGTCAGATTGAAGGGTGGATGCTTCCATTTTTTTCTTTTTCTCACCTCCATGATAAATTGGGATGTCAAGTCTTAGGCCAAATAAGTTTATGAGGAACCAATCCTGATTACCTTCAAAAAAATTAAAGGCTTCCCGCTGAGCCTGAACCCTGAATTTGGCAAAAGCGTTAAGGGTAAGAAAATAATCACCCTTAATGGCATCTTTCTGCAGTTCCAGCAGATCAATCTTGGTATCAAGCAATTCCTCTTGGGTGCTGGACAGGGAATCAGGATAATTTTCATTGATCCTTCCTGGATTTACATCCAGGGATTCAATGACTATATCAATATCTGTTTCCACTGGCATACCCATTAAAAACTTGATATATCCTTCCAGTTGTTCTATCCCGGCATCTAACTGATCGATGCCGGATAAAAGTTTGGTCCGGTTAATTTCTACTTTTCCCTTGTCAAAACTCCTGGCAAACCCATTCTCGATCTGAATATCGACAAGCTCTTCTATTCTGGATAGTCGATCCAGGTTGTATACCATCAATTCCTTTTTTGTATTCAAGGAGGCCAGCTTGTAATAGTTTAATGTAACATCATAAATGATGGTTTCCCGGCTGAACCGATTCTGCAAATGATCGAGTTTCTCCAGATTCTTTTCTAAATCCTGCGTCAGGATAAAGTTCCGGTCAAATATGACCTGATTTATATCTAACCCGGCGTTTAGATTATGAGGTAATCCCAATCCTACCGGATAAGGTCCGGTACTGGTTCCGCCGGAGATAATATTCCCCTCCTCACTGGGAAATATATACGTGGGCAAATCATTAAAATATTTATAATAATCCATGTAGAAGTCAATGCTCGGCAGGATCTTGCTTTTTGCTGTACGGTATTCAGAATACCTTTCTTCCGCATCAATGGCATTTGATTTATTCAAATAGCTGTTCTCAAGAGCATAAGATATACATCTTTTCAGATCATATCCCGGGGTATCCTGAGCCTGAGCATTAAAGAAACAACATATGGCAGATAAAAAAAGAAAAAAGTACTTCTTCATTATTTTTATTGCATAAACACGAAAGGCAAAAATATAAAATGATATTGATTAAACCTTTTTTTTCGGCATTATTGATATATGCCTGATACTTGGATCCGACGTTTAGACCTGCCCATTAGAATGTTATAAAATTTAGATAACGAAATTAGGGGTTTGCGGGATATCTGCAGTCTTTATGTATAGTTGCGGATGGTAACTGTGGGCTAAGTACGTTCAATGTGTCATTTAAACGATTTATTGCGAATACATGATTTTTGACATTGCAGCTTAGAAAAAAATTCAATACCATTGCAGCTTGAAATTTTTAAATGGGGTAAAAGCTATTTTTTTCAGGGAAGAAAAATTATAAAATGATGGCCACAGATCGGGTTTATGGAAAGTTTAGTTGGATATTGGGAATTTTTATATTTACCATCCTGATAATAACTGGTTGCCAGCAGGGGAGTAAAACAGGTGAAACCGACGAAAAAATAAGCAATTCTGTAATGCCTCCGGAAGGCGATGATGCTTTCCTCGATGTTACCGGACCAGCAGGCATTAACTTCAAACATACCATAGGTGACCACCATCTCAGCAATCTGGTTGAATCGGTAGGCGGTGGTGCTGCCTTTTTTGACTATGATCAGGATGGATATCTTGATCTCTACCTGGTGAATGGGAACCATAATAATGAACTAAGTGATAAAGAAGATGAACTGGATTATAATCCTGTTAACGAATTATACAGAAATCTCGGCGATGGCACATTTGAGGAGGTAACAAGAAAAGCAAAGGTAGGAGACGACGGGTATGGTATGGGTGTGACCATTGGTGACTTTGATAATGATGGTTTCCCTGATATTTACGTCAGTAATTATGGCCCCAATAAGCTATTCAGGAATAAAGGGGATGGGACTTTTGAGGATCTATCCAATAAATCCGGCGTGGCCGGGAATGAAACAAGCGTCGGGGCAGTCTGGTTTGATTATGATAATGACGGGCACCTGGACCTATATGTTGGTAATTATATAAAATTTGATCCGGAATATGAGTATTACTACGCTCCGGATGGTTTTCCCGGCCCAATGGCCTATGACGGTCAGCCTGACCGCTTATATCATAATAAGGGGAATGGAACCTTTGAAGAGGTTACCGAGCAGTTGGGTGTCTTTAATCCCGAAGGCAGGGCTATGGGTGTCGGATCAGCGGATTATAACAATGACGGTTGGATGGATATTTATGTGGCCAATGATCATATGGTAAATTACCTGTATGAAAACCAGGGAGGAAAGGGCTTTAAGGATGTGGGAGTGGCCACAGGTACAGCCTTTAACCAGGTTGGGGAAGCTACCATAAGCATGTCCGTTGATTTTGCCGATTTTAACGGGGATGGGCTTCTGGATCTTTTTGTTTCGGATGATGGGTACTGCTCTTTATTTGCTAACCAGGGCGATAATGTCTTTAATGAGATGTCATATCATGCTGGTATCGCCCAGGCAAGTGGTCAGCATGTAGGTTGGGCTACTGCCTTTATTGACTTCGATAATGACGGCGATAAGGATATTTTCAAGGTTAATGGGGAGTTGAAACACCTTTACGGACAAGAAGACCAGCTTTTTGAAAATGTGGATGTCGAAAAATTCAATGATATTTCTGTGGAGAGTGGTCTTCATTTTCTGGAGGAAAAAGTGAGCCGCGGGGCCTGTTTTGGTGATTATGACAATGACGGGGATATCGATGTATATATCGTGAACCTGGATGATTATGGGATCCTGCTCAGGAACGACAGGGGAAACAGGAACAACTGGTTGATCCTGCACCTGAAAGGAACAGAAAGCAGCCGGGACGCCATTGGAGCCCGTGTGAGGGTGACCGTAAATGGGAAGGCTCAGATCGACCAGAAAAAGGGAGGTTGCGGCTATCTTTCTCAAAATGATCCAAGGCTGCATTTTGGACTGGGTGATGCCGAAATCGTTGATAAGATAGAGATTACCTGGCCTGCAGGAAATGAACAGGTGCTTGAGAATGTAGAGGTCAATCAAATAATGGTTATTGAGGAGGAATGATTATAAGGATGATGAGGATAAAACATAAAATAGGGATTTTATCATTTTTCCTGGTCGCAATGGCCACCAGTATCTTCTGGCTTTCGCCGGGTTCCAGACTGGAAAAAGGGATGGTCATTCTTACCGCCGTGCCGGCCGGCACCGATCTCCTACATGATCATTTGGGTGTGGATAACAGGTATTTTCCCGGATCACAGATCATTGCTTTAGGCATGGATACAGAAAATGGTGATACGAAACCTGTTCTATTATCTGAGGAGTATTTTTCAGCACGCGCACCTGAAGTATCATACAATGGAGAAAAGATGATCTTCTCAGGACAAAGAAAAGAAGGAGATACCTGGCAGATATATTCTATGGACCTCAAATCCTTTAAAGTGAATCAGGTCACCGACGGAATGGAGAATTGTACAGACCCTACCTGGATGCCTGACGGGAGAATTGCATTCTCGAAATTAATTGAGGATAAAATAGCTGGCTCACTGCATAGATTGTATACATGTGAAATGGATGGTAGTGGAATAAAGCCGCTTACCTTCAGCCCGAATTCATCCATCGCTTCTTCGGTTTTTCTGGATGGAAGGATACTGGTCCTGGATGAACAGAAATATCCTGAGAAGGGTAAACGTAAGCTGATGGCAATGCGCGTGGATGGCACTAAATCTGAATTATTCTATGAAAGCCGGGAGACTAAGGAAGTGAAAGGGAAAGGATGGGAAGCAGGTGAAGCGGTTTATTTTATAGAAGAGGATCCTGAGAATCGGAATCAAACGAGACTGGTCTCTGTAAAACAGGGACATCCGCTCAGCTCATACTCTACTTTGTCTGAAGATATTCCGGGTGAGTTTAATTCTGTTTCCCCGGGTCGGGATGGATCCCTTCTGGTTTCATACAGGAGCGTCGAAAATGATGCTTTTGGATTTTATATATTTGACCTCGCCAAGCTTGAACTTTCTAACATAAAATACAGTAACCCGGATTACCACCTCATCGAACCGGTGTTGATAGCTGAACGCCAGGTTCCGATGAAACTTCCCGAGATCGTGGATGAATCCAAAGAAAAGGGAAGGTTATTATGCCTCAATGCAGATCTTTCAATGGATAATAGTGCAGTCGTGGCAGATAATAATAAAAAAACTACCATGGTTCAAATCTTTGATCTTGAAAAAATGATCGGTGAAGTTCCTGTTGAAGAGGATGGGTCATTTTATATAGAAATTGATGCGGATACACCCGTACGCTTTCAAACCGTAGATGCTCAGGGAGAAATCCTCCGGGGACCTTCCTCCTGGATCTGGGTGAGGCCAAATGAGAAAAGAAGTTGTGTCGGATGTCATGAAGATCGTGAACTAGCTCCGGATAACCGGGTGCCAGACGCCTTGTATGCTGGTATGATGAAATTTCCTGAAGGGGAAAAGAGCGATGCGATCAATGTTAATGGAAAAGCAAAGGATGATGAAGAATAGGGTAGGAAAGAAAATATTGCTCATTGGGATACCCCTGCTTTCGATTGGTATAATATTTTATGCGGGTCATAGGTGGGGACTTCAACATGCCAAATATATGACAGGAGGAACACCTCATCCGGCCAATTGTTTTTCCTGTCATGCCTACCTTGACCAGGATTCAAAACTAGCCGCTTTTTTGGATAAGCAGTATATATCCCCCTTTAAACTTAAAGTAACACCGGATGGAAAGGACCTTCTGATCACAGCCCACGAGCGGAATCATCTCATGATCTATGATATTGCTGGCAGAAAGATAAAGGCAAGCATTCCTGTTGGTATCTGGCCCCATAGTATTGCATTAAATAATTCCGCCACCAGGGCTTATGTAAGTAACCATTGGTCACAAAGTGTTTCTGTTATTGATTTGAACACTCAAAATATTATAAGTACCATCGAGGTTGGATCAGGCCCTTCTGATCTTGTGGTTGACAAGAAAGGGGAGTTTCTATACGTCAACAACAGTTTTGACGGAAACCTGTCTATTATTGATTTAGAAAATGAGAAAGAAATACGAAGGATACCTACAGGTAATTTTCCCATAGGAATCGATATATCACCGGATGGTGAAAAAGTATATGTGACGCATCGACGATCGATTACCGTGCCCTTCAGGGAAACACCAGTTACCGAGGTGGCTGTTATCGATACCAGGTATAAACGGATTACGGATCGGAAAGAGATATCATCTGCCCATATCATGGAAAACATTTCTTTTACCCCATCCGGCGACCTGGCCATCTTCACGTTGATCAGGCCTAAGAACCTGGTACCTTCAACCCAGATCGAGAAAGGCTGGATGATCACCGAAGGGATTGGCATAATAGAGACGGGTGAAAATGGGAAGGTGGCTCAGTTACTTCTGGATGAACCCAACCGGTATTTCGCGGATCCTTATGATGTGGTAATATCACCAGATGGCAAGAAAGCCTTTGTTTCTCATGCAGGTGTAGATTATATCTCCGTGTTGGATATCGATGCCCTTCGTGAAATTATTTCAGAAAGTACAATGGAGCAACTCTCCCTTTATGCGAACCACCTGGGCATGAGCTCAAAATTCGTTATCGACCGCATCGAAACGGGACCTAATCCAAAAGGTTTGGCCATTTCTCCAGATGGATCCAGTGTATATATAGCTGAAAGATATGCCGATCAGGTCTCAATTCTGGATATTGCAACCCACAAAATTAAGGATCGGCTTGATCTGGGTGGTCCGGATAAAACAACCATGGTCAGGGAAGGGGGAAGGTTATTCTTTAACGCCGGGAGAACTTTTCAGAACCAGTACAGCTGCTCTACCTGTCACCCGGATGGGAGTGAGGATGGATTGACCTATGACCTTACCGGGACAGGCAGGGATCTCGAGAACACCATCACATTACGTGAATTGAGTAATACTTCACCTTTCAAATGGAACGGAAAGAATGTGAGTGTTTATATGCAATGCGGGATGCGCTTCTCGAAATTTGTTACACGTACCGAATCATTCAGCCCGGACGAGTTAAATGCTGTGGTAGCATTTATGTTCCAGAAACTGGAAAATCCACCCAATGTGAAGCAACTTCCGGATGGTATGTTAACTGAAGCACAGGAACGGGGACGTATGATTTTTGAAAGGACCATCACCAATGACGGCCGGGAGATCCCGGAAAAAGACAGGTGTATCACATGCCACCCACCCCCATATTTTACAGACCGGTCTCTGACCAATGTGGGTTCGAGCTTTGAAACAGATAAGGAAGAATTCTTTGATACACCCAAATTGAATAATATCAGTGAAACGGCACCTTATCTGCATGATGGCCGGGCAAAAACCCTGGAGGAAATATGGACGGTGTATGCAGAAGAAGATACCCACGGGTATATCAATGACCTGACAAAGCAGGAACTTAACGATCTTATTGAATACCTGAAGAGCATAGGACCTGCTCATACATACAAAGGACACAACACTAAATATGCACAATATGAATAAGGATATGAGGCAACATCTCAAATTATTTTTCGCTGTCGCAATAATCGTTTCGGGCGGATTGTTTCTCGGATTTGATTTGAAGGATATTCACCACAAACCGGAAGAGAACAATTTCGCAGTACCCGGAAACTCAGGTAGCGTTTTATCTGATAAAGAAGAAGTTCAGGAACTTAAAATATATGATACCTGGATCCATTATACAACAAAGGATGGTTTGCCATCTGATAAAATAAATTGTGTTAAAGCCGATGGTGACAGGATCTGGATAGGTACGGATAAGGGTCTTGCACTTATGGAAGGAGGCCAAATTACTGAAGTATATCATAAGGAGGATGGACTTGCGCACAATAATGTAGTATCCGTGGAAATTAGTCCAACCACCGGGGACGTGTGGATAGGCACCATGGGTGGTTTGAACCGCTTATCTGCAGGGAAATTTGAAACTTTTAACCAGTTTAATAGTGGAATGCCAAACGATGTAGTTTATCAGGTGTATTGTGTCGATAGATATGTATGGGTGGCTACTGGCGGAGGCGCAGGTTCCTATGATATATATAATAAAAAATGGGAAATATTTACCGAACAAAATGCGCCCATGCACGAACCATGGACATATGGGATATCCGGGGGTGATGGGAAAGTATATATAGCAGCCTGGGGAGGAGGTGTAATAGAATATGAGATCGGGACCGGGCAAATGAGGGATTATACTGATCCTGACCAGGAGATGGAGATCGACTTGTTCCCGGATGATGGTATCGTTCATGACATAACCACAGGAACCTCCTACTCAGAGGGCGTCCTTTGGGTAGGGACCTATTTCGGGATGAGCCGATATGACGGGACCAGATGGAAAGGATATTTTGATCATGACAGTGGCCTGGCAAGTAACTTCATAAATTTCACAAAAGCGCAGGGTGGTGCCGTCTGGTTGTGCACCGACAATGGTTTAAGCAATTTCAATGGAGAGACCTGGATAACATACAGACCAGTGGAAAACAGTAAAAAAGGAGAAGTTATTATTACCCAGGGAGAAAATAAGAAAACCATAATCACCAATAGTACGATTTCTCATAATTTCATCTGGAGTATGGATTTTCAGGATGATATTATATGGATTGCTTCAGCTAAAGGCCTTACCAAAGGAGAGGCTTCAGGAAAACTCATGGCAAAAGCAGATTAGGAAAAGAAAATATAAAATCTAAATAAGGAAAAATGATAAATACACAGAAATTATTGATCGATCTGGATAATCTTACAGATGGCGAAAAGGATGAGATGATGAAGCTTGGCATTTTATCTGAAACTAATCGAATTAAAGCATATAAATACCCGGAAGTACATCTTGACAGACCTCCGATAGAGAAATTTGCTGTTCATGCACCAAGTGTGATCAATGAAGCATATGATTACAAAAAACCATCATCATTTTCAAGAGCATTGCGTCTTGATTTTGGTGAATATAAAGTATTGCTGATATCCGGCACAGCCAGTGTGAATGAAGAAGGTAAGCCTGAACATATCGGGGATTTCAAGGCCCAACAATGGAGAACCTATAGAAATATAACCAATCTCCTTAAAGCTGAAGATATGACCTGGCATGATGTGGTAAGAACTACCAATTATCTCAGGGATATTGAAAGGGATTATTCAGAGTTTAATAAGATCAGAACCTCTTTTTATCAATGGCTGGGATTGGATCCGCTTCCTGCCAGTACAGGTATCCAGGCAAGACTTTGTTGGGAGACTTTGTTGGTGGAAATTGAGGCGATTGCGATCAGTAAATCAAACTAAAAAGATTATGGCCACACGGTATACCGTTTCCTTTGTAATGATTATTTGTTTCCTGCTTGTCGATCATGCAGGATTAATGGCACAGCGATACAAGGAAAAAGAGGATAAGGATGAACAGAATTATGGAAATACACCGGATGAGATCTTTCCTTTCAGCCGTTTCCAGGAGCCCTATATACGGCACTTCATTCTTCCGGCCCAGCCTTATCTAGGTCCGGGACGTGAAAAGGCCGAACCAACCGGTCTGGAAGAGGTGCGGATTGGGTTTTTAGGGCCTATGGAGGGATCTAATATCATTGAATACGGAACACAAATGCTACAGGGAGCTGAATTGGCCATGGAAGAGGCGAATGCACGGGGTGGCTACAAAGGACTTCCATATAAGATGATGCTTCACAATGACGTAGGTTTATGGGGCGCTGCGGCCAACGAAGTGGTCAAAATGGATGATGAAGGCGTATGGGCCATACTCGGGACTATAGATGATATCAATACGCATGTGGCTTTAAGGGTGGCGTTGAAGGTTGAAATATGCATGATGAATACCGGTGACCCTGATCCGACACTCACCGAAACCAATATTCCATGGTTGCTGAGGGTTATAAGTGATGACCGGCAAAGCAGCTATGCCCTGGCTACCTATATGTACCAGGTGAAAGGCCTGAAAAGAGCCGCTGTCTTAAGAACAAATAGCCGCTATGGCCGGGTAGGTACCGGGGAGTTCAAAGCAACGTCCGAAAGAATGGGGTATCCGGTATTGTTTGAGCTCAGATATACAGATGGGGAGACTGATTTCAGGGGACAACTCGAAAATATAAAGAAATCATCAGCCGATGCCGTTGTATTATGGGGAAATCCTAAAGAACTGGGATTGATCGTAAAACAAATGAAGGAATTAGGTATGGACCTCCCCATATTTGCGTGTGACAGGCTTGTTGATCCTGAGTTCATTAAATATGCCGGTGAAGAAAATGTGGAAGGGATTGTAGCGACAAAACAGTATAAGCCCGATATGAGTTATCCTAAGTACAGGGATTTTCATAATGCTTATGTTAAAAGATTTGGCATGGAACCGGATGTATTTGCGGCGCATGCTTACGATGGCATGAATATTATCATTCAATCTATTGAGATTGGTGGACTGAACCGGGCAAAGATCAGGGATGTAATGCTGGACCTTGAAACATTCCAGGGGTATGAGGGTGTTACAGGCACTATGTATTTCGATGCCTCCTGGAATGATATTGGAGAAATATATATGGTTAAAATAGAGGACGGGAAATTCGTGTATTTCCCCAGGCCTGAGTTTAAATCAGATAAAGCGAGTAGTAGTACAAAGGAAATTTCAGATAAATAAATCTGATCATGGAAAATGATAGTTGCAATACAGAACAATTTGACCTGAATACGCTGGCATATCACAGGGCTGGCAGGCATAACAACCCTTCAGGATCCATCATAGATGTCAGTGGTGTGAGAATAGGAGGTCATGAAGTTGTTATTATGGCCGGTCCTTGCGCAGTTGAAAGTCAGGATCAGCTCTTGACCACTGCCAAAGCTGTTCAGGATCTCGGTGGGAACATACTCAGGGGTGGGGCATTCAAACCACGATCATCCCCTTATAGCTTTCAGGGATTGGAGGAGGAAGGATTGAAATTTTTAAAGAAGGCACGACAGCAAACCGGGCTTCCTGTTATCACGGAAGTAATGGATACGCGGGCTGTTGAAATGGTATGTGACTATGCGGATGTGCTTCAGATAGGTTCAAGAAATATGCAAAATTTCCCATTACTCAAAGAAGTAGGGCAATGCAGAAAACCGGTTATGCTGAAACGGGGTATGAATGCAACTCTAGATGAATATTTACTGGCTGCGGAATATATACTGGCCGGGGGGAATGCTAATGTCATATTATGTGAACGGGGTATCCGTTCTTTCGAAACCGCCTATAGAAATACCATGGACCTGAATGCGGTTCCCATGTTAAAAAAGTTAAGCCACCTCCCTGTTATTGTTGATCCAAGTCATGGAACAGGTCATGCCTGGATGGTGCCAGACCTGGCGAAAGCCGCAGTAGCGGTTGGAGCGGATGGCTTGCTGGTGGAGGTACATAATAATCCGGAGAATGCGTTATGTGACGGACCACAATCTCTGTCGATTGAACAATTCAAAAAGATGATGGAAGATCTCCGCATCCTGACCAAGGCAGTTGGAAGGGGTTTGAGCATGACGGCTACCACCGTTTGATTATTTCCAAAACCCTGACACTGGGCAATAGAATTGTATGCGTATGCCACCCAATAGAAAAAGTCTGATCCGGTCAACAAGGATCCTATGCCTGGTCTTCATTGGCAGTGTTTTCCTAAGCATGAGATCAGGATTCGAGTCAAATTCCCGGGATCATCTCACCACTCTTTCAGATAATGCAGGAAATGAAGATCCTTTTAAGATTGGACTCCTGTTACCCGTCTCGCCTGAAAATGACCTGTTGGCCAGGTCCGCACTTCAGGGGGCCCAACTAGCCATCGAACTGGCCAACCGGGAGATCAGTGAAGGGCATCGGAAATTTGAACTGATCGTACGAACAGCAGATGGATTATGGGGAGCCGGGTCGAAGGCTAGTGTTGACTTTGTGCATGATGACGGGGTATTGGCAATTGTTTCTGCCGTGGATGGCAGAAATGCGCACCTTGCTGAGCAGGTCGCCTCCAAGTCTCATGTAGTACAATTGTCCACCCGGGCAACGGAGGAAACCCTGTCACAAGCTTTTGTTCCCTGGTTTTTCAGGATCGTGCCCAATGACCGGCAGCAGTCGGAAGTGCTGGTAGAAGAGGTCTTTGAAAAACATGGATTCACAAGTGTCTTTCTTTTATTTCAGGACGATTACGACTCAAGGAGCGGAGCGAAGACTTTTCAAAAGATGGTTAAGAAAAACGGTTACAAATTATCAGGTCAAACCGTAATATCGACTTCTGAGAAGAATGGAAATGGACAGCAAATGCCTCCAGAGGCAGAGGCTGTGGTAGTATTTGGCTCCTTCCAGGAAATATATCCTGCACTGGATAAGATCAAGGAAAAAGCCCCTTCAGTTCAGGTTTTCGGATCTCTGAATATGACATTTAACGGCTCAATCGGTTCGAGATATACCCAGGGATGTGAGGGAGGCATTTTTGTTTCTTCAAAATTCTGTTTCACCACATACGGCCAGGATTTCAAAGACCAGTATCGTGATAGATATGACATGATGCCAAATCCTGCCGCTTCATATGCCTTTGACGGGGTAAAATTGATGGTAAATGTCATTTTGGACGTTGGCCCGGATCGTGAGAAGATCCGGGATGCCCTGAAAGAGATTAATTTTTCGGATGCCGCAACCGGCCCGATTCGTTTCGATAAGAATGGAAACCGGGTTGCTCCGGTCTTTATGATCCGGATGATAAAAGGCCACCCGGTGATCCTCAATCCCTGATCTTTTTCACTCCTGACAGGTTTTTCACTACTATTCCCTTAGGAACTTATTCTCATAGCCTGTTGTTAAAATAATAGTGGGTGTTTTAAGGTCCGGGCGAATGATTAGAACAATCACTTTGAAGTATTTATGTTTCACTTTGCTTATCCTTCATGTTAGCTTAAGGTTGGCGGGGCAAGCAGAATACATATCCCCAATTCCAGATAGGTATGGTGCTCCTGTTTTATTCGATATCCATTTCTCCTATGGGGAAACCACCCATCATGAGGAATTCCTGAGGAATAATTATGCCATTTCTCAAGATCGGAATAAAAGAATAAAGAACGATCCGTTCTCAATAATTACGATCACAGAATACAGCTATTTTTCTCAATCTGATTCAGTGCCTGAATCAAAGAAAGTCGAGGCTTACAATGCAACCGGTTTGATTAGCAAGGAAACAGATTATATCTGGTATGTATCTCAGGAAGAATGGATTAAAGAGCGCGATGAAGAGTGGTTTTATGATACACATGGAAATGATACCCTGTTCGTGTTATCTGAGTGGAGATATGCCGGGAATTCGATCGTACAAGTAGATGGATATAAAAGGGTGGTGAAATATGATGATCAGAACAGAATGACCTTAATGGCTCTTTACTATTGGGATCAGGATGAAAATGGATGGAAGGGCTCTGAGAAATATGAAACTGAGTATAATGAGATGGGGAATCTTACTGTTGAGAGGATGTTCAGATGGATGGAATCTTCCTCTGAATGGCTTGAGGTTAGTCGCCAAATCTTTGAGTATGACGCTCAGGATCACATGGTGGTAGAAGCCATTTATGATTGGGATCCAGATATGAATGATTGGAGGGGTATCTGTAAATATACATATGAAAACGATGCATTGGGGAGGGATACACTAACTATAGGACATTATTGGAATGTGGATACATGGGATTGGGTATCAATCACAAAGCGTGAAGATCAATATGATTCGATAGCTAATTCTCTCACTACTATATACTATGAATGGGATTCAACCGGTAATGACTGGAAACTGTCTTCAAAATATGAAAGGTTTTTTGACGAATTCGATCAGGATACACTGGGTATATCATATTCATTTGATCATATCAGTCAATCCTGGATGTACGAAGTAAAACTTGTGCAGACATATGATCCCACCAATAGAATTTCAACATATGAGGGCTATTACTGGGATGATCTCCATAATGCCTGGATTGGGTCCTCCATGTATGAATGGCAGGTAGATGAATATGGGGCCATAATACTATCCATCTCGTATGAGTGGGATACATTGCTTTTCGACTGGTATATTTATAGTGGACATTTCCGGGAACGAACCTATGATGTTTCCGGGAAAGAGATCGAGGAAATATCCTATAGCTGGGATAAGGATCTGTCCATTTGGATTCCCGGATCGAAAGTTATGTGGTACTATAACAAAGACGATCAGTTAAATATTGAGGTTTATTTTGAATGGAATTCAGATAGCAGTGAATGGGAATTGATCCATAAGCGGTTTTTTACTTACCGGCAAGGATATATTACGAGAGTTCCTAAGTTGATTCCCGAAACGATTTTTCTCTTCCCCAACCCTGTTCATTCAGACTTATACATTACAGGATTGAAAGAACCTGTGAAATGCAGTATTTATACAATACAAGGAAAATTGGTGATGGAAAAGACCGTACTGAGCCAAAGCATCGATCTGAGTACATTATCTCCAGGAATTCATATTGTTATATTGCGGAAAGATGGTAAACCGATTCATAATTGTAAAATCCTTAAGAAGTAGTAGACCCCGGAATATATTGGGATTAGATTTTGTTGTCCGTTTTGATCAAATTCCGTATATATTATTGAGATATAAGAACTCATTCATGAATATCCGAGCTTCATTCATATTCTTTATCTTGCTTTTTCTTTTTGCAGCACTTATTTCATGCAAATCGGATGATGAATTTGTTTCTCCCTTTAACAATACGTTAATATCCGATTTTGAAGAACCTGAAATCCATGTAAAGGATACGGCTGATTTTAATTT
Organism: uncultured Cyclobacteriaceae bacterium; assembly: GCA_965365275.1. Lineage (GTDB taxonomy): Bacteria > Bacteroidota > Bacteroidia > Cytophagales > Cyclobacteriaceae > JAGTVG01. The sequence goes on along the minus strand of CBDUBA010000029.1, from coordinate 21,948 downwards.
TCTGAATGAATTATTTGGCCAGTTTTCCACATTAACTGTTGTGCCTGGTATAGTAGATGCTAGTACTGGTAGGGCAATAGTTGATGGTTGGGATAATAAAGATCCCGATATGTTCAGATTTGATTGGGGAGATGGAAGTAAATCTGAAGGTGACTTGCCGGCACTACATATTTACACGGATACAAAAAGGAATTATATTGTTAAAGTTACAGCCCATTACTTGGAAGGTAAATCAAATTCAGCGGAAGCTTATATAAATTTTACCGGTCATAATATTAATCCTGTATCCATTCCTCCTGAAATAACTGTATCTATTCCGGATCATGACATAATTCTTACAAGCAGATATGGTTATGCACCAGATGATCATACGTTCTTTGGTAGCAGTTATTTCAGGCATATCCGGAGGACAGATTTGGAATACATTCTTTCTGCGGTTGCCTGGCTTCAGTACGATTTTGTTAACCACAATGTGTATTTATCAGACGGTACATTTAATCAGGTGATTTTGAGAAATCCTGATCAGGAATATGGACAAACGGGCTCCTTTTGGTTTACAAGCCCACCGGCTATTTTACTTGATGACTTTGGACAGCACGGATGGGTGGATTATGGTGTGTTATTTGATGAATTAGGTCAAGGTTTCACATTGAATACACCTTCAGATTTTGTATTTGGAAATAATATTGATGGCAATTACAATTTTATGTATCGTAAAGGTATGGCATTAATATTTTCTTTGGGAGCTGCCTGGGAACTAATTAATAATCAGGAGTTCTTCGGGTTATGCGATGCGGCAACTTTGGAGATTTATTATAATATAAAAGATGACTACAGATTCTTACATGAAGTATATCTGGATTATATTATTGGTGGAAGAGATTTCACGGGATGGAATTACTCTCCTGTAAACCATAAGAATACATTAGACACATATCTGGTGATCTGCTATAAATTCTGTTCTCATGCTGCCCAGGAAGGAATAGGTTATAAAATCCCAATCCAGAGAATGATGAAACTATTACAATTGTTTAATGAAGAGATGCGAATAAGATATAACCTTGATGAAAACACGCCCGATACAGATGCTATGGTGGCTACATTTCTTGTAACCGCAATGTCATATGCCTTTGAAAAGGACCTGCGACAGGAATTCCGTGACCTGAATTTCCCGATCAATGATGGTTTTTACGATACATTATTTGAGATGGTGGAATGAGTCTGTTAATTGACGCTTGAAAAATCTTCCCCGGATAGAACAGCCATCAGAGATGTCCTGAAAGTAATGGAGTATAAAGATCCGGTAACAGGCCCAATTTGTTTTGATAAAAACGGCAATCGGATAAGCCCGGTTTTTATGATCCAAATGATAAAGGGACATCCGGTCATTCTCAATCATTAATGTTTTTATATTTCAATTCTTGATTTACAGGGAACTATTCCAGCTACCCTGGTGTTTTTATTCTGAAAGGCATTTTTGTGCGGGGGAACACGTGCTATTGGAATTTATTCATGAAAGCCGCAATCATTACCTTCATCTATCTTTTTTCAATTTTTAAAGTGCTGGCCCAACCGGATCTTTATCCTGACATGACGTTAAATGATATTGATACGGTAATATCACCACTTCAACATGCAGACAGCATAGCCTTTGCCCCAGGCCTATCAGGAAAATATGGTTATAATCCATTTTTAAAAATCAGGGAAACCAATGCGGGTATCCCATCAATAGTCGAATGCTCAAAGTATGTATATCATTCCACGGTTGATTCTATACCCGTTGAAAGAGGGGAGGGCATATTCGATGAGAACGGGAATTTTATTTGCTCAAGCCGGTACGGCTGGGATCAAAATGCCGGAGGAGGGTGGATTCTCATGGAGAAAAGAGAGAATTATTACGATGCTACAGGTAGAGATACGTCCTGTCTTGTATATATCCGTAGTATTCCTGATAACAAAATGGTGCTGGTGTATAAGAGGTCTGTTGATTACAATGATTCAGGGGATATAGTTCATGACAAATGCTATTCTTTTTATACCCAATCGAACGCCTGGATAGAAACCACCTGGGAATATGATTTTAATCCTGAGGGATCATTATTATCTGCTTGTCAATATTTTATAGACGGTGATATGGATGAGAGACTTAAGATCGCCAGCCTTGAACAGAAATTCGATGATCGTAATAATAAGATCTTCAGGGAAATGTATGGTCTTGATAAAGATAACAAGTGGATTGGGATGGAGAAAACTGAATGGGATTATGATGCGGCGGGTAGAAAAATAGAAGAATTAACCTATTCCTGGAAAGAAACTGAAGATAGATGGTCTTTTAGCCGCAAAAGCGAATATTCTTTCAATTTGTCTGATCAGGTAGGTGTTGAGCGTGTTTCTATATTTAATGATTCTGTAGATGCCTGGATGCTTAACAAGCAATTAGAATTTAATTATGATATGCAAGGGAACAGAACCTCGAAAATCAGTTCTGATTATGATCCTGAAACTGAAAAATGGATAAGGGATTACAAATTCGATTATACTTTTGATCAGGAAGGCCGGGAAACAGGAAACATCCAATATAATTGGGATGATTCCCTTGAGGTATGGATCCCATTGTGGTATAAGCATAAGGGTTATGATGCTGTGGTTTTTCTGGCCAGCTATCACTGGAATCCTGGTTTATCTGATTGGGTTGGGGATTGGAAAAGGGAGACCTTATATAACAGACATGGCGATTATTATCTGGATGCCTATTATGAATGGCATAGTATTTACTCAGGATGGTCCATGAATTCCGGTATAAAATGGGATAGAAAATATGATGTTAATGATCATGAAATAGAAGCAATAGGCTACAACTGGGATCCGGAGGTACAGGATTGGGAACCAGGGGGTAAATTTGAGTGGATTTTTAATAAAGATCAAGATTTAACCCGGAGTGTAGATTACGCATGGCATCAGGACCAGCAGGTTTGGGAACTGTATTCAAAAACCTTTTACAATTACAGGAAAGGATATGTGACCAGTATCCCGGATATGGAAGAGGATAAAATAAGAATATATCCAAACCCAACAAGATCTTTCCTGGCGGTGGATGGGATCAAGGACTTACTGAGTATAGATATATTCTCAACCAGTGGCGTATTGATGTTACACAAAACGGAATCAAACGGCCGTATTGATACCTCTATCCTTCCTGAAGGCATCTATATTGTTGTCATCCGGAGAGATGGTAAGAGCCTGATAACAAGAAAGATAATTAAGCAATAAACTTAAAAACTCTACTAGTCGTTGCCTTTAACACTTCCTCCTGAACTACTGCTGACCCTTTCCTTATCCGGATTGCCTTTATACCGTATGCTACCACCACTGCTAGCCCTGGCATCGATTTGGTCAGTTACAGTAATTTTAATGGACCCGGCTGAACTGGTACTCAAATCGGCGACTTTGCATTCAAGATCGTAAGCACTCACAGAACCGGCGCTGCTTACATCAATTTCTATTTCATCTACCGTACCTTCCGCACTGAAATTACCGGCACTGCTTACATCCAACTCCATTTGACCAACATTAAAGATGAGATCAGCTTTAGCGGCGCTGGAAACATCCATTTCCATTCTGTCACTGGTTATTGCAGTTTCTGTCTCTATACTCGCAGCAGAGCTAACATTGATTTCTTCAAGCGCTTTATAGGTGATCCTTACAAATGCATTTACATTCCTCCAGTTTCCACTGGCCATGTGCACTTTCAATCGGTCCCCGGATACCTCGGTTAATACGTTTTCGGCATCTGTACCCGTTACCTCTACCTCTGCTTTTTCTGAACTTCCCTTTACCAGCTCAACCTTAACGGCTTCACTGACAGATATTTCCGAGAACGAACTGAGGTTTCGGGTATCTTTACTTTGGGCAAAAGTTGTTAATACAATGAGTAATCCTGATAATGTCAATACAAGCTTTTTCATATTCAGTTCTAATTAGAGTTTAGTGTAAGGATAAATTTAAATCCTAAGGGTTGCATAGATCATTAAAAAAAACAGGCCTCCTGGGTCGGGGCCTGTTTGAAATGGTATTGAATACTATACGGTTATTTTATAACTCCTTAATATAGATCCTTCTGAACTGGACCAGGCTTGGAGGACTGACCCACTCCCCATCTCTTTTGCTGCCATGATGTTGGAGCCCTACCGGGCCCTTTTCTGGTAAACCTGGCAGGTAAGCATCCTGAATTACTTCAATTCCGTTCAGTTCGACTGTAAGGAAATCGTCCCTCAGAGTAATTTTGAACCGGTTCCATTCCCCAATGTTCTTATCAGCATTCGTTTTAGGCGTAACAGCACGCCTGACAGAGAGAGGCATATCCTCATTCATTCGGTAACTGTATACTTCTCCTGATCCAATTGGCCAGCACCATATATTGGCCTGGCTTCCGTCTTCACCCCGGTACATGATCCCGCTATCGGAATCCGGAACAACTATGTTTATTTCTTTGCCATTTTCATCCAGTTTATGCAAACCGCTTGGTAGAATAAAGGGTACTCTTGGATTGTTCCAGGGGGTTTCCTTTATTCGCCAGTCGACAAGTATAATAAAGTCCTTGTATTCCTTTTCTGACCAGAGACTTTTATTTCCCTCCGCTTCACTTTCAGCATCATAATCAATAACTCCATCGATGATTTTCCAGTGTCCGTTATCACCTTCAGGAACTTTCCAGTTTGTAAAATCCTTCCCATTGAATAATGATACGAATCCATCCGGAACACGATCGTCAGCCAGGTATTCCTGAGCCGCCAGGGTTGAAGCCATAAAGGCAAGTAAAATTAAGATGGTAAATTTTTTCATAGGTATTTACGGTTAATGTATTAAAAATGTGTTTTCAGGGTAAATTACATAATATTTCAGAAATATTCCTGCCCAATCACATTTTATCCCTTATCATGGAACTAAATAAACCTGCTTTTAATTATAGTATTATACATAAGCCTTTAAAATCATGTTTTCAGCAACACTTTATACATTTATCTCATTAAGCATATTTTCTGCTCCTTTTTTCGAAATGCCAGCGGATGATCAGGTAAATTTTACCGTGATCTATGATAATTATTCATCTTCTGGTGAATGTACAGGAGACTGGGGATTTTCCTGCCTTATTGAGGGAAAAGAAAAAACAGTATTATTTGATACCGGTACGAAACCCGAAATATTCAGAAGGAACCTGGAGAAACTTAAAGTTGATATCAGTAATATCGATGTAATCGTAATCTCGCACAATCATGGTGACCACACCGGTGGATTACCAGTTATACTGGAGAAAGAGACCGAGTCACCTTTATACATCCCGGTTTCTGTGGAGGATAATTTTTTAAAAAGGTTTGAATCCTTCCGGGGACGTACAATATTGGTAAATGAGCCCTTGGAGATCTGTGCCGGGATTGTATCAACTGGTGAAATGGGTACTGGCATAAAAGAGCAATCCCTTATTGTTGATACACCAAAAGGCCTCGTGGTTCTTACAGGATGCTCACATCAGGGTGTCGAAAATATTGTTGAGAGAGCAGCAGAGTTATCAGACAGTCCTATTTATATGGTTTTTGGAGGATTTCATCTGCTTAATCATTCTTCGGATCAGGTGGAGGATATTATCGATACTTTCCAGGCAAATGGCGTTCAGAAATGTGGTGCCACACATTGTACCGGAGCAAACGCTACAAATATCTTTAAGGAGGAATATGGGCCTGATTTTGTTATTATCGGGGCAGGTAAGATAATCCGGATGTAAAAATCCTGCCAAGATTTATCTTTAAGAATAATACTGGTGATTTGCCCTAATCATCAACTGTTATATTAGAAATTTTGACCAATCTCCAATTCGGCGTATATTTCTTTCATACATAAGGACTATTTTATAAATTGTAAAATATTAATGGTTCTTCGTCGCATAACATGTTTTTTAATGCGTCAAGTATTTTTTAGGACCTTTAATTCAGAAAACATTCAATTAAAAATCCGGAATGGTGTATCCTGTAAGATGTAATTTGATTATTTAATTAAATGACCCGAAAAATATGATGTTTATCCAAGAAATAAAGCGTGTTGTTTTTTGTTTATTCCTTATTACGATATCACTTTTGGTTCTACCGAAACAGGTAAAGGCACAGGTAATTGTTACCGGTGAAGATGCTTCTTCATACTATAGGAATGTAACAGATGAATTCAGGAGGCAAATTGAAATGTCAATTCCACCAGAGGCATTTGTACCTGCTGTGAAACCACGTAAACTACTGGTAGTCAACCTGCATGTTAACAATGGGGAGGTATTGCCTGGTCATGGTTCTATAGACTATGCGAATTATGCAATAAAACTGACAGGGGAAAAGACCGGGTCATATCAGGCATATTTTACCAGGGATACACTGGTCTTTAAAAAAGAAATTCTAAGTCAGTTTGATGCTATTTGCTTTAATAACACAGCCGGGGTTTTGTTTGAGGACAAGGAACTGCGTCAGAATCTGCTCGATTATGTATATAGTGGAAAGGGATTTATTGGCATACATGCCGCAGGGGCGACTTTCGTGCAATATCCGGTATATGATCAATTCCCTGAATTTGGAATTATGATGGGGGGATATGAAAACGGAGGGCATCCATGGATGGATCACGAATGGATAAACATAAAAGTTGAAGAACCGGAACACCCGCTTAACCAATTCTTTTCGTATAAAAATTTTGATATCAGCGATGAAGTATTCCAGTTTTCAGAACCCTATACAAGAGATAATCTGCGAATTCTGCTTAAAATTGATACCGCAAGAACAGATGTAAGTGAAAAGAGACGGATCCTTCCTGACCGGAGAGCGGATATGGACCTGGCCATGAGTTGGGTCCGGCGATACGGCCGTGGTCGTGTTTTTTATTCATCTTTCGGGGATAATCCGCATATTTTCTGGGATACCAGGATATTACATCATGACCTTGCCGGTATTCAATATGCACTCGGCGATCTTGAAGCACCGGCCACACCCAATAATAAATTGACACCAGCCATTAAGGCAAGAGAAGATCTGAACTGGAAATTCGGGATCTCTGCATGGACATTTAAGGACAATACTTTGTTTGAGACCATCGACTATACCGCTGAATTAGGATTACTGTATATGGGTGGATTATTCAGCCAGAAAGTAAGCGCGGAAATAGATAAGAACTTTGATCATAACCTGAGTGATGAAGAATTATCCAACATCCGGAAAAAATTTATTTCATCGGGTGTGACTATGATCAATTATTATATACATGATATTCCTGCTGACGAGGAAGAATGTGAAAAGATATTCTCTTTTGCCTCAAAAATGGGCGTGGAGACCATTGTATCAGAACCTGATCCAGGCGCTCTGGATATTATTGAAAAATATTGTAAGAAATATGATATCAGACTGGCTATTCACAATCATACAAAAGACATATCGCCCGTTTTTTGGGACCCGAAATCTGTTGCAGAAGCTTGTGAAAACCGAAGCGCTTATATTGGTGTTTGCGGGGATATGGGATATTGGGTAAGGGCCGGATTCGATATTGCAGAAGCCATAGATGTTTTAAAGGACAGGTTGATCAGCCTGCATGTACATGATTTAAATAAATTGAGCAAAAAGGGGCATGATGTGGCCTGGGGAACCGGAGTATGTGATTTAGAAAATATATTAACGAAATTGAAGGAGAACGGCATAAAGCCACTATTTTTTGGATTGGAATATGCGCATAACTGGGGTAAATCATTGCCTGAAATAAAGCAATCCAAAGCCTTTTTCGATGATGTGTCTATTGAACTTTCGAAATAATTGAACATTAAAAATCTAAAAATATGAAGCTGGAAGTAAGCAGAAGAAAGTTCATTAAATCCTCTTTAAGTGCAGGTGCCCTTTCGCTGACTGGTTTCCCAATGGTCGTTCCGGCCCATGTTATTAGCGGGACCTCTCAAACATCACCCAGTGATAAAATTGTTATGGGAGCCATCGGTGTCGGGGAAATGGGTACCGGTCATGTCCGGTCTTTTATGGGATTTGATGATGTTCAGATGGTGGGAATATGTGATGTGCGAAAAGAACACCGCGACAGAGCCAAGGCCCTCGTAGATGAAAAATATGGCAACAAGGATTGTAGGACCTATAGTGACTTTAGAGAACTGCTCGCTCTCAAGGATATTGATGCAGTTTTTATAGCTACACCTGACCACTGGCATGCCCTGGTGGGTGTTGAAGCTGCGAGACAACATAAAGACATGTACTACGAAAAACCATTAAGCAGGTATTTCAATGAGTCAATAGCCATCAGGGAAGCTGTTGAAAGATATGGTGTTGTATTTCAACACGGGACTCAACAACGATCCGATTGGCGATTCCGGTTTGCCACTGAGTTGGTCAGGAATGAAAAGATAGGTAAGCTGGAGAAGATCATCATTGGTTCGGCAGGATATCCGCCGGTTGGACCTCAGCCCATCGAACCGATTCCTGAAGGATTGGATTATGATTTCTGGCTTGGCCCGGCACCATGGAAGCCATATACTACCCTTCGCTGTACGAGGAATTTCACCCTCATCTATGACTATTCCCTTGGATGTATTTCCGGTGCATATGGAATTCATGACGTGGACATCGCCCAGTGGGCAGTCGATGCAGATAATACGGGCCCGGTAGAAGTAGAAGGGTGGGGGGATATTTCAGATGATGGTTTGTATGATACCATCTTAAGGTGGGGGACTAAGCATACATACGCTAATGGAGTTGATTTGATCTATATGGATCATATTACAGCCCGGCAAAAAGAACCTCTGTATAAATTAAATTCTATGGGGATTGTATTTGTTGGAACCGAAGGTCATATTATGGTCCAACGGGGATTTATTGATGCCAGTCCAAAATCACTATTGAAAACGATTATCGGTCCGGATGAAATCCAGCTGCCCAGGAGCAATGATCATCGCAGAAATTTTCTTGATTCTGTAAAATCCAGAAAGGATCCCATGTGCCCGGTGAATATTGCAGCACGTACAGATGCAGTGTGTCATCAGGCGGATATCACGATCAGACTTGGAAGAAAACTTCAATGGGATCCTGAAAGCGAATCATTTATTAATGATGAAGAAGCCAATAAAATGTTGACAGGTTACATGCGTAGCCCATGGCATATTTAAATGATCAAAAAAAAATAAAACAGTGCAAAATAGAATTCTAAACAGCATAAAACATACTGTATCATATGGCCTCTTTCTGGTGCTTTTATTTTTCTGTATGCAAAGTATGGCAGAAGATACAGATAAGATAATCGAAGATTTTAAAGTATCTCTGGAAAAGGTAAGCCAGTACGATTATGGGGAAAGCCATTACTGGCTGGATGAATTCCAGAAAACTATGGCAGGGGTGTATAACAATTCTCAAATCTATGGGGAAATAGAATCATTAATGATTGAAGTATTAAATTCAGATGCGTCGCCAGCAGCAAAACAAATGATATGCAATTATCTGGGACCTATAGCTTCAGGGAAGTCGGTCAGCATTCTTAAAGATATGGTAATGGATGTAGATTTATCCTCCTCAGCATTATCTGTTTTACAACAGATTCCCGGTCAGGTTGCAGATAAGGCCTTGCTGGAATTATTACCTCTCGCCGATGGAAAGGTGCAGCAGGGCATAATAAATGTACTGGCCAAAAGAAAGTCTCCGGAGGCGGTTGATCCTTTAGAAGAATTAATATTTGATGATGATCCGCATGTAAGCTCAACAGCTCTATTTGCACTGGGACAAATTGGAACGGAGACAACCTGTTCAATGCTGGCAAAAGCTTTTGAAAAGTCTGAAAGTCGATTGAAATGGGATATTGCTGAAGCCTGGTTGATATGTGCAGACAAAATGCAACGGAACAAAACCAAAGAAGCATTTCAAATTTATGTCAAGGTATATGAAGCTGAAGTTCCGGCTTCCCTTCAATATTCAGCCCTTAGAGGTATTATACAATGTGATCCTACATATGGCCAATCCCAGCTTAATCAGTTATTAAAAAGCGAAGGTAATGAAATGCAAACCTTGGTTATTCCCTTAATTTATCACTTGGACATTGATTTATCAGAATTTCTTGCGATCCTGCCACAACTTGATGAATATCAGCAAATGCAGCTTTTTACAGTGCTGGCAGAAAAGCACTATCTTCCTGTAAAAGATCATGTTAAAGAAGCTGTTGCCCATGAAAACCCTGACATTCGCCTGGCAGCGCTAATGGCCCTCCGAAATATAGCATCCGCTGAGGATGTAGAATTCCTCGCTGAGGTTGCCGCTAACACCCGAGGCAGGGAGCGGGATATGGCGAGGGAATGCCTTGCTATTATGAAAGGCGTGGAAGTTGATCAAAAGATCATGGAAGGATTAAAAAATGAAGATCCCCTGATCAGGCAAGAGTGTGTCCGAAGTATAGGTGAAAGGAACATGAAAGAGGCTGTTAGCCCTGTTATGGAGGCATTAGGAGATACAGACAGAAGGGTCAGGCTTGAATCATATAAGGTCCTGGGAAAGCTTGCCGGGCCGGAGACTTTAAGGGAAATCATAGATATCTCAGTTGATGCAACCAACTCAGCGGAGCGTAATGAAGCGGAAAGAACGATCACTTCCATAGCACTGAAAATTCCTGATGAAGATGAAAGAGTAGTTGATATTCTTGCTGTTCTCCCGAATTTAAAGGATGATGCAAGCCTTGAGATGTTGATCGAGTCAATGGGAAATATTGGATCCGGAACTGCTCTTCCGATAATTGAGGGCTATCTGAATCATGAAAATCCCGATATTCAGATTTCTGCCATAAAAGCCTTGTCCGTCTGGCCTGATTCAGATCCAATGAATGTTTTAAAGCAGGTTGTTGAATCTACTGACGATGTTAAGGCTCATAATCTTGCCCTTCAGGGATATATCCGAATGATTCAGATTAATGAAAAAATGACTGAGGATCAGAAATTTAAAGCATGCGAATATGCATTCGGCCTTGCATCCACGCTGGATGAAAAGAAAATAGTGATATCAGGTCTTTCCGAAATTACCTCAATTGGGGCCTTTGAAATGGCGGTCGGATTATTACAGGATCCGGAATTACAATCTGAAGCCAAGGCGGCAATCTCCAATATCGCCGGACCTCTTGGTCGCATCCATCCGGAGTACACAAAGACAGAATTGAGATTACTGATCGACAAAACGGATGATCCGAAATTTAAAATGCGCCTGGAGGAGATTTTAAAATGGATGAATTAGGTAAGAAATAAAAAGCTGACAGGAACTGATGAAATTAATTTCCCATATGCACAAGTACCTTGGAAGGTTTATAAATTGGATGATACTGCCAGGCATTCTTGTTGTGCTTCCTGTGCTGTTAAAAGCCCAGGAACTGGTACCCATTGAAGTCAGATTACCCTATCCTATGTTCGTGGGGACACCTCAGGATTTTGATGTTCCCAATCTGGAGAGTCCCCTTGGAAGTGCCAGGCCTACCTTTCTTGCACCAGTGGGCACGAAAAACATAGCCCTTGGAAAATTTGTTGAAAGCACTGACAGTGAACCTATTGTTGGTGAAATAGAACTGGTAAATGATGGGGACAATGAAGCTTATGATGGATCATTTGTCGAATTTGGGCCAGGAAGGCAATATATTACAATAGACCTTGAAGATACTTATGAGATCTATGCCATACTGATCTGGCATTTTCATAAAAAGGCGCGGGTTTATAAAGATGTCATTGTGCAGATTTCGGATGATCCGGATTTCGTAATAGGCGTTGAAACACTTTTTAACAACGATCATGATAATTCCTCTGGTCAGGGGGTAGGTAATGATCTGCATTATGTTGAAACCCATGAGGGGAAGCTGTTTGATTGCCGGGGTGTGCATGGTCAATACGTCCGTTTATACAGCAACGGTAATACCTCGAATGATTTAAATCATTATATTGAAGTTGAAGTTCACGGGATCCCTGTAAAGTGAAAAAACCCGACAATAATTTACTGTTTTTTATTATTATAATCGTTGCTGGTGCTGTATTAAGGTTTACGGGTCTGCCTCAGAAACCAATGCATACTGATGAGGCGGTGAATGCGGTTAAGTTTGGGAACCTGCTGGAAAAGGGGGAATACACTTATGATAAAATAGAATACCATGGCCCTGCCCTTTATTACATAACCTTAATTCCAGCCCTGGTTAGCAATGAACAATACTTTTCTCAACTTAATGAAAGTCATTTAAGAGTGATACCTGCATTGGCTGGCATCGGACTCCTGTTGTTGTTGTTGGTTCTGGTCGATTTTGCAGGTTGGAAAATAGTACTGGCATCCTCTGCAATTGGGGCAATATCTCCGGCATTGGTCTTCTACAGCCGTTATTATATCCATGAAACACTTCTGGTTTTTTTTACTTTTGGATTTATTTTATGCTTGTATGGCTTTCTTATCTACCGGAAAAATTATTGGTTAATCGTTTCAGCAATTTTTTTGGGTTTGATGCATGCCACCAAAGAAACGTTTATAATATCTGTCGTGATCCTTTTCCTTTCCATATACCTGGAACAAAAAATCCGGAGGAGTCAGAATATATCTGTTTTCCAGGTGATCAAATCGATGCGCTGGTATCAATATCTTGTTTTTCTGGGGTTAGCAGGCCTTGTCTCAGTTCTATTCTTTTCTTCATTTCTTAAAAATCCACAGGGTATAATAGATTCAGTATTGACGTATGAAAACTATTTTACAAAGGCAGCTCAGGATTCAGTTCACCAGCATCCCTGGTTCTACTATCTCAGGATACTCGCTTGGAATAATGGTCCGGGGCCTTTGATCTGGACTGAGCTTCCGGTCCTGATTTTTTCTTTCCTGGGGATCTTCTTTGTGTTTTATAACAAAGGGAATACCATGCGGGAACAGTTTTTCAGGACCATGGCATTATTTTCACTTTTAATGATGTTGATCTTTTCCTTTATGCCTTATAAAACGCCCTGGAATATTCTGAGTTCCTATTTTGGCCTGATATTACTCGCCGGGTATGGATGCATAAGTGTATTAAACACCTTTACAAAAGGAATGCTCCGTATAACTGTATTAATAATTATGGTAGTGGCTGCCTTATCCCTGATTACTCAGGTAATCTATTCAAATTATAAATACCCAACCCATCCTTCAAATCCTTATGTATACGGGCATACTTCTTCGGATGTATTTCATATGATCGACAGGATCAATAAAGTTTCTGAGATAAATCCAGAAGGGAAAGAGCTGCTTATTCAGGTAATATGCAGTAATAATGATTATTGGCCGCTGCCTTGGTATTTAAGGGAATATAGTCAGGTGGGCTGGTGGAACAATATTAATCCCGATACACCTCTTTCACCACTTATGATTGTTTCGCCTGATCTGAAAGAATCATTAATAAAGAAAATGTATACGGAGCCAAAACCAGGGGAGAAATACCTGTATATACCCCTTTTTGATGAAGGCACTGAACTTCGTCCCGGAGTATACTTAGACGGATATGTGAGACAGGATTATTTCAATGACCAGGGCTCAAGTGAGTAAATAGTGGAAACTGTTAAAACCTGATATTGCTTTTGATATTTGCTAATTCCGATATCATTTGAATGAAAGAAGCAGCCGGAGATAAACGGCTGTCCAGGTCAGCGGTCCAGGTGATGGGGAATTCCGTGATCTTATATCCAGCTTTTACTGCTCTTAATATTATCTCTATATCAAACATAAATCCTTCTGTTATGCATGGCCGGTAAAGTTCTAATGCTGCCTCTCTTTTATAGATCTTTAATCCGCATTGTGTATCAGTGAGATTTTCAGGAATCTTGGTCCATAAATGTATGAACCTTCTGAAAGCGCCGGACATAATACGCCGGTACCATTGCTTTTTCCTTGTTATGTTACTGTCTTTCATGAATCGTGAACCATGAGCAATGTCACACTGTCCTCTTCTGATCATATTGATCCCAGGCATAAGATCACCATAGGGTACACAGGATCCACTATCGATAAATAACACCATATCGCTGTTTGATTCCAGGATTCCTGCCTTTACTGCATATCCTTTTCCCTTATGGTTCTTGTTGTCTAATATTTTTAATGTAAATCCTGGTTCAATTTCAATCTTTTTTAGAAAATGAAGCGTATCGTCTGTGCTGCCATCATCAGATATTATTATTTCACCGGTCATCTTTTGTGAAGACAGAAACTGTGCGGCCTGACGTATGTCTTTCTCTATCTTATTTCCCTCATTAAATACCGGTATGATAATGGATAGATCCATGCTGGCAATTAACTATGAAGAATTAAAATTTAAAATAAATCCTGAATATTAATTTTGTTATTAAAATAATATTTTGTGAATGAAATGATAAATTAATTAGTGCTAAGCCCCATAACTAATTTAAGTTTGATCTCACATAATACTTGATTGATTGAATTTTGCTGAATTAAAATCATAGAGGATTAAATTATCTTTCGTACATTAGTTTACTCACTTCAATTATTTTTTAATATGAACAAATCATACATTATATCCTGTTTATTAATTTCTATATGTTTTCATCTTAACGGGCAAAATCTTAAGGGTGGAGGAGAAAAATACCCGGACCTGAGAACGAATGAGAATTCGCTTCAAAACTGGAAGTCCCTGAGATTCGGGATGTTCATCCACTGGGGACCGGTATCCCTTAAAGGAACCGAAATAGGCTGGTCAAGGGGAAACCCCATACCCTTTGAAGAATATGATAATTTATACAAGCAGTTCAACCCGGTGAATTTCAATGCAGTTGAATGGGTTGGTTTATTGAAGGAAGCAGGGATGAAATACCTGGTTTTTGTGAGTAAACATCATGACGGATTCGTGATGTGGGATACCAAAACGACTGATTACAACATTATGTCAACCCCTTTTGGAAAGGATGTCTTAATGGAACTTTCCAGGGAATGTGAAAAGCAGGGTATTCTGTTCGGCACCTATTATTCCATATGTGACTGGCGGCATCCTGACTATCCGGTTGAGGAGAATAATCCGCGAAGAAGGGAAGATGCCAATATGGAGAATTACATAAATTATATGAAAGCCCAGTTAAAGGAACTTGTGGAAAATTACCATACTAAAATACTCTGGTTTGATGGAGAGTGGCAAGAGCCCTGGACACATGAAATGGGGATGGATCTGTACAAATATGTGAGAAGCCTTGATGATGAGATCCTGATAAATAACCGCGTGGATAAGGGAAGACGTGGAATGGAAGGGATTACCATATCTGATAAATATGCTGGTGATTTTGCCACCCCGGAACAACGGGTCGGGAGATTTGACCTCTTAACCCCATGGGAATCATGTATTACCATTTGTCGGCAATGGGCCTGGAAACCAAATGATAAGATGAAATCAGAAGAAGAATGCCTCCACACGCTGATCAGAACGGTTGGGGGTGATGGAAACCTGTTGTTTAATGTTGGGCCTATGCCAGATGGCAGAATTGAGGAACGCCAGGCTGATCGTTTAAGGGAAATGGGCGCCTGGCTTGAAAAATATGGAACATCCATTTATGCGACCAGGGGAGGGCCTGTTAAACCACAGGAATGGGGCGTTGCAACATCAGCAAATAATAAGATTTATCTGCATGTACTGAAACCGGTTAAAGAAATCATCATTTCTGATCTATCCGGAGCGGTCACTGGTATTCAGGCCATGAATGATGGCAGCGCCATCAACTATAGAACAGATGGGAATGACCTGAAGATCACACTGCCAAAAATTAGTAAGAAGTTAATCGATTATATTTTAGAGGTCACAATAGAATAAAACATTCCGAATCTACAGCTACAGTATATTGCTGTGTAATACAAGTCCCCTTCAAAGGGTACTTTAACCAACTGCCATATTTTTATTAAGATATCCCTGGGGATATATCGGATTGAGGCACATAATTGTAGAGTGAGCGTCAAATCAGTCTATTCAGAATGGCATGTAAATGTATTGGTTGCCTTCCTGTTGGCTCTAGATAATGGATCTTTTGTCAATTGACTCAAGCAGGAAATGTGAAAACTCCAGCTTTTTTAATGGAAATTTTGAATTATTTTTTCGGAAAGATTAATTTTTTTTAACCGAATATGAGAAAATTTTGTTTTTCTCCTGATTTGAATGATTTTAAGACCTGTATAATGGTAAATTCTAAAGATTAGTCGTGGCTGAGCCAAAAGATCTGATTGTTGATCATCCAGAAATAAACATATTTTTCATCTTGAGCCATCAAATGCAAAGATCCGAATTCTTGTAATTCAAGATGAGCAATTTCAATATATATGCTTAAAGAAATGGTTTAATTTAAATATAAAAATATTTATATTTTATATTGAATTATTATAATATATAACAGCTTTGATATTGAGCAGTTTTCACGCGCAATCCCACTGTCAGAATTTGTATAAAAGCAAGATCAAAAAAATTCGATTAAGCGGAAAAAACCACTTATATAACGCATGATTTATTATATATATTATATTATATATTAAAATAGTACCATAAATATTTTATATTTTGTATATTGCAAAATAATTCTACACCACTTTCTCAATTAATATTTTGTGTATTTTTGCACATTCAAGGGTGAAGAATTCAGATATTTTCGTCTGAACTAAAGCGTAAGAATTTGAAACCAAGCATTCGAACCTTTCTGACGAGTTGTTTTTGTATAGTATCTGGTATTGTCTATGGACAAAGTGGAGAATCCGGATGGTATGAGATAGTCGATGAAGCATCATGCCAGACGGTAACCTATTATGAAAATGATGGTGTAGTTACAATTGAAGATAAAATTTCATTAAGCGAGGTAAACGATGCCTATCTTACCGGAGCGAGTGTTCATATTTATGAGAATTACAGATCGGATGAGGATTCCCTTGTTTTTACTGATCAAAATGGTATAACTGGTTCATTTGATCATGCTGAAGGGAAATTGTTCCTTAGCGGTAACGCTACTATGGCTGATTACAAAAAAGCACTGACTTCAGTAGGATATATTAATACGAGTGAAGATCCTTCCCCGGCAATGCGCAAAGTAAACTTCTATGCTGATGACGGGGAAAATATCCACAATATCGAAAGGACATATATTGAGGTGATTCCAGTAAACGACCCACCTGTAATCTCAGGTTCTGAAGACGTATTATTTTATGCCCCCGGAAGCGGACCGCTTGAAATTGATACCATGATTACCATTATCGATGTGGATGATTCCCTGATCAGAAGAGCACGCATCTGGATCAATAGCGGTTACAAGATCTCTGAGGATCTTCTGGCCGTAGCAGAAAGATATGGTCTTGGCGTAACCTATGATGTGCCTACTGCACATCTCCATATTAATGGACATGCACCCATTCATCAATATGAAGAGATCATGTCTATGGTTACCTATGAAAACACGAATCCCCAACCAGAGCCATCAACAAGGATGGTAGGCTTTAAGGTATGGGATGATGATGTGCGCAGTAATTTTCATTTTAAGAAAATCGAAATACTTCCTGTAAATATGCCACCTCAAATTGTCGGTGATGATGGAAACCCAATCGATACCATTTATGTAAGTACACTTCAGAATACACCTGTTGAAGTTTGTGTGGAGGCAGATGATCCGGAAGGCAATACAACTGGTATTTCTTCTGTAGTATCACAGACAGGAAATGGGTCTGCTGAGGATGTCCTCGATTTATGTTTTACGTTTGTTCCTGCCCTCGACTTTGTAGGTACGGACACACTAACGGTGCAGGTATGCGATGATGGTATTCCATCAAAATGTGACACGGTAATTGTAATTGCTGATATCGAACCTGAACCAGATTATACGCCATTTATAGTGGATATTACAGGCGCAACAATTGATACGTTATATTTTGAAACAGATGAGGACGTTGCTTTGGATTTCTGCCTGATTGTTGATGAGCAGGAGAATGAGGAACTGGAACTTGGTTCTATTTCTGAAGCCGGGGATAGTACAGCTCATGGTACTCTAAATGAAAATGATGAAGGGCCTTTCTGTTTTACCTATCAGCCGGAAGAGAATTATTTTGGACCCTCCAGCTGGATCATAAAGGTTTGTAACGACAGCATACCGCCTGGCTGTGATAGTGTGGTGGTCATTATTGATGTTTTACCCGTAAACGATGCTCCGGTTGCTGTCAACGATACCGTAACAGCAATAAGCAGTTATCCTCTAACCGGTAATGTTACGGATAACGATTACGATATTGAGGGAGATGCACTGATTGTAAATGAGAATCCGGAAGCCAATCCGATGCATGGTGATGTGGTTCTCCAACCAGACGGAGATTTTGAATATATTGCAGATCCTGGTTATCTTGGAGAGGACCGGTTTACCTATGTGGTGTGTGATGATGGCGATCCCTCTTTATGTGCTTCGGCTGAAGTGATTATCACCGTCGAGGAAGTTCCGCTGAAAGTCTATAATGCAGTCTCTCCCAATGGAGATGACCTGAATGATTTTCTGTATATAGAGGGAATAGAGTATTATCCAGATAATATACTCAGCATATATGACCGGTATAATAATCTCATATATGAGACACCCGGGTATAATAATGATAATATCACCTGGGTTGGGCAGGCAAATAAGGGCATATTCAAAAAGGACCTTCCGGGCGACACCTATTTCTACATATTGAATCCCGGGGATGGAACGCCTCTTTTAAAAGGTTTTATAATGCTAAAAGTGGAATAATATATGAAGAGAACTCTACTATTATTCTTTTTCATATTGGTTCTTACTGGATTTTCGACTGCTCAGCAGCAGGCCACTTATGCTCAATATATGTTCAATGGGCTTGCGATAAATCCTGCCTATGCCGGTAGTCATGGCGCCTTAAGCGCAACAGCTTTAATAAGGTACCAGTCCATCGGAGTACCGGGAGCTCCCAATACGCAGACTATATCAGCACATTCACCATTAAATAATGATAGGGTAGCACTGGGCATGCTGATTATTCACGATAAGATTGGGGTAATCGATCAAGTAGGGGTAAATGCTATTTATGCTTACCGCTTATTCCTTTCCTCAAATAATGAAAGCCCTAAAGTATTATCATTCGGACTTCAGGCGGGCTTTAGTACATATCGCGCGGAATATTCCCGGCTCGATATTTATCATCCGACGGATCCTTCTTTTACACAGGACATAACCCAGACCATGCCAGCCTTTGGATTCGGGATTTATTATTATTCCGATAAATTCTATGCGGGACTAAGTGCCCCGAATCTGATGTATAATGTCTTTGACCGTGGTGAGGATTTTGAAACCATAGTTCAGTCAAATCCGATAATACTAAACTCAGGTTATGTGTTTACATTAAGTCGTTTGATGAAATTAAGGCCTAACTTCCTGCTAAAATTCCTGGACCAGAAAGTTGTCGAACTGGATCTGAATGCGAACCTGTCATTCGATGATGTGCTGTGGCTGGGCGTTTCATACCAGGTATCCAGTTCGGTAAACCTGCTTGCTGAAGTACAGATTACCAATCAATTGCGGATAGGGTATTCATATGCTTTCAGAACCAGTACCATTAACAGAGTTGATCTGGGATCCCATGAGTTCATGATCAACTATAGGTTTAAATACCCGAAATCCGGGGTGGTAACACCAAGACATTTCTAATCAGATATGAAGAACTTACTCATTTTCCTGGCATTTGTGCTTATGGCTGGTCAGTCCGCAGGGCAGAGTTCTAATATATCCACACTCTTTCAGAGCAATCTTCGAAAAGCTGATAATTATTTCAGTAAACTTCAGTATCAAAATGCAATTGAATTTTATAAAAGGGTACTGGAAAAGGATTCCACCCATGTAAGGTCTAAATTAAGACTTGCGGAGGCCTATATGATTTTAAAAGATCCTGACTCATCTGCAGTCTGGTATGATAAAATAATGTCCTCAATCAATGATCCATCCCAGGTGGAACCGGATCACTATTATAATTATGCTCAGGTGCTCTCATCTACTGAAAGGTATGATGATGCCCTCTCCTGGTATGAAATCTATGCTGCGCTTGTACCAGGTGATCCCAGGAATATGGATAAGATCCAGTTCTTAAATAATATGGACTATTATCTGAGTGATTCTAATCTATATGAGCTTATTATTCTGCCCTTCAATTCAGATCATTCTGATTTTGGATCCAAGTACTATGATTCAGGATTTGTCTTTATTTCCTCGAGGGATAAAAAGATAATAATGAGAAATAATGCAAAATCAGCCATGTCTGAGAAGGAATCCCCATTGGATCTGTATTATGTAGGTATTGATTCATCCGGCGGTTATCAGGAACCCGGTCATTTCAAGAAGGAACTAAAAACCAGGTTCCATGAAGGGCCACTGGCTTTTTATAGTGATAACAGGAAGGTGATTTTTACACGGAATAATTATCATGAAGGTAAAAAAACAAAAAGTAATGAAGGGATCCTCAATGTGGGCTTGTTCACTGCTGAAATGGATGAGAATATGGATTGGAAAAACATTAAGCCATTTGAATATAACCATCCGGATTACTCCGTTGGTCATCCCAGTTTATCTGCAGACAATCAGCGTTTGTATTTTTCATCCAATATGCCGGGCGGCGAGGGAGGAAATGATATTTATGTTTCATACAATGAAAACGGAAGATGGGGTAGGCCTATTAACCTCGGACCGGAGATAAATACACCGGGAGACGAGATGTTCCCTTATATCTCAGATGACAGTACCCTGTATTTTGCCTCAGATGGATGGGGTGGCTTTGGAAGTCTTGATATTTTCAGGGCGCTTGGTAAGGATAGTGTTTTTATTAGTCCATATAACCTTGGATTTCCCATCAACACAAACAAGGATGATTTTGCGCTGATTATTAATGAGAAGGAAAGGAGTGGCTATTTTTCTTCCGACCGTGAGGGTGGTAAAGGATTCGATGATATTTATGCTTTTAATGTAAAGTCATTTAAGATACACGCCAGGGTATTGGAATTGTTTGATATGGAACCCATTCCGGATGTGCTGGCATCCCTGATCAATATTGAAGGAGATACCATAGACCGGAAATATTCAGATCATAGTGGCAGATTCCAGATGGAATTGCCCTTCGATTCAGAATATACCATTAAACTGGATAAAGATGAATATACACAATATGAGTATATCCATTTGTCCACCTTAGACAGGAAATCTGGAATAGATAGTCCGGATTATTATATGTGGAAACATGAATTGTTCTCCGCCGGGATTATTTATAATAACGAAACTCAATTCCCTATGCCCAATGTACTGGTCCTTTTGCATAACCAGACCGATAATGTATATGATTCTACATTTACTGATGATCAGGGGAAATATGTCTTTCCAATACAACCAGATAAGTCGTATGATGTCATAGCGGATAAGGATGGATATTTAGCTGAAACATTACCCTTAATGACTAACCGGGTCAAAAAGGGGACCATTTTAAATGATTTTGTACTTGAATCGGAATATATCGAAAAGGTATTCGTTTATTTCGATTTTGACAAAAGTGATATCAAATCCAGGTTTCATCCCGATATCAATAGAATGGTGAATTTGTTGAATAAATATCCTGATTCCAGATTCTCAATAAGCGCACATGCCGATGCCCGCGGCAGCCATGCTTATAATGAAGCCTTATCGGATAGAAGGGCCAATTCGGTGAAAAGGTATATCATTGCCAAAGGGATAGATCCTTCCAGGATCGATACCATGGGATTTGGGGAACGACTTATCTTAAACCGTTGTGTGGATGGCGTAAACTGCCGGGAAATTGAACACTCCATTAACAGAAGAGCTGAGTTGAAAGTCGAATTCGGAAGTTCGGATCAGGGCGCTGCCTCAATATCAGAGGCCGGGAATAA
>CBDUBA010000028.1:0-42217 GCA_965365275.1 uncultured Cyclobacteriaceae bacterium | reverse complement strand
ATATTATAATATGCTTAATGAACGAAAAATAGCATTATATAATATATTAAAAAAGCATAATTTATAGAAAAAGTATAAATTATATAACTTTTTTAAGAAAAGAGAAAAGAGAAATTAGGATATGTTTGCTGTGGAACACTTCAGATTAATCCCGAAGTTACAGTCGTTACCTGATCGGATCAGTTCTCATTTTCGGGCTTGAAATCATTAAAACCAGTCCTAGTTTAGAAAATCATTTAAATCCGTATAATCCAGGTTAAATGCATCTGCTACTGCCTTGTAAACTACTTTTCCGTTAATAATATTTAGTCCAAGAGCCAATTCCCGGTTTGAGCTACAAGCAGATTTCCACCCCTTATTGGCAAGTTGTATTGCATATGGTAATGTTGCGTTTGTCAAAGCCAGTGTAGATGTGTATGGAACAGCACCCGGCATATTTGCTACACAATAGTGGATAACATCATCGATGATATAAGTTGGATTTTTATGAGTTGTAGGTTGACAGGTTTCAATACAACCGCCCTGATCAACGGCCACGTCTACCAAAACCGATCCCGGTCTCATATCTTTCAGCATATCACGAGTAATCAGGTGGGGAGCCTTAGCTCCATGTATAAGTACAGCACCGACGATTAAATCGGCA
The DNA here is from genome assembly GCA_965365275.1 of uncultured Cyclobacteriaceae bacterium. GTDB lineage: Bacteria > Bacteroidota > Bacteroidia > Cytophagales > Cyclobacteriaceae > JAGTVG01. The sequence continues at coordinate 41,574 of CBDUBA010000028.1, read as the reverse complement.
GTAGGGATTAATTCACGTATATTATATTCATTAGATACAAGTGTACTGACATTAGCAGGCATGATGTCAGCAAGATATCTGAGTCTTGGAAGACTAATGTCCAGTATAATAACATCAGCACCCAGACCTGCTGCCATTTTCGCTGATTGGGTGCCTACAATTCCACCACCAAGTATCAGAACTTTAGCAGGATTTACACCGGGCACGCCGCCCAGCAATACTCCTCTTCCCTTAAGTGGTTTTTCTAAATATTTGGCGCCTTGCTGAATTGCCATTCTTCCTGCCACTTCTGACATGGGTACCAATAGAGGAAGCGTGCCGTCACTGGATTCAACGGTTTCATATGCCAGACAAATTGATTTGCTGTCAATCATGGCATGAGTTAGTGTTTCGCTGGATGCAAAATGAAAATAAGTAAATACCAGTTGGTTCTCCCGAATCATAGGATATTCAGGTTCAATCGGTTCTTTAACCTTCATGATCATCTCAGCTGATTGATAAACTTCCTCAATGGTTTTTAAAATATCAGCTCCAGCATCCTCATATATCTCGTCACTGAATCCGCTACCATCGCCAGCTGTTGATTGAACAAAAACCTGATGACCTCTCTTTTTTAATTCCTTGGCACCTGCCGGGGTAAGAGCAACACGGTTTTCATTGTCTTTTATCTCTTTTGGTACTCCGATTATCATTTCTTTACGTTCTTAGATTATATAATACCTCGCTATTGAATAAAAATTTTTAATGAATAGTTAATCATCTCAAGGTTGTAAAAAATATATGTAAATGTAATGAAATTTAGAATTAATTAAGAATAGAATTATATTTTATATATTGGATTATATCAAAATATTATTCTGATTACTTGTTTGATTTTAATCAAATTATTAAATTATTACTGCAATAATCTTAATTAAATTCGTTAAAATATTGATTTATTGGCTAGAACAATCTTTGAGAGATATTTTTTTTTCTTTATGTTTGTTTAGCTTGCTATTTGGGAAAAATGGTATTTTGATTCGATCTGTACATTAAAAAGAACCTGGTTTGGCTGTAGCAAAAGTTCTCGATCATATAAAGATTACGGCAAAAGAGATCCTGGAGGATTACAGGATATGTGTATTAAGCCGGGAGACCAGTTTGATTGGGCGGAAGGAAGTATTCATGGGTAAAGCCAAATTTGGGATATTTGGTGATGGCAAGGAAGTTCCTCAGTTGGCGATGGCTCGTGTTTTCCGAGATGGGGACCACCGTTCGGGGTATTACCGTGATCAGACTTTTATGTTTGCTATCGGGGAATTAACGGTCCAGCAATATTTTGCCCAACTATTTGCCCATACTGATATTGAAGCCGATCCATCTTCAGCTGGGAGATTAATGAACAGCCATTTTGCAACACGTATGCTCGATCCGGAAGGAAAATGGTTGAAGCAAACGGCACTAAAGAATTCGTCTTCTGACATATCTCCAACAGGTGCACAGATGTCACGTCTTGTTGGCCTTGCCATGGCTTCTAAATTATACCGTAACAATCCCGAATTGGGAGACCTGAAAGATTTCTCTGAAAATGGGAATGAAGTTGCTTTTGGCACAATTGGGAATGCGGCAACTTCAGAGGGAGTTTTTTTTGAAGCGGTCAACGCAGCTGGTGTACTGCAGGTACCTATGGTTTTATCCGTGTGGGATGATGGATATGGAATTTCAGTTCCAAATAAGTTCCATACCGTAAAACAAGATATTGCCAAGGCGATGCAGGGTTTTCAACGCGAAGATGACGGAAACGGCCTTGAAATATTTCAGGTTAAAGGATGGGATTATATGGCATGTGTCGAAGTCTTTGAAAAAGCTGCCAGGTTGGCAAGGGAGCAACATATTCCTTCTTTAATTCACTTTACGGAATTGACACAGCCTTTGGGACACTCAACCTCCGGGTCACACGAACGCTATAAATCCAGGGAACGCCTTGAATGGGAGCTTGAATATGATTGCAATAGAAAATTCAGGGAATGGATACTGGAAAACCGTATTGGCAGTGAAGAAGAACTGGATAAGATCGAAAAAGAATCAAGGTTACAGGCGAAGGCTGAAAAAGAAAAGGCCTGGGCAGAGTATCTGGAGAGCATAAAGCATGATCAGATAGAAGCAGCCAAGATTATAACTACGGTTGCTCAGAAATCTAAATACCGGCGTGAGATCCTAAATATAAAAGCAGATCTTACAAAAATTCATAATCCACTAAAGCTTGATTTCTTTAAAGCCGTAAAACAGACACTGGTACTTACAAGAAAAGAAAAAATACCACAAAGACAAAGATTAATCAATTGGTTGTCAAAGATTAATGATGATAATCAGAAGTTTTATTCCTCTCATCTATACAGCGAATCTGAGAATTCTTCATTGAATATAAAGGGTGTTAAACCAATTTACTCGGAGAAGTCAAAAATAGTGGATGGGAGAGAGGTATTACAGGCGTTTTTTGATAAGGCCCTTGAAAGAGATAAGACGATACTTGCTTTTGGCGAGGATGTTGGGAAGATAGGGGATGTGAACCAGGCGTTCGCGGGTTTACAGAAAAAGCATGGTGAAATGCGGGTTATGGATACAAGTATACGCGAGACAACCATTATTGGTGAAGGAATAGGCTTATCCATGCGCGGATTAAGACCGATAGCAGAAATTCAATATTTGGATTATTTGATATTTGCAATTCAAACCTTGTCTGACGATCTCGCGACTTTACATTACCGGACAAAGGGTGGCCAGAAAGCGCCACTGATTATAAGAACCAGAGGACATCGATTGGAGGGGGTATGGCATTCAGGCTCACCAATGGGGATGATCCTCAATAGCCTTAGGGGTATCAATGTTCTTGTCCCCCGCGATATGACCAGGGCGGCTGGATTTTATAACACAATGATGCAATCAGATGATCCTGCCTTGATCGTTGAAGTTTTAAATGGTTACCGGCTAAAGGAAAGAATTCCTGATAATCTTATGGACTTTACCGTCCCTGTTGGCGTACCTGAAATCCTGCGAAGGGGTTCGGATATTACAATTGTAACATATGGGGCAATGTGCAGGATTGTGATGAGTGCTGCCGAAGAACTTGAAAAAATCGGGATATCCTTAGAAGTTATTGATGTGCAAACGCTGATCCCTTTTGATATCCATCACAAGATCGTGGAATCTTTAAAGAAAACGAACAGAATCGTCTTTGCAGATGAAGATGTTCCGGGAGGAGCTTCTGCCTATATGATGCAAAAGGTATTAGAAGAACAGAACGGATATCATTATTTGGATTCGAAACCTATCACTTTAACTTCTAAAGAACATCGTCCTGCCTATGGCTCTGATGGAGATTACTTCTCAAAGGCCAATGCGGAGGATGTATTTGATTACATATATGCTATGATGAATGAAGCTGATCCTGATCGATTTCCTGAGATCTATAACAAGAACTACCATATCCCGCAATGGAATCCGGAAGTTATTGATAATTAGAATTATTTTATGAAGCTCTGCTTTATGGTTCAACTCTGATCATATCCAGGGTAAAATCTGGTGTACTTACGACGTTGGATTTGTTAAGTGCACGGTCCTGGATCATTACTTCAATTTTTAGAGTATCCCTGAATAGAAACAACCAGCCAGAAGAGGTCATGCCGTATCTGAGGGAACCTTCTAGAGGTCTGATTACCAATCTCTGATCTTCAATTTTAGTATTTAAAAGAGGAAATCTGCCATCAAAAGTTTGATAATAAGGAGGTTGTCGCCAGTCAAACTCTTCATATTGCCCGTTTCTCTTTTCAAAAAAACGGACAAAAATATTATAATGATTAGGATTCAGCTCTACCCAAACTGTATCCTGAGGATTCCCATCGTTATCCCGAGTGATGATATAGTCTAAAGGATTATATGGTGGCATATCAGGATCGTCACCATAAAAAATAGTATCTCCATTTTGATCAAGCAATACATTATAAGCCTGGTAAGGTTCGTATATATCAAATGAGGTTAATCCCAAATCACCATCGCCATCCTGAAAAAAGATACTTATAATTAATGAATCTGGGCCCTCAACTTCTTTAAACTGAATATCTTCAAAGTCGATGCTTGGGACAACGGGAAGTTCAGGTGGCCGGCTGCAAAATGATAGTGCAAAGAAAGAAATTATGCTTATGTATACTAATATCCGCTTCATCCAGTATCCGTTCTTTCTCACAAATTTCAAACTTTATTTGAAAATTGAGTTATTTTATGAGGAAAATGTTTAAATATTAACGATGAATGGATTGAAAAGTTTTAAGGATAATCTAAAATTCGTTGATGAAAATAGCTTCAATAGTATTAGTCTCGATCTTTTTTATTTTCAATTTGAAAATAATCCGATATATCAAAAGTATGTCCGGTTATTGGATATAAATCCTGATTCGGTTCAAAGGCATAAAGAAATACCCTTCATGCCAATTTCATTTTTTAAGTATCATAAGATAAAAACATTGGAATGGGAGCCTGATAATATATTTGAAAGTTCAGGTACTTCAAGTATGTTATCCAGCAAACACTTTATTGAAGACAATACTTTTTATAAAAACATATCATCCTCAATATTTACCCAATTTTATGATAATCCCAGAGACTATATAATTCTGGCGCTGCTACCCTCTTATTTAGAGAGGAATAATTCATCACTTGTTTATATGGTGAATTATTTAATTGAATTAACAGGATCTGATCATTCCGGTTTTTATTTATCAAATCTTAACGAATTAAGAAAGAAAATCGATTTTTTAAAGTCATCAACCGGTAAGACAATAATGCTCTGGGGCGTCACTTTTGCACTGTTGGATTTTGCCAGTAATTATGCCACCGATATGGATAAAATGCTTATTATAGAAACAGGTGGTATGAAGGGAAGGGGTGAGGAGATTGTCAGATCTGATCTCCATGAACAATTATTTAAGAAATTACGGGTAAGTTCTATCCACTCAGAATATGGGATGACCGAACTATTATCTCAGGCCTATGCACTCGATAGCGGTAAGTTCCAATGCCCTCCTTGGATGAAAGTGATGGCTAGAGAGATCAACGATCCTTTAAGCCTGGTTCCTGCAGGACAGCAGGGAGTTTTAAACATCATCGACCTGGCCAACATTCACAGTTGTGCCTTCATAGCTACCGAAGACCTGGGACTAGTATATGATGATGGCACCTTCGAAGTTTTAGGAAGATTGGATAATTCTGATATGAGGGGTTGTAATCTCCTTTTAAGCTAGTATTATTGATAAGAAGATTTGAATTATTCTATAAAGTTGTACAAATTGGAGCATAATATTTTTTAGTTTAAATCTTACTATTATGTCTCGATATTCACGCAGGTCATGGATTAAGAAAAATATTTTAATAGCCTCTTCGGGATCAGTTTTTTCTATCCTGCCCAATAAATCATTTGCATCTAGAAAGGGCAACCTTCAACTGGCCATGCATTTAAACCTTAGAAATACCGAAAGACTAAAAATATGTCAACAAATGGGAGTTAGACATGCCATTACTGGGGCACCTTTTAGAAATATTGGCAGGGATCAGTACATATCCGCTGCTAAAAAGATGAAGGAAGACTTTAAAGAAGCTGGATTTAAAATTGCAGGTATTGAGGGACATCCAGTAAGTTTTGAGAAGATAAAGCTCGGTCTTGAAGGACGGGATGAGGAAATTAAAAATACTAATGCAGCCATAGAAGCATTGAGTAGTGCCGGTATTAATATGATTTGCTACAATTTTATGGCTGGCTTGGGATGGTACCGGACGACTTTCGGCATGCCTGAGCGAGGTGGTGCCGAAACCAGTGAATTCAGTTATGAAGATTCTATCAAACAAGGATTGACAGAATGGGGAGAGGTTAGCGAGGATAAGATGTGGGATAATATTACATATTTTCTGGAAAGGGTGATGCCCGTTGCTGAGAAATATAATATGAAAATGGCTCTCCATCCTGATGATCCGCCTATTTCACCCCTGCGGGGCATTGCCAGAATATGTACGAGTGCGGATAACTACAGGCGAATTATGAATATAGCACCCAGCCCCATGAATGGAATCACTTTCTGCCAGGCAAATTTTCGTGCTATGGGGGAGAATATTTATGATTTGGCCAGGGAGTTCTGTGAATCTGGGAAAGTATTTTTTGTTCATTTCCGTGATATAGAAGGGAAAGCCAACCGATTCCATGAAACTTTTCACGACAACGGACCTACGGACATGGCTAAAATGCTGGAGATCTATTCCCGATCTGGTTTTGTCGGTCCGATTCGACCTGACCATGCACCGACTATGGCTGGAGAAAGTAAGGAAAGCAAAGGTTATGGCATGACAGGCAAAGTATTTGCTTTTGGATATATGAAGGGTTTAATGGATGCAAGAAATATCGCATACGAATAAATTTCCAATCCTGTGTTAGAAAAATATTTGGATAAATAGCTGGCATAATTATTATATCGATCAGCTAATTAAAGCATTTATTGGATTTATTTTTGATTCTGTCGCATCCTAAGTTCGTATATATCAGCCCTTTGTATTTTTAAGTACTCCCCAATCAGATATTTGTATTTTTCAAGGACTAATTAAACCAGATTGAAAATTGTTGGAGATCATAAAGAAGTTTTACAATATAATTTAATCCATAGAACCTGAATTAGCTTTATAAAACTAATTAGTCAATACACGAATATTGCTTGTCAGGGTCCATAGCATGACCCCATCCGAGGATTTCTTCATTTTTTAGACCTCTGACAGGATTCAGGTATCCGGCCTCTACCAAACCACCCACTTGAAAATAAAGAGCATCTACATCAGAGTTCTTCCAGTCCGGAAAATGAGTAAACCCACCATCTTGTTTTTTACAAGATAAAATCCATTGGATGGCTTTGGAGTATGCTGATTTTATACGTGGATCATTTTGGTCACCCAATTGACGGAGAATAAAAAGTGCATCAAAACATGCATGCACATCCCAATCCGGCTCGAATAAATGCCAAGATCCATCTTCCTTCTGGTCGGTTAGCACCCTTTCTATCATTTCCATTGCTTTTGGTGTAGGTTCACCTATCAGTCGATAGTAATGCGCAGCATGAAAGGTGGCAGCAACATGGTTTTGTAAGTATCCATCTTCCTTTTGCTCTTTCATTATGTATTCCCTCATTATCTGGTCAATATGGTGGGGCATTGGTATGCCTAAACCACAATAAAAAAGAGGGAAAAAACTGGTCGTATACAACGGAAGATCTTTAAATTGCTCATCCTGAAAGAAATAATCTACAACTGGGAGCGGATCGTAATCTGGTTCCCGTCCAAGCAGTTTCAATGCTACTATACTCTGTGTGGTATTATAAAGTTTTGCAAGTGGACCATCCTGATCCATGCTTCCAGTTGGTGCATAAAAGGCACCATCTGCCCTCTGACATTTGAGAAGAAAATTAATAGTCTCATCTGGAAATGGTAATTCCCAACCAAATGTTGTACTGATAATTGTCGCATATGCAGGTGCTGCAATACCTGAAAGTCCGGTATCTGAAGTACCTGCATAATCAGGGTCTAATCCGGGACGAAATGAACCATCTCTGTTAGCAACATTCGTAAGAAAACGCTTTACCCCATTGAGTACTTCAGTGGATTGATCCTTACAGGAATATAATCCTAATGAAATACCTCCTGCATATATACATGTATTACTGATAAAACTTCGGCGCTTCATAATTTTTAGTTTATATGATGAAGTAATGTAAGTTCCAATATTAAATAATTGCCAAACTTGCTCATTTTTTATTAATATAGTTGAAAAAAAAATATGCCCAAAACAAAAATGAATGAAGTAAGATGGGGAATTATTGGAGTTGGAGATGTTTGTGAAATTAAAAGCGGTCCCGCTTTCAACCTTGTTGATCATTCAAAACTGGTTGCTGTCATGCGGCGCAATGCTGATAAAGCAGCAGATTATGCGAAAAGACACAATGTGCCGAAATGGTATGATAATGCTGATAAGTTAATCAACGATCCGGAGATCAATGCAATATATATAGCAACACCTCCAGATTCGCATATGAGGTACACACAAATGTCAGCAGATGCTGGGAAACCAGTTTATGTCGAAAAACCAATGGCAAGGTCTTACAAGGAGTGTATAAAAATGGTCGAGGCCTGTGATAATGCCAATGTACCACTTTTCGTAGCTTATTATAGAAGAAGGTTGCCAAATTTCTTGAAAATTAAAGAATTGGTTCAGGAAGGAGCGATTGGGGATATTCGTCATGTCAATATTAGATTGTATAAAACCCTTCATCCGGATATCGTAGGGGCAAGTGGAAGTAAAGACAACTGGCGTATTTTTCCAGAAATTGCAGGGGGAGGGTACTTTTATGATCTTGCTTCCCATCAGTTGGATTTCCTTGATTATCTTCTTGGTCCTGTAGTGGAAGCAGAAGGTTTTGCACATAACCAGGCAGGCTTATACCCGGCGGAGGACATTGTATCAGGGTCATTTTATTTTGAGAATGGGGTAATAGGACAAGGGACCTGGTGCTTTACTACCTCCAAGGTATCCACCATTGAGAAAACAACCATAATTGGAAGTAAAGGACAGATTAGTTTCAGTTATTTTGGAGATGGTTCAATTACACTTGAAACAGAGGAGAAGGGTAAAGAAATAATTCCTTTTATGCTACCCAGGCATATTCAATTACCCCTAATCACAACAATTGTAGGGGAATTAAGGGGCGAGGATACATGTCCAAGCACGGGGATTTCGGGAGCGAGAACAAATTGGGTAATGGAAAAGCTCTGTAAACGCATTTAAACTTATTTTTCCTATTTAGATGTATTTAAAATACTAAAATATGAGGAATAGCGTTTACCTTTATTAGAATAGGGATATTAATTGTTGAATTATTCAGTTTATACGTTTTGAATAGCTCAGCGATTATTTATATTTGTTCACGATTAAAATGTTAAACTATGTATAAGTTAAGAATCATAGCATTACTTCTCGCATTTGGTATATTTGGGATATCAGCTTGTGCTCAAAAAACCTGTCCTACCTATACAGAAGACAGTATTCAAAAGCAGGAGTTGAACGAAAAGGATGTTTAGATAGTAATATCCTTATAGCATAGCATATTTGGATATATCGTCTTTTGTAATCTCGGTATTGCACATTATAACCAGCCGTTCTATTACATTCCGGATTTCGCGAATGTTGCCTGTCCATGGCATATTCTGAAGCATTTTAATAGCATCAGGGGTAATTGATTTTGGCTTATTACCGTATTCGTTGGCGATATCAGACAAAAACCTTTCAACCAGTAAAGGGACATCATCTTTTCTTTCTCTCAGAGGAGGTACATTTATAATAATTACCCCGATTCTGTGATACAGATCCTCCCGGAATTTATTCTCACTAATCTCTTTTTTTAAGTCTTTGTTAGTGGCAGCTATTACTCTGGTATCCACCTTAATATCCTTATCACCACCCACCCTGTTAATTCTGTTCTCCTGCAGAGCCCTGAGTACCTTGGCCTGGGCAGAAAGACTCATATCACCAATCTCATCAAGAAACAAAGTGCCTCCATTAGCCTGTTCAAATTTTCCAATTCTTTGCTTAACAGCTGATGTAAAGGAACCTTTTTCATGCCCGAAAAGTTCACTTTCTATTAATTCTGAAGGTATTGCCGCACAGTTTACTTCTATAAGTGGAAGTTTATGACGATTACTTTTTTCATGTATCCATCTGGCAACCAATTCCTTCCCTGTGCCGTTTTCGCCAGTTATCAATACCCTGGCATCTGTTGGGGCAACTTTTTCTATGGTTTCTTTAACCTGCTTGATCGCTGTCGATTCACCAACAATATCATAGGCCTTGGATATCTTTCTTTTCAGGGTTTTTGTTTCATTTACAAGATGAGATTTATCCTGCGCATTCCTTAATGTTAGCAGCAACCTGTTCAGGTCAGGCGGTTTTTGGATAAAATCAAAAGCTCCTTTCTTTGTGGCTTCAACGGCAGTTTCTATGGTCCCATGTGCTGATATCATGATAAATGGTGTATCAATGCCGGAAGAAATGGATCGCTCCAAAACCTCAATGCCATCCAGTTTGGGCATTTTAATATCACACAAAACAACATCATACTTGTGGTTTTCCAGCATCTCCAGTCCTAACTCTCCGTCAGGAGCTTCATCAACCTGGTATTTCTCGTATTCCAAAATTTCCCTGAGGGTGTTTCTAATACTCGCTTCGTCGTCAATAATCAGTATTTTGGGCATATTCTAATAAAATTTAAAAATGCAGGTTTATAAGCCGGGTTCTGTCCCCGCCGTGGCGGGGTCTTATCATTTATCTAGTCCTGCTATCACTAACAGGATCAATCGACCTACCCATTCTGACTCAAAATGATCGGGCGAGCAACCCGATTCCGCAGAAGCAGAAGACAGAACCTATTTGGTCTTTCAACCCGTAAGGTTTACCATGCCTCCAATGTCACCATTGAAGCGGTGGGCTCTTACCCCACCTTTTCACCCTTATCCCGCCTGTGACGGGACGGTATATTTTCTGTGGCACTATCTGTTCCCGGTATTAACCGGGACCTTCCTGTTAGGAAGTACGGTGCTCTATGTTGCCCGGACTTTCCTCATCCTGCAAATAGCAGGAAGCGATAAGAAAACCTGCATTTAATTCAAGAATACGAAGATAATAAAAATGGGTTTATATTATCGGATGTTTAGTGAACATCCATGCCTGTTAATTTCAATTCCCAGGCATCAGCCATATTAGCAACCTCATCGATTATTTCCTTAATACCATTCTCCGTTACGCTTTCGAGAAATGTTGACCCCTCTACACGGACATAGTCATCAATAATCACAAATCTTGCATAACAGGTCTTTGCATTTTCCATTAATAGTTCTTTAAGATCTACACTTTCAGATAACTGGCATACTTTTGAAGAGAATTCTAGTCTGGTTTTATTCAGTTTATCGTAGTGTTTAAGAACACCCACAACAGCCTGGTATCGATTTTCTTGTAAGGGTACGATAATCACTGATTTGAATTTATCGTATTCTGAAAATTGACCGCCAATATCATTGGCGATTTTTTCCATTAATTCACTAAAATTAAAGTCCATAGGTCCGGTTAGTTAATTATTAAAATATTTTTTTGTAATATTCCTTGCTAAAGTTAACGAAACAAAACAAGATTTCTTATTTCAAATACACTTTTGTAGCACCAAAACCGAATTTTTCCTTTCTCGCATCTTCAAAATACTTAATGTGAGGGTATTGACTCAATATTTTGTGAATTTTATTGCGGAGAATACCATTACCAATACCGTGAATAAAGGTGATCTCTTCTACTCCGCTGATAACAGCATTTTCCAGACAAGAATTAAATTCCGATAACTGAATATTCAGAATATCTTCATTATTAAGGGATTGGTAATCATCAGAAAGGGCTTCAATATGTAAATCGACTTCATTAATTTTCTTCTCTTTGCCTATATCCTTTTGCTGTACTTCCGGTTCCTTGGAAAAAAATGCTTCTTTAATAACTTGAGGATCGGGGAGTACCATTTCATCTACCATAGGTATAAGAATCCCGGAGGAGCCCAGCAAGGGCAAGAGCGTTGGTTCACGATCTTTTGCAGTAGATCCCAGGTCTATTTTTTTTGATAATGGTTCCGAATGTTCCTTTATCCGGCTTCCATACTTTATAAGGTCTATAAATAGTACAGGAAGTTTTGGACGAATGCCTACCCCCCAATCTGCAATTTTGGCATACGTCATATTATTAAGGATACCATGCGATAACCCTTCTAATCCATCTGACTTTTTTTCATGAATAGCAAATAACACAACATCTTTTGTATTGTTTATTATCCATCCGGAACTAATATTTTGTTGCACTGTGATTCCAAGAAAGATACCTTCCTGGTTTATATTTTTCTCTGATTTGGATTCTTTGAATGATCCTGTGGTCATCAGATTTATTGAAGTAGTTTCAGGTTCTTCATCCGATGATATTTTCACAATTTCCTTTCTTAAAACTGGAATCAGGAATCCATCCTCAATCTCAATTTCTACGGTTCTTTTATCAATTATTCTCCTGATAATGCCTTCTTCAGTTCCGTGAAGCAATCTTACTTTATCACCAATATTCATTTTATCCTTTATCTGAGTACCTTGCCATAGGTTTCAATGGCCCTTTGTCTGGCAAAAGTATGATCAATAATCGGATTTGGGTAATTTTTAGAATTATATTCAGGAATCCATTTTTTAATATATAATTCCTCAGGATCAAATTTCTTGGCCTGGGTATATGGATTAAATATGCGAAAATAAGGTTGTGCATCAGTACCGGAACCCGCAGACCATTGCCAACCCCCATTGTTGGATGCCAGTTCATAATCCAGCAGTTTTTTTGCAAAATATGCCTCGCCCCAGCGCCAATCGATCAATAAATGCTTGGTGAGAAAAGATGCCGTTATCATTCTCGCGCGGTTATGCATAAAACCCGTGCTATTTAACTGCCTCATTCCTGCATCTACGATGGGATATCCAGTTTGACCCTGGCACCATTTGTCAAAATCTTCTGGATTGTTTAACCACGGAATATTATCATATTTGGGTTTAAAGGAATTTGTAACTACAGCAGGATAATGATATAGGATCATGGAAAAAAATTCCCGCCATATTAACTCATTGAGCCAGACCTCGCTATATTTCAATCCAAACTTAACAGCATCCCGAATACTTAGTGTGCCATGCCGGAAGTGTACTCCGAGCCTCGATGTGCCATTGATATGGAGATAATCCCTGTTTTTAGCATAATCCTTAATCAGGATTCGATCCAGTGTGTTTTCAGGAAACTTATCTTTGTATTCATTAAAACCCATCTCCTTAAGGCTGGGATGCTCACCCGGCTGTTTTTTAGAAAGATTATTTAATGAATCCTCAGAACGGAAATAGGGTATTTTATATGCTTCAAGTTTTTGAAGCCATCTTTTTTTATAGGCGGAGAAGACTTTGTAGGGTTCATCACTATTATTGAGAACATCATCTTTGTGGAATATCACATGATCTTTATATTGATGAAACTCAATACCGTTGTGTTTAAAGAATTCTTTCACCTCTTCATCCCTTGATATGGCATAGGGCTCATAATCTTCATTTGAGTAGACGGCCTTTACATTAAATGTTTTCAACAAAGATTTAAATACAGACAAAGGCTCACCATAGATTAAAAAAATCTTGGATTCATATTTTGACAGCTTTTTGTTAAGTTCTTTAAGCTGATTATAGAGAAAAGTGATCCTGGCATCAGATTTATCTTCTAAATCATTCAAAATGTTCTTATCAAATATGAAAATGGGAAGAACTTCGGAGCCTGAATTCAATGCATGAAATAAACCTGTATTATCTTCAAGTCTGAGGTCCCTGCGAAACCAGAAAATATTTAGAAGAGGAGCGGTGGACAAATTTTTAACTTTAAAACCTATTTGATAATAAATTGTTATGATTATTTAATGGAGGAAGATTCTTCTTCATCATCATCATTTTCATTTTTATTACTGGGCAGCACGCCTTCATCAATCTCAATATATTGTCTCTCACTCGTACGCTTCTTTCTATTGGATTTGAATAAATCTCTGAAGTCGTTAAAACTCTGTGTATGCATGAAACTGAATCCTGCTGTTGCGGTGGTTGTACTCCGGCTATCACCGTAAAGACTGTTATAATTGAATCGGTTATACATCTTAGCCCTGTATTTTCCATCGGGGGAAAGTAAATATTCAAGGGTCCAGTCACCGATTATATTGGATAGGTCATTCGGATTATCCTCATTCGATATATTGCCGGATCTGGTTACCCTGAAACGACCCTCCTTAAAGGAATAGGATAGCCGGTATTGAAAGGTATTAAAAGCATTCTGATCAAGCGTACCCAGATCCAGGTCAATTTCAAGGTTTTCATCAATCTGTGTTATCCAATAACTTAACTGATTACTGATGAATTCACTTACACTGTTACCAAAAGAATTACCAACGCTGAAAGAACCCTGCTCGGCAAATTTTCTCAATATGATCAAACTGAAGACTTGTCTTTTTAGTTCCTGCTCATTTGAATAGATCTCAGATTTGAAGGCAGAAACCACCGTCTCAAAACTAACACCATCAATAACCAGATGTCTGGGATAGTCTGTAATATCTATATCGAAATCAATTTCAGGAGACATGAGGGGACCTGTGAGATGTAATACAACATTGGCAGGATATTTTCTCCTTGCTTCAGGATTATTATTAAAAGAACTATCTTCACGGGCAAACAAAGGGGCCAGGGCAGCCAATTGCCTATAAGTTGCTACAAGATCAAGTCTTGCTTCGTAAGGATCGCCAGACCATGATATTCGGCTATTTGGTTCTATGGAAAATTCTTTATTGATAACATTATATAAGGTGAAGTTGTACCCGCCTTCCTGGATCTCATAATCCCCAAACATATTGAATTCCCCTTTTGTATCCACACTTAAACTTAGTTTGCCATTGCCTCTGCCCCGGATTATATCGCCGGCCTTTAAATCAAAAATAATCTCGCAATATGCATCTGGTGTTACTTCAAGGTCAAAATCGAGTTTAATTCCCCTTAACTTAATTACATCTTTAACAGACTTTTCTTCTGATTTATCCATTTCACCGATCTTGGCAAATTGTATGTAATTTTCCTGAATTACCTCACTATTGCTGCTGCTGAGTGGGATAAAAAACCTAGTTCCAGAATTTGTGATGGCATCCACTTTAATATTAATGTTTTTCTCCTGACCTGAAACTTGCAGGTTACCAGTTCCAAAAGCTGTTCCATAGTATAAATCATTATCAGATGATGAGGTGTTTAATACAAGAAGCTGATTAAATGTGCCTGATAGATCAAATCTTATATTTCGAAAATAATCATGAATTATCCCACCATTTAATATCCCTGCATTATCGAATTTATCTTCTAATTTCATTTCTCGAACAGTAATTTTATTCTCCGTTATCAATATATTCCCCTCAAAATCATAGGAAGTGTTTAAATAATCCAACGTGATTTTTCCTTCATCTACATATGCCTGGCCATTGATCACAGGTCGCTGTAAATTTCCGCCTATTGTAAATGTTCCTTTTGTTTTGCCATCCAGGTCTGAAATCAGATTTTCATAGAAGGGTTCTATAAAGTTAATGTTGGCATTGTTAAAGGATGCGGTAAGGTCCAACTTATTTTGTTCCTTGTCGGGGTAATAACTTCCCTGAACATCAATTACTTTTACATCTTCCTCTTTAAATACCTCGAAATTGATACCCATTCTTTGCTCATTTCCATTCCATTGACTTGAGGCGTGTACATCACCGGATGGGAATCGCTCAAAAATTAAATCTTTAATAACCAGGTCACTATCAATAATTGGGTTTTGATAATATCGTTTCATGGATGTATAACCATTAAGTACCCCATGAAATTCCCTGGGTAACACAGGATTTAAATTAGTTATAACAAAATCTTTTATATTTAGATATAACGCTTTGCTTGAATCATTCGAAATCTGCCCGGTAAGTTCCACATATTGATTTTCATTCGATAAATGAATATTTGAGAATTGTATCTCTTTACCTTTTATTTCAATATTGTTACTCGGAGAAAAATTCCATTGATCATCCAGTATAATAATCTTTGAGGGTTGGAACTTTATGATTGTAGATCCAGGTAAAAGATCGATGGTATTGACTATTTCAATTTCATTTCCTTTTTCAATCTGATCAATATTAAAATTCAGATCAATATGATCAATTTTCCAGTCTACATCTACCAGCAAATTGTTTGTTTGTGTTTTTTTTGCATTCTCCTGTGTCTCAGAGCTTAATATTATTTTAGCATCGATTAATGTCGTGTCCGATTGTTTTCTGGTAAATAGTTCAAGATTATTATTATAAAATTTAATGGTCTTATACCCAATTGTATCGATCTGAGTTTTAATAGATATACGAGATTCCGGCCCTATCATCAGATCCCCGGAAATATATGAATTTTCAGCAATATATAGTTCAGGGATAAAAAGCTGCATAACAGGATTGATATTAAACAATGAAAGATTAAAGTCAATCATATAGTCGATCGAATCGGATTTTTCTTTATTTGCATAATAAGATTTGATTTCACTACTATCATTTCTAAGAATCATGAAATATTCTCTTACAATTTGAGGGATATCCTCAAACAAATTATTTAGTCTGAAATTACCGGAAATATGTCCATCGATGTCATTTGATGAAACTTCAAGAAAACTTAATGAATCCGAGTTTTCAGAAATTAATTTTAGGTTTTGTATGCCCGCGAACTGACCATCGTACATTAAATGTGTTTCTGGTGCTGTAACTATTCCTGAAATAGAATTAATATCAAGCCCCTGTAAATTAACTTTTATCTGAGTGGCTATACTGGCTGGTTTTTCTGTTATGTTTATCTCATTCAGAATTGCCGTATCAATAGCTGCGACTATATTGATTCTTTCATTTCCTTCACGTAAGTCGATCTCTCCATTCATTTCAAAATCTAGGTTCGGATCATCAATAGCGAGTAAACCATTGAATATTTCACTGGATAACCTTCCATCTATTAATATGTTCCTGTAATTATATCCCAGTAAGCCGAAATTCTCAATGGTTGCATCCAGCAGGAAGTCCGCTTCAGACTTCGAAAATCCCTTACCTTCAATTTTGCCGTTCAGATCAATATCCTGAAACTTCTCTTCATTATCCAGGATTATTCCAAGATCAAAACCCTGTGCGATAATACTTCCCGAATAGTGAGGCAGGTTGTCTTCTTCATCTAACTTCAGGTTTATATCGCTGTCAAAGAATCCAATCTGGGTATAGAACTCAGCATCAGCGACAAAATCAACAGGGAATCCGGTAAACCTGCCTGAAAAACTTGATCGACCAAATTTTGCCAGGCCTTTTACAGTTTCCTCTCCAAAATACTGCCCAAGATCCTCCGGATTAAGTATGGAATTCTCAATTTTCATATCGATGAATGTATTATTCACATCAGGTAATCCTGACATGCTCGCTGATCCGCGGAACCGGCTGAAGGATCCCAGACCTAAACTGAAATCCTCTAGCTTGAATCTGTTTACGGATCCTGAAAAGAAGCCTGAAAGATCGTAGTATTGATAATATCTATTAAATACTGTGGCAAAATATCCAAGATCCCTTGAATAAATGCGAGATTTTTTTACATCGGCAATTATTGTAATTAATTCATTGAACTCTTTCATTTGTTGAATACTATCGAATTGAAATACAAATGATGCTTCAATTGCACTACGACCTAATTCCATATTGAAAGTCCTGAAAACCATGGAATTTTTGGTGATCTGATAGGATCCGGACAAACTCTTTATATTAAGTTGAGTGGCTGAATCGACACCGGTAACGGATTCCAGCTGAATTTGAAAATTCTTACCCTGGGAGGATAAGTTCTGACCCCTAGCATTCAAATTCTGTATTTTAAACTGGTTGTAATTGAACTTATTCCTTATGGTGTCTTTGTTAGGATCTGATAAGGTAAATTCTGAATCAAATAACTCAATTTCCCTGATAAGAAATGTTCCCTTCAGGGAATCAGGCCTGTTCGACCCAAATAATTCCTTTAATCCATCATCAAATAAGTTAATATTGAACCGGCCATCGGGAGCATTTCTTACTACACGTACATCAGCACCTTCCAGAACCGCTCTGTTGAAGGTGATATCCCGGCCCATAATTAAACTTGTAGTTCCGTAATTGAGTCTTGCACTCTTTACAAATATCAATGTATCAGCCTCAGTATCTAGAACCAAAAAATCCTCCAGATGTACCTGTCTTAGCCAGTATATATTGACAAATCCAACTTTTACGGGAAGTCCAATTCTTTTAGAAAGGTATTGAGCAAGTTGTTGAGTTACTCTTGTCTGAATTTCTGGAAACTGAAGAGCAGCAGTTATGCCAACCATTATGGTGGAAATAAACATAATGATTATTACCATAATTTTAACGATGGGTCTTCTGTAAGAACCCCATAGCATTAACCTGAACAGACTCTTTTTCGCTACCTTTTTCGCCACCTAATTAATCTTCCTTTATTATTAATATACGAAAGAAATTCGTTTTATTTAATTTTGCCCAAAATACTTAATAAAAAAAACTTAAAAAGCAATCCATAAGACGACAATAAATGGCTTTAAATATACTTGCCTTGGAAAGTTCATGTGATGAAACATCTGCCTCAATAATACAGGATGGTAAAGTACTCAGTAATACCATTTTAAGTCAGTCTGTGCATGAAATATATGGTGGCGTGGTGCCGGAACTGGCCTCAAGGGCACACCAGCAACATATAATATCTGTTGTGAATCAGGCACTCAAGGAAGCAGAGATGACATTGGATGAGCTAAATGCAATTGCCTTCACCCAGGGTCCTGGTTTGCTGGGATCCTTGCTAGTTGGTATATCTTTTGCCAAAGGACTTTCAATAGCCAGAAATATTCCATTGATATCCGTAAATCACATGCAAGCACATATCCTTGCTCATTTTATTGAAGATCCCAAACCAAATTTTCCATTCTTGTGCCTCACAATCAGTGGAGGGCATACCCAGCTAGTCTTAGTAAGTAATTATCTGGATATGAGGGTGTTAGGAGAAACCCGCGACGATGCGGTTGGAGAAGCATTTGATAAAATAGGAAAAATGTTGGGTTTCCCCTACCCAAGCGGATACTTAATTGATGAGCACGCTAAAGCAGGTGATCACACTAAATTCAAGTTTCCATCGACATCGGTCTCGGATTATAACTATTCCTTTAGTGGTATAAAAACAGCTGTACTTTATTTTTTAAGGGAAAAGCTGAAAAATGATGACCAGTTTATTGAAAACAATCTGAATGATCTTTGTGCGAGCATACAACATACTTTAATAGAGATGCTTATGGAGAAACTTATACTATGTGCTGAAGATAATGATATAAAAGAAATAGCCATTGCAGGGGGGGTGGCTGCTAATTCAGGAATAAGAGATCATTTGATTGGCCTTTCAGAGCGTAATCAATGGAATATATATATCCCTGAATTGGAATATTGTACGGATAATGCTGCCATGATAGGCATTGCCGGCTATTATAAATTTTTAGACGAAGCGCTGTGCGATCTGACAGTTATCCCGGATGCCAGATTAAAATTTTAGGATAATGATTCAATTATTTGTAATATCTTTATTTTTTTAATACTCATTGATTATAGTTTTGATCAATTAGAAATCGATATCTATGGCCTCGGGGAAAATGAATTTCCAGCAGAAAGTGAACATAAGGAATAAAAAAGCATCTTATGAATATCAGTTTATTGATAAATATCTGGCGGGGATCGTTCTGCAAGGTAGTGAGATAAAATCCATAAGACTGGGAAAGGTAAACCTGCAGGATAGTTATTGCACGTTTTATAATAATGAGTTATTTGTAAAAGAGCTCCATATTGCACCGTATGAACTGGCAAGGAATTATAATCATGAAGCTAAAAGGGATCGTAAACTATTATTAAATAAAAGAGAACTAAAAAAACTTCTTACAAAAAATAAGGAAAAGGGATTGACAATAATTCCCGTAAGGATATTTATTAATGATAAGGGATTGGCTAAACTGGAAATTGCACTAGCTAAGGGGAAAAAGATTTATGACAAAAGGGATGATATAAAAGCTAGAGATCTTAAGCGGGATTTGGAAAGATTAAATATTAAATCATGATGGACAAATTACAGAGAGGAATTTGCCGGTTAAGTATCGTACCTGTTAGAAAGGAACCAGCTCACAAAAGTGAATTAGTTACACAATTATTGTTTGGAGACCATTATACAGTACTGTCGCATACTCCTGATAAAAATTGGATCCATATAAAAATTTATTTCGATGAATATGAAGGCTGGATTGATATTAAACAGTGTAAACCAATCAGTGAAGAGTACTTTCACGATATTATAAATAACGAATTCAAGATCTCAACCGAGTTGACTACCTCCATTTTGTATAAGAAAAAACCACTTCAGATTGTAATGGGGAGTATCCTGCCTATAGCACACACTGAATTATTTGATTTTGATGAACAATTTGCCTTTAATGGTGAGGCAAAAAATCTGGGGCAGAAGAGAGATTTCGATTTTATCAAATCCACGGCGTTGAAATATTTGAATACACCATATTTGTGGGGTGGGAAAACCCCTTTTGGGATTGATTGTTCCGGGTTTGTGCAAATGGTTTTTAAAATTGCGGGTTACAAACTCAAAAGAGATACATCCGAACAGGCAAGACAAGGCCAGATTATTAAAGATTTCAATAATGCAACGCCCGGAGATCTTGCTTTTTTCTCGGATTCAAAAGGGAAAATTTGTCATGTTGGAATAATATTTGAAGACGAAAAGATAATTCATGCCCACGGGCAGGTTCGAATAGATGAACTTAATGAAAAAGGTATATTTAATGTAAAAAACAATATCCAAACTCATAAGTTAGAGTTTATAAAAAGAATTCTGAGATGATGAACAGGCGTGTATTGGTATTAAATCAGGATTATAATCCGATATCAATATGCACGATACAACGTGCATTTTTATTGGTTTATTTTGAAAAAGCTGAATTGATCTCCAAAAGTAATGGTTCTTTGTTGCGAACGGTCAATCGTTCATTTCCCATGCCTTCAGTCATTAAACTTCGTAATTACGTGAATATACCCTATAAGGGAGTGGTACTTACAAGACAAAATGTCTTTAAAAGAGATGGTTTTGAATGTCAATATTGTGGCACAAACAAAGATTTGACGCTGGATCATGTAATTCCTAAGGCAAAAGGAGGAAAAAGTACCTGGATAAACCTGATTACTGCGTGTAAAAAATGTAATACCCGGAAAGGAGATTATACCCCAGAAGAAATTGGATTGTCTTTACGGAATTCACCATACAAGCCTAATTATGTATTATTTTTACGTGAATTTTCTGGTTATGCACATGATGAGTGGATACCCTACTTGAAAACTGGTACCAACAATTAGTTCCAATTTTAATTTTTTTATTTTACTTATAGCTTGTTAACACAACATTTTTTATAAATTGGAAAGATTATGAATTAAAATTGGTAATTTCCCCTTTGCTATGATAATAAAAACGAGACTACAATTATCTTCTTTAATGTTTCTACAGTATTTTATCTGGGGAACATGGTATGTAACACTGAATACCTATTTAGGGGAATCACTTGGTTTTACAGGTACACAAATAGGTCTATCTTACGGTACTTTTGCTATAGCAGCTATGACATCTCCATTTTTTGTAGGACTGGTGGCAGATAAGTTTTTTTCAACTGAGAAAGTTTTAGGTACCTTGCATATCCTCGGAGCCATACTTTTAATGGTAACTGCTCAGGCAAAGACTTTTGCTTTATTTTATCCAAGTCTGTTGTTGTATACTCTAACATATACACCGACGATGGCTTTGTCAAACTCTATTTCTTTTCATAAAATGGATAATCCTTCCCAGGAGTTTCCAAGTATTCGTGTCTTGGGAACCATTGGCTGGATTGTAGCAAATAATATCATAGGATACCTTGACTATGGTTCATCGGTCAACCAGCTCTATGTTGGAGCCATCGCATCTCTGTTGCTTGGATTATATTGTTTTAGTCTTCCTCATGTACCACCTAAAAAAGAAGTTCATGCCAGCTTCAAAGAGATTCTGGGACTTGATGCACTTAATTTATTAAAAAAACCAGCTTTCCTCATCATAATTTTGGCCTCTGTGCTTACATGTATACCACTATCATTTTATTACGGGTTTACTGCCTCGTTTCTCTCTGACATTGGCATGGATTTTATTGCAAATAAAATAAGCATGGGTCAGGTGGCTGAAATACTGTTTCTTTTAATCTTGCCATTTTTCCTGAAGAAATATGGTGTTAAAAAAGTGTTTATCATTGGAATGTCAGCCTGGTTTATCAGATATTTGTTCTTTTCCTATGGCGATAATGATTCCATGGTATGGATGATCTATGCGGGAATACTTTTACATGGATTATGCTATGATTTCTTCTTCGTTGCAGGTCAGATTTATGTTGATAATGAAGCGCCATCATATCTTAAAAGTTCCGCACAGGGGATGATCACCTTTGCGACCTATGGTCTGGGTATGTTCATCGGTACCTGGTTTGCGGGTCAAACAGTAGATTTCTATACAATAGATGGGATAAAGAACTGGCCTCAGATCTGGATCGTTCCGGCAGGGATTGCAGCAATTGTACTCGCCCTGTTTATTTTTGTGTTCAAAGAGCGAAAACATAAAAATAATTTCAAATAACAGAAAGGAGGGATCCGATACTCAGAAATTATTTTTACTAGTGGCTAAGAAAGAATATAAATAATCTACGCAATACAATTACAGTATTGCCTGATTAATAACCATTAACTATTGATCTCTTATTGTTCCGAATTTAATCTATATTTCTCTTTGAATTATTTCTCCGCTGCCCTTATCCTTTAAGATGAGTTTCTTTGAACCGTTTGGCAGGATCTCCTCCTTGATCAAATAAAATTTTTCATCATATTCAACCATCTTTGGACCCTTCTTAATTTCCTCACTTCCTCTCCAAATGTCCAATTCAACAGGTTCCCATTTTTTTGATTTTGAAGATTTATAGCATGCATCAATAATGGCATTAACAACGTATCCGTCATAGAAATCTTCCATTGGGCTTCGGCCTTCATCGATCGAATCAAACATATCCGTAAACATAAAATCATATCCCAGGGCATTAACTTCATCTCCGACCGGGAACAACCAACCTGTGGCAGATTCCGCCTTTTCGGCTACATAATCCCCTTCACCTACTGCTGTAAATACTTCCAGGCCCGTTCTTAGAAAATGATTGAGGAACATAGTTCCTTCAACACCCATTACTTCATCCCTGAGGTCCATTCCACCTCTGAAACACCAACTCACCTCAAACTGTCCGATTGCTCCTGAAGCATATTTTACAAGAGCAATAGCATGATCTTCTGCCTGAATAGGTTTTACCTGGGTATCAGCCCAGCACATGACTTCCAGGGGCTTGACGTCTTTTCCGATGAAATTACGAGCTATTTCTATACAATGGCATCCAAGGTCGATAATGGCTCCACCACCTGAGAATTCCGGATTCCAGAACCAATCACTATGGGGTCCGGGGTGAGTTTCACGTGAACGAACCCATAGAATATCTCCTAGCGCTCCGTTTTTTACGGACTCCAGGGATTTCAAGGTTTTTGGCGTATAGCATAGATCCTCAAGGTAACCATGAAATACATTATGCTTTTCTACCAGTTCCAGCATTTCCTTTGATTCCTGGGCGTTTCTTCCCAATGGTTTGGTAACCAAAACAGCCTTGCCTGCCTCAGCTGAGCGTTTTACGGCTTCTAGATGTAGATGATTTGGGAGGGCGATCACTATGGTATCAACATCAGGATCATTGATGGCCTCATCCATATTGGTTGTCCATTTTGGGATATTCCAGCGTTCAGCAATTCTTTTAGCAGAATTTTCACTTCTTGAATAAATAACCTGAACACGATCTTGTCTCCTTTGTCCATGAAGGGTATGGGTATAAAAATCACCAATGAAACCTCCCCCAAGCATTGCTATTTTTTTGGTCTTCATTTGAGAATTGATTTAGTAAAAAATCTATTATTTCTGTAAAATATGAATTTAAATAAAAATAGGAAATTCAGTCAAAATATTGATTAAGAATAAGCATTAAATTTTACTGGCAAGGAATTTTGCTCTGGTATCTGGATTCATTTACATCTGAATACGATAAATCAAGTGATATCATTTTTATATTGTTGTTAATTTTCACGAGTATAGAAATGTATAATATTATTCCCTATAATTGATTAATTTAGATTTTATGTTCAAATAAATCTGGGAAAAATTAAACTCATCTTTTAATTAATGGAGAAAATGAAAGATTCAAATTTTATGAACAGGCGACAATTTATCTGGAAGACATCTTTAAGTTCAATAGTTCTGCCTTCAGTAGTGATGGGATCAAAGGCTGTTTCCGGTGAATTGAATAACTCTTTCGTACCCCAATGGAGAAATAAACAATCAGATATGTCCTATCGTATGTTGGGAAGGACTGGCTATATGATCTCAGAAGTAGTCTGTGGTGGAGATCCTGTTTCTCCTGAAACTTATAAACAAGTTGAGCTGGCCATAGAGATGGGATTGAATTATCTTGATACAGCCCCTGCATATGGCAGGGGAAATTCAGAAAAAGGATATGGAGAGATCCTTAAGTCCTCCTCGAAACGTGAAAAAGTATTTGTAAACACAAAGATCAGTGGATTTACTTCTATTAGAAACAGGATGTACAGGGAGATCTATGATGGACTACCCTCCGGCAAACAGGAAAGCATAATCAAAAAAGCATGGCAGATGCGAAATGAAAGAGGAGTTGACAAGCCAGGCTACTTTTATATATATTGGCCGGGACAGGAAAAATCTATGGATCCATCCTATTTGAGCAATGCTATGATGAGCGATTATGGACATAAAGTGGATGGTAGCAAGGAGTTTAAGGAGTTTATTTTTAACTCCATTGAGGGAAGTTTGCAAAGAACGAAAACAGATTACTTCGACCTGGCCATGTGTCCCCATGGAGCCAATTGTCCTGAAGAAGTAAAAATACCCGAAGTTTATGAAGCTTTCGATGAACTTAAGAAACAAGGTAAAGTAAGATATTTAGGTGTTTCAAGTCACAATGATCCTGCAGGAGTATTAAATGCTGCGGTAGATTCCGGAAAATACGATGTGGCAATGGTAGCATATAACTTCTTGAATGATGGATTTCTTGATGCTGCCATCCGAAAAGCTTATGATGCTAAAGTGGGTGTAATTGGGATGAAAGTAGCTATGCCTGTCGCAACTCAGCATGAACAATTAAAACCACTCCCAGCCTGGCGTGAGGAGAAATTGCATAAAATTGTGCCGGGTGATCAAAAGGCTCCCTTGAAAGCTTATTTATGGGCTTTGCAGAATCCAAGAATATCGGCGGTTATTTCAAATTTATGGGATGAAAATTATGTCAGGGAAAATTTATCAGTTGCCGGCAAAAAAGTTGAACTACAGCGTGGATAGCTTCCATTAATCACTAAATCATGAATGGAAAGACATCCTGTTATCTTGCAGGATAAGCAATTCAGCTTTTATTGATGCAGGTTGGAAATTGAGAAATACTCACTTTGTCATTTCCCAGGCTAGTAATCCCACCTGACAAATGCTTCCATGGCTTCATATTCTGCCATACCCAGTAGGTTATAGATCCTGGCGGTTTCCCGGTTCCTGTCTTGCGCTCTTTCCCAGAATTCTCTGGCATCAGTTCCCGGGAATAATGCACTATCCTTTTGAGACTGATGCTTAAAGATCGCTTTCGTTTTCTTTTGCAATTCATCGGGGCTTAGTGGAACGCACATTTCAACTTTATCAATCTCCCATTCCTGCCATGCTCCTCTGTATAACCATAGCCAGCAATCTTTCATCCACGGTTCAGTGTCTTTTAATTCTTCCAATGCCAGGAAAACAGATTCCAGGCACACCCTGTGTGTACCATGTGGATCTGAAAGATCACCTGCAGCATATATTTGATGGGGCTTAACTTTTTTGATCAGTTCCTTCGTGATCTCAATGTCCTCCCTTCCTACAGGATTCTTTTTGACTTTACCCGTTTCATAAAAAGGTAAATTTAGAAAATGGATCTGTTCATCAGGAATGCCCACAAATTTACATCCTGCCCATGCCTCTGCCTGACGTATTAATCCCTTAATTTCCTTTACCTCATCAGAATCCACCTGTCCGGGTTCTTTATTTGCCAGAAAATCAGAAACTCTACTAAATAAATCCGAAGCCAGTTCCGTATTCCCGCCAAAAGCCTGGGCATATTCGTTTACAAAGTATGCGAACCGTAAGGTGTCGTCATCAAAAACAGCGATATTACCTGAGGTCTGATAGGCCACATGAACTTCATGTCCCTGATCGACTAGTCTAATAAATGTGCCTCCCATGGATATAACATCATCATCAGGATGGGGGGAGAATAAAATTATACGCTTGGGAAAAGGCTCAGCTCTCTCCGGACGGTTAGAATCATCAGCATTTGGCTTCCCACCAGGCCAGCCGGTTATGGTACGCTGGAGATCATTGAAAACCTTTATGTTGATTGAATAGGCATCAGGACCTTTTTCAGCTATGAGATCACTCATACCATTATCATTATAATCTCTATCGGTTAACTTGAGTATGGGTTTATTGACTTTTTGACATAGCCAGACTACGCCTTTCCTGATCATTTGATCATCCCATTCACAAGGACCTACTAGCCACGGGGTTTTTACTCGAATAAGATCCGCAGCAGCACCTTCATCCACAATTATTTTTGTATTTCCATGTTTTTGAAGATAACTGGCAGGAACATGATCTGTGATCTCACCTTCAACGGCTTTTTGGATTATGGCAGATTTCCCTTCTCCCCAGGCCAGTAAAAAAATAGTTTTAGCACTGAAAATAGTCCCAATTCCCATGGTTATTGCCCTTTTAGGAACATTGTCTTCTCCAAAAAAGTCACTTGCCGCATCAACACGTGTTACATGATCCAGGGTGATCAACCTGGTACGCGAATCAATGGGTGAGCCTGGTTCATTAAAGCCAATATGACCAGTTTTCCCAATGCCCAATAATTGTATATCAATTCCACCCGCATCAGCAATCTTTTGTTCATACCTGTCACAGTATTCGTGAATCTCATCAACCGGGATGGAACCATCCGGAATGTTAATGTTTTCTTTTGGTATGTCAATATGGTCGAAAAAATTTTCATTCATAAACCTTACATAGCTTTGAAGTTTGGTTTTTGGCATTGGATAATATTCGTCCAGGTTGAATGTAATAACATTCTTAAAACTTAAACTCTCTTCCTCATGGAGTCGAATGAGCTCTTCATATATAAATATAGGAGTAGAACCTGTTGGCAAACCTAATACACATGTACCTTCCTTTGAATTTATAATCTTGGCAATTGCCTTGGCCACTTCCTTGGAAGCTGAAATTGCATCCTCAAAAATCAAGGTGGGTATTTTTTCGTATCTTATTAGATGTTTGTCTAAGGATTTGTATTGCTTTTTAAGAGATTTTTTAACCATGGGTTTTTATTGTTTAAAACGCAAAAATAAAAATTATAGGTGACAATAAAACAAAGATTCAGTTTTAAAGAATAATTAGAGATGAGTTTAGTAAAATCAATAAACAAATCCCGAATTCTTATTGAAGATAACCCATCTTTCCTGACTCGTAGTCCTCTATAGCCTCTATAACTTCATCTTTTGCATTCAGGACAAACGGCCCGTAGTGAAATACCGGCTCTTTCAATGGATTGCCGGCCAGAATCAGCAATTTTGATTTTAGCATTGATTGGACGTTTATCTCAGTAACGTCCTGTTTAAAAACTGCAAGTTGCTTGCCTTTAATATCATAATCGTCAACCCTGACATGACCATCAAGAACATAGATAATAACATTTTCGCTCTCTTTAAACTCCAGGTCAAGATATGAAGATTCATCCATGTAGGCCGTATATGCCGTAACCTTGGTAAGTGATTCCACAGGCCCGGTAATGTTCCTGTAACTTCCCGCCACTATATTCAACCTGGCTTTCTTATCTTCTGACAAGTAAAAAGGTATTTCTTCTGCATCATATCCAAAATACCTGGGATCAGCCTTCTTTAATGTTTTTGGGAGGTTAATCCATAATTGAATAATCTCAAATTCACCGCCTTTCTTTTGAAACTCAGGTGAGGCTTTTTCAGAATGGACTATACCTTTGCCAGCAGTTATCCATTGCACACCTCCCGATTTTATTATGCTTTCATTGCCTAAAGAATCGCGATGCTCAACTTCCCCGCTGAATACAAATGTAACAGGTTCAAATCCTGTATGAGGATGCGCTTCAACATTCAAACCCTTGTCTCCTGGATTATGGTGTTTGGGGCCGGCGTGATGAAGTAACAAAAATGGATCAACCTGCCTTAATTCTTTAACTGGTAATGGTTGAGAGATGCGGAATTTACCCATCATAACATCTTCTGCATTAACAAGCTTTTCAATAGATCCCATAAATGTTTATTAAAGTGTTAGAAAATAACTGCATAATTATAATATAATTAATAATGATATTGTTTAAACTATTCCGTGTATTTTTGTGTCTGTATGTAAAGCAAAGTGCTAATAAATGAAAGTTGTTAAAATGGGAAAGAACAGGATTTTACTTTATGTAGCTTCAATGCTCCTAATATTGAACCTCACAAATTGCTCATTAGATTTACCAGAAACCGGTAAAAAACTTTATGGAGAAGGGCCCTTGGTAAATCACTATATCAATGCGGATACCTTTAAAATTTTTCAACATATCGGGGTAGGGAGTGTACTCATCGAAACCGGAGACTCTCTCGAAATATTCATGAGAGCTCAACAGAATTTAATTGATGAAATGGCCTTTGCTTTTGGCGATGATGTCTTTGCCTGGGGATTCAAGGAAGAGGTGGATATTGTAGAAGCGGATTCAATTTTACTGACCATCAGAATGCCAAATGCAATTGAAGGCATTTATGTTAGTGGAATTGGGAACATTACAATAGTCGGTGAAAAACAGGAATCAATTTATATTGATGTTCAGGGGCTGGCAGAATTTGCCGCCTGGGACTTGGAAGTGGATGTATGTGAAATGCATGTATCAGGTAGTGCAAAGTGCCGGTTTTTTGTAAATGAAGAGATCAAAGGATCTATTACAGGAAGCGCGGAGGTTTGGTACAAAGGAGATCCTGAAATCAATGTTGATTTGTACGGTGATGGAAAGTTCTGGGATGCAAACTAGCCTGGTATGAAAAAATAGACCGATCAATTCTATCCTGTATACAACCTTTTCAAAATTATGATTAAATTCCGGCAAAAATAGCTTGTGATTGCCAGGAAGTTTTTAGTCATAGTCAATCCCATAGCCGGAAAAGGTAAACATCTTGATAGATTAGAGCAGATTAAATCTGAATTTATCCGGAGATCAGTTTCCTATGATCTTTATTTTACCACAGAAGACAAGAAGGCGGATTTATTGACCAATTCTTTAATAAATAATAAAGATTATACCGACTTAATGGTCGTTGGAGGGGATGGCACCATCAATGAGGCCATAAATGGTGTTAGAAATAAACAGGTTGCGGTAAGTGTAATATCTTTTGGCACTGGTAATGATACTATAAAGCATATTCAGAACAAATTTGATTTTGAATCACAAATTAATACTGCATTTAATGGCAAAGTAAAAAAAATAGATGTTGGCGAATGCAATGGCAGGCTTTTTCTGAATGGTGTTGGTATCGGTTTTGATGGCAAGGTGGTTGAGAGAATGGCTGCTAAGGGGAAAAAATTTCAGGGATATTTTTCATACCTCGCCGAAGTACTGCGAATCTTACTTACTTACCGTGAAAGAGAAATTTCTGCCACATTTAATAATCAAACGATAAAAGAAGAAATTCTTCTTATGACTATTGCAAAAGGAACCACATTTGGTGGAGGATTTAAGATAAATCCATTTGCCGTAAATGATGATGCTTTACTTGATATATGTATTATTGGGAAAGTACCTAACTGGACCAGAATCAACTATGTTTTAAAAATGAAGGAAGGAGGTCATAGAAAAATGAACGCCGTATCCTTCTATAAATCCGATAAAGTGACTATTGATGAAAATCCTGCCCTTGTCGCCCATATGGATGGAGAAAGTATTGGAAGCCCACCATTTCACATACAAATTCTACCGAAAACTGTGGGTTTTCGAATCTAGATACCCTTTCAGCTCTGGGGCTTTCATTTGTCTTTCAGTGCCTGTTTTTTGTAGAGTTTATAGTAAAAATAAATGGCAACTATAATTACCATAATGGATATAAACTGTGAATTGGTTAAAATATCCTGGATCACATATCCCCTTGATAGATCACCTCTGAAAACTTCAATGATCATCCGGCCTGCAGAATATAAAATTAAATAAAGGAGAAAGACCTGGCCATTAAATTGCTTTCTGCGTGTAACTGCTAATAAAATGGCCATTATTCCATAAATTAAGCCTACACTGTAAAGTTGAGTTGGATGCAAAGGGGTATTCAAAGGATCAGCCTGGCACATGGGATCTGTAAAAACTACAGATAAAAAACCATCATATGGAATACCGTGACAACATCCTGCCATGAAACAACCAATTCTGCCTGTGCCATGAACTATACATGTAGTAATTGCCATAATATCCAGCATAGGGAGGGTTTGAATTTTTTTTACTCTAAAAAATATTAGCATAGTTGGAATTGCAAAAAGTAATGAACCGAAAAATACAAACCCGCTACTGAAGTTCCTGAATAATTGACCCGGATCAGATAGAAAACCTTTGAAGTCTTCGAATATTACGAAGAATTTACCACCAATAATTGAGAATACGAGTATAAATAGTATTAATTCATTTGTTGTTTCATAACGTACATTTAACTGTTTCCTCGCCTGCCATGCGGTGTATGCAAATCCTAATAATGCACCAAGCGCAATCATTGTACCATAGGTGTAAATTGTTATGCTATCAGGTAAAAGAAATCTTAAAAATCCGGGTGTTTCAATCTCGAAGAGTACAGGATGCATTTTATTATTTGTTTGTTATGATAAAATTGACTACCCCAAAATAGGGGAGGTCAAAGATTAACGTATTTTAAAAATATCACAGGATTTAAAGTAAAAGAAAAAAACCTTCCCAGACAAATTCGAGGGTGTATGAAGAGAGTTCTGAATCGAAGTCCAGGAAGGTTCTAAAAGATTGATTACGAATTCGATTGAAAGATGGCAAAAATTTTGGGTACGAGAAATACCCAAATTGGGGGATTTTGCTATTGGAGT
This sequence comes from uncultured Cyclobacteriaceae bacterium, assembly GCA_965365275.1. Classification (GTDB taxonomy): domain Bacteria; phylum Bacteroidota; class Bacteroidia; order Cytophagales; family Cyclobacteriaceae; genus JAGTVG01. Next base: position 10,470 of record CBDUBA010000028.1, on the reverse strand, counting down.
AATATTATTAATCTTGTAAACTATATTTTCTATCGGAGTTCTGAGTATGATTAATTTAAATTTTGATCAAAAGGGGTGAAATGTCTGTAAGGATAATTTTAGTTTTTCTTATACTCTCTCTTTATCCGGTTTTTGGGATTTCGCAATCACATTTTTTCAATCATTACAACCTGGATGATGGATTGACGAGTCTGGACATTAACTGTATAAGCCAGGATAAATATGGGTATCTGTGGCTTGGAACTAAGGAGGGCCTCGTAAGATTCGATGGAGATGTGTTCGAGGAGATAGAATATTCTCATGATCCGCTTGATGATGAGGTTTTTGATTTGATGATCGATAAACATGGATTACTATGGCTTGCAGGTAAAAATGGAGTAAGCTCATTTGATGGATTAAATTTTAAATATCATAGTATTTCAAATATCGATAGTCCTTACCATTGTTTCGGACTCCATGAGAATGACAAAGGGATTGTGTTTTTCTTTCACGGGGGAAAATCCCTATACAGTATCCAAAATGACAAAGTAGTCAACGTTAGTGATTTACTCAGCCCAGTGAGTGGGTCAATTGTTGGTGCTTCTGGTAGAAGTTCAAATGAATTAAGGGTATTGACTTCTCTCAATCAACTATGGTTCAGATCCGAGAAGGGATTTGAACTGATTTCAAAGGATCTGGTGGGATTCGGTAAATTTTTAGCATCAAATGGAGATGTCTTTCTTGAAAAATCAGGAATTCTAAATCAATTAAAGGGATCTGGGAATGATTTGACATTGACAGAAATTTGCGACTTTATAGATGAGAATATCTCTGATATTCTAATCGATAATTATGGCCGTAAATGGATAGGTTATGATAAAGGGATAAAAATGATAAATGGAAGTTATTCTGTAGATTTCAACATGTCAATTGGATTTGACGGAGGCGCTGTTCACAAGGTTTTTCAGGATCTTGAAGGAAGTATTTGGATAATAACAAGAGACAAAGGCTTATATAGTTATCACGGCGATGCACTTAGATATCTGGAATTTTCAAAAAATCAGAGATTTACACCCACTTCCTTTTACATTGATGACAAGGATCAATTATACATTAGTTACTTTGGTAAGGGGGTTGATATTTTTAATGGCAGTACAGTAGATAAAGTTGATGCTAAAAAAGGCCTCGCAAGTAACTATATCAGATCGATATCTGTTAATGACAATTCATATTGGTATGCCGGAGCGCGCGGGGTTACGGTACTAAAAGATGGCATGTACAAATCCTACTCCGTGAATAACGGATTGCCTCATAATTATTGCTTCCATACAAGTATAGACAATCAAGGCAGGACGTGGGTTGGGACTGAAGATGGGGTAGCTGTTTTTGAAGATGGCGCTATTTGGTACTTGTCACAAGAGGATGGGCTGCAAAGTAATCGAATTAAGTATATAAAACAGATGGATGATGGAGGGATGCTTTTATTATCGGATAATGGAATTGACAAGTATATTGACGGGAAAACAATTTCATTGATAAATCAGGGACTTAAAAATAAAGAAATCCTGAATACGGTTTTACCAGATCCTTCAGGAAGTTTGTGGATAGGGAGTGATATTAACGGATTAATTTTTTATGAACAGGGCACAGGTAGCTTGAGATATATCAACGAATATAATAAGCTCCCGTTTAACAGGGTGAGATCGCTGATTTTTTATGAAAATAATCATTTATGTATAGGAACCGAAAGAGGGATCTATTTGATCAGAGTAACCGGTTCAGGGAATATTCAAACAATTACATCTGTGGGAATAGAGCAGGGATATCCTGATTTTGAAACAATTCAAAATGCAATATTACTTGATAATAAACAAATATACTTTGGTACTTCTATAGGAGTAGTCATATTTAATCCGGATAAATTGGTTAAAACCAATGAAGTCCCGGTAAACATATCCTCCCTAAAGATAGAATTTAAAGAAACAGATTGGGAGGGAAAAAACGTGGTTATGGATACTTGGTTAGGTATACCACTAAACCCAATTTTGAAATATGATCAGAATGATTTACAAATTAACTTTAACGGAGTATCCATAAGAAGTAAAGATCCACTATGGTATCGCTACAAATTGGAGGATTATGACCAGGATTGGTCTACTCCCATGACTAGTGAATCCGTCCTGTACGCGAATCTCAATCCAGGAAAATACACATTTAACGTGGCTGCATCCTATGATGGATTGAACTGGAGCGATTCTTATTCATCTTTAAGTTTTATTATAACACCTCCTTTCTGGAGAACTTGGTGGTTTTATGTGTTGATCTTTGCGTCAATTCTTGTAGGATTTGTAATTGTTAATAACTACAGGATTAAGATTAGAATAAATCAACTATTAATGTTGGAAAAGTTAAATAAGGAAGAATTTGAACGAATTCAGAAAAAGGTAGCCATGGATTTTCATGATGAAATAGGAAACCACCTCACCAGCATTTCAATGTTGGTTCAACTTATACGGAATAAAGATTGGGAGATTCCGACAGAGTTAAACGAATATCTGAAAAAAATTGACACAGAATCCAAAAACCTTTTCTTGGGCACAAAAGATTTTATCTGGTCTATTGATCCGAAGAACAACAACTTAAGAGAGGTGTTTTATAAAATCAGGGATTATGGTGAAGAAGTATTTGATACTACAGATATTAAATTTCAGGTGAAAAATGGGATTACAAGTGATGCAAATGTGAATCTTCCAGCTGGATTTACACGACAAATTGTGCTCATCTTCAAAGAGGCCATAAATAATACGATAAAACATGCAGGGTGTAGGGTCGTTTCGTTTTCCGTTTCTATATACCCTGATAGCTTTATTATAAAACTATCAGATGATGGGGTTGGTTTCAATACCGACGAGATAGAATACTATAACGGACTAAAAAAGATGAAAATACGGGGAGAGAAAATTAAAGGGGATCTCATTTTTAATTCAGGACCAGAAAAAGGAACTGAGGTCATTCTGAAAGCTGATATGAATAAGAAAACAGCCATTTAAAGAAGATTTATAATGGTTATCAAAAAACTATTTTATATAAGGCAAATTATTTTTTATATTGTTTTGGTCAACTAACTCATTGATACTATGGAATCAACTACCAGTAAAATCGTCATTGTTGAAGACAATGATGTTGTAAGAGACGGATTTTCTCTGTTAATAAGCAGTTTAAGTGAACATGAGGTAATAGCTGCCTATGAATCCTGCGAGGAAGCTATTAAAAATCTTGATAAAGACAATCCGGACCTGGTTCTCATGGACATTGAGTTGCCTGGGATGAATGGTATAGAAGGGACAAGACTGATCAAAAAAGCCAGACCGGAAACAGAGATACTTGTAATAACTGTTCATGATGATAGTGACCTTGTTTTTCAGGCCCTGGTAGCGGGAGCGTCAGGATATATAACAAAAAATGCCCCTCATAACAGGATCCTGGATGCCATCAACGAAGTTGGCAAGGGAGGTGCTCCAATGAGTAGCAATATTGCAAGAATGGTAGTGGAGTCATTCCAGCGAAATCAAAACTCACCATTAAGTCCCAGGGAAACCGAAGTTCTTGAACTTCTATCAGAAGGTAAAAGTTACTCTGTTATAGCGGACGAATTATTCATACATAAGGAAACCGTAAAATCTCATATCAAGAACATCTACTTTAAGTTACAAGTAAATTCTAAGGCGGCGGCAATTGAAGTTGCCAAAAAGAATAAACTGATCTAGTCATACATTACTGACAATTTATCCTACTGTAAATTGGGGGATAGGTTAAAAATACACTGACTATCCTACAAGAGACTTTTCCAGCTAAAAGTGGATGAAATCCAACTTTTTTTTGTTAATGAGTAGATTTTCACAATAGTAAAATCCCACTTATTAGGGGATACCCTCGCAAGTCAAATATCCCCAACTTTGAGGTATAGGCAGCATATAATTCTGTCAATTCACAAATTCGGGGTGCAATCTTTTGTATATAGCAGGATTTCGTACTCGCATGTTATGTGTGGGCTGGATTATATTGTTTTATGTTTTTTTATCTAAATAAATTCATTTATGAGAAACTTTTTACGAATCAGCATTACGTTAATTGCCTTATTCATCATGCAGGTAACGTATGCGCAAGAGTCCACAGTTACCGGAAAGGTGACTGCTTCGGAAGATGGTTCGCCAATTCCCGGAGTAAATGTCTTCGTTAAGGGAACTACAACAGGGACAGTTACCGATTTCGACGGTAACTATCGATTGGAGGTTCCAGCTGACGGGGGCGTTCTTGTATTCCGGTTTATTGGATTAACCACTGTGGAGGAAGATATCGGATCCAGGTCCGTTATCGATGTAGCAATGGATTATGAATCCACACAACTTTCTGAGGTTGTGGTAACCGCCGTAGGAATTGAACGGGAATCCCGTGCTTTAGGGTATTCCATCGAGCAGGTTGATAATGAAGATGTTGCACAGGTGTCCGAACCAGATGTGCTAAGAGCCTTGCAAGGGAAAATACCAGGAGTAAACATCAGTGGTTCCGGAGGTGCACCTGGTAGTGCCACAAGAATTAACATCAGAGGTAATTCATCATTACTCGGAAGTAACCAACCTTTATTTGTAGTTGATGGAATACCTTATAATAACTCTGAGTTCCGAACTTTTAACCAATTGGGGGACGGAACAGCTTACAGCAGTCGGATTGCTGATATTGATCCAAATAACATAGCTTCAATGACTGTTTTAAAAGGAGCTGCCGCTGCAGCGCTTTATGGTACGCGGGCGGCTAACGGAGTCATATTGATTACAACCAAAACGGGTAGTGCAAAGGCCTCCAGAAAGAAACTGGAAATGACATTCAGTTCTTCCTATGCTTTTGAACAGATCTCAAACCTCCCGGATTTCCAGAATACTTATGGAACAGGGACAAATTTTAATTACCAGCAGGTAAATGGTTCATGGGGCGCACCATTTGTTGGAACACGGAATTATGCCAATGTAGATTCAATAACGCACTGGTTTTCTGGTCGACCTGGAATGTCGGATTACGATGGGGTGATGGTCCCATATCAGGCATATCCTGACAATGTAAAGGACCTCTTCCGTACCGGACAGATGTATGATAATTCATTGAATATTACAGCGGGGAATGAACGTTCGGTTCTTTCCGTTACAGCCACATATACGAAGAACAACGGATATGTGCCAAATACCAGCTTTGATAGATTTATAATAAGTGCAGGGGGTAATACCGAGCTTGAGAACGGATTTATTATAGGCGCTAATCTTTCTTATACAAATAGTGTTCAGAAAGCCATACAAAGTGGGGTGGGATCTCTTGGTGCTAATAACCAATCGGCTTTTGCACGTGCGTTATTCCTTGGAAGAAACTGGGATGTACAGGGACAACCCTTTCAAAATCCTGTAGATAATGGAAGTGAATTTATGGTAGCACGAGGACAGGCAGATAATCCTTATTGGTCATATGAAAACGCCGGGGGAGAAACTACCGTTTCCAGAATAGTAGCTCAAATAAGCCTGGGCTATGATATTACAGACTGGTTTAATCTATCTTATAAATTAGGTTTTAACACATACAGTCAGTTTAATAAAGATTTCATACGACCCGGATCTACCGGTGCCCAGGGATTGGGAAGAGTAACCACCGATGATATCCTGTTCAGTGAGCTAGAGTCAAACCTGATCGCTACCTTTACCAAGGATATTAATGAAGATTTCTCCTTCAGGGGTATAATTGGTCAGAATATTAACCAGAGAACTCTGGATCGACAAGCTGTTCAAGGAACCCAATATGTGGTATTTGATATAGATCAGCTTGATAATACAAATAACGTAATTCCTTTTGGCAGCCAACTGCCAGCTAATGAACCTGTTGGGCACCAGCAGAGAAGATTAATGGGATTGTTCTTCGACCTGAACTTTGGCTATAAGAACTGGGCTTTTCTTACATTGACAGGAAGAAACGACTGGAGTTCTACTTTACCAAAAGGGGCCAACAGCTTCTTCTATCCGGCCATAACCGGATCTGTGGTCTTGACAGATGCCCTTGGGATGAATTCAAGCGCTTTACCATTCCTGAAGCTTAGAGCCGGATGGTCACAGGTAGGTAATGATACAAATCCTTATCAACTTCAACCTGTATACTTTATTAACACGGTATTGGTCACAAATCCAAGCCCCACAGCTCAATTACCCTTTACCCCATCAGGTGGACAAACAGTACCTGGTGCGACTTTGGAAAATACTGAGCGAGATCCTTTGCTGAAACCAGAACAAACATCTGAATTTGAAACGGGATTAGAATCTCAGTGGATCAATGGAAGAATTAAGTTCGATTTAACGTATTACAAGCGAAGATCTTTTGATCAGATTGCTAATTTAACACTTCCGGATGAATCGGGTTTCACAAGCTATTTTACTAATTTTGGTGTAATAACCAATGAAGGTGTTGAAATCGGGCTAGGTTTAACACCTGTTAGGTCAGGTGGAGGATTCATATGGGATATTTATGGAACCTTTACACATAATAAAAACGTTGTAGAAGAGCTTACAGAAGGCGTTGAAGAAATCACATTGTTACAGCAATTCTTTGCAGGTGCAGTTTCAAGTGTTCTTCGACCTGGTGAGGAATATGGATTACTTAAAGGAACCGTAAACGACAGGGATCAGGATGGTAATCTTCTGATAGATCCTGCCAACGGTCAAATGATTCTTGCCCTCGAAGAAGAGATTGTTGGTAATCCTAATCCTGATTTCATTGCTGGATTAATAAACACCTTTTCCTATAAGGGATTTACCTTGAATGCTGTATTTGACTGGAGACAAGGAGGGGATTTATTTTCTAATACCATTCAATCAATGTTGGGAAGAGGAGTATTAGCTGAAACAGAGGATCGCGAAATAAATAAGATTATTCCAGGCGTTTATGGTGATCCGAATACACATGAACCCATCAGAAATGAAAATGGTGAGAAGATCCCTAATCAAACCATGGTAGAAGTGAATACTCTATGGTTTGGGAATACGTTTGCAATTAATAGCGCAGATGAATGGGTAGTATATGATGCAACCGTTTTCAGACTCAGAGAATTAAGCTTAGCATACGATTTTCCTAAGTCATTATTGGATAAAACTCCATTTGGAGCTCTAAGTCTATCTGTTGTAGGAAGGAATCTATGGTTTTCTGCACCCAATTTCCCTAAATCAACAAATTTTGATCCGGAAATTAACCAGTTCGGCTCTACGAATACTCAAGGTATTGAATACGGAGCAACACCTTCGGTACGCAGGTTCGCATTTAATCTAAGAGTATCCTTCTAATTTAAAATTGAAAACGATGAAAAGAATAAGAATATTTTTAACAACCATCTTAGTTGGTATTGCAATCGTTTTTACCGGCTGTTCGGAATGGCTGGACATAAACGAAGATCCAAATAATCCAACAGATGTACCATTGAACCAATTGATGGTATCGGTTCAGGTAAATGTAGCCGGATCAGTAGGATTATCTACCGGTGGGCTTGGAAATTATACAGCATTATATACCCATCATCTCGTTCAGCGGGGAACAAGCCAGAATGATTATGCGTTTAACGGGAATGATTTTGGTGTTACGACACCTTGGCGTGTAATTTATCCATGGGCTTTAACTGATATCGAGAAAATGATTGAGAAGGGCACCGAAAGTGAATCCTGGCATTATGTAGGGATAGGACAAATTCTGAAAGCATATCTGTTTAGTGTACTTGTGGATATCTATGGGGAAGTACCCTTTTATGATGCCAATAAAGGTTCTGAAGCCCCATATCCAGCCTATGATGATGATGAGGCGGTTTACCAGGAAGTTTTCAATCTGCTTGACGAAGGGATCTCTAATCTCGCGAAATCCTCTGCACTTTCTCCATTGAATGATGATATTTTCTATGGAGGAGGATCAGCGGCACTAGTCAAATGGAGAAAATTTGCGAAAACTTTGAAACTGAAACTTTATAACCAAACACGATTAGTTTGGGATAATGCTTCTGAAGTGAATGAGTTATTGTCAGGGAATGACCTTATCGGGGAAGGAGAGGATTTTGAATTCCAGTATGGGGGAAATATTGCACCGGATAATAGAAATCCAGCCTATACTCAGGAGTATACACCCGGAGGAGCGTTCAATTATGTAAGCCCGTATTTTTATGAAATAATGAGAGGTATTAATACATTTTTCCCGGAAAATATTTACCAGGGAATATCTGATCCGAGAATACCCTATTATTTTTATAATCAATTGGCTCCCGGTCAACCTGCTGAAAATCCAACTGCTTACAGGAGTGGGGATTTTGTATCCATTTTTATGTTCTCGTTTAATATAGATCCGAATGAGGGATTTGATCAATCTAATTCTCAAACATTGGTTGGACTATACCCATGCGGAGGAAGATACGATTCTGGAACAGGAGGCGCTGCCAATTTTAATGGTGTTGGCGATACACCCCAACGAATCCTAACGTATTTTCAAAGGAAATATATTGAAGCAGAATTGGCGCTTACAGGTGTATCAAATGGTGATGCCCGGGATGCTTTTGAAGAGGCCATGCAGGCATCTTATGATAAGGTAAATGAAGTGGCGGGTGATGCCGGTGTGCCAACAATACCCCAAGCAGAAATTGATACTTACATTAATTCGGTATTAGCGCTTTATGATGCTGAAGATAATGAGGGAAAATTAGAACATATCTTAACACAAAAGTGGATAGCCAGTTTCGGATATGCAATTGATATTTACAATGATTATCGTAGGACCGGATATCCTGTTTTGCATGATGGTAACACGGATAATCTGAATGTCACTGTTAGAACCAGGGAATATGCACTAACTTTTCCATGGGTAAGCACTATGCTTGAGGTTAATCCTAATGCTCCTTCACAGAAGGAAACAGCAACATACAGGGTTTTTTGGGATGCTAATTAAAAATTTAAGAAAAATGAAAAAATTTATATATCCACTTTTATTCGCAATCGGTTTTTTATCTATTACATCATGTGAAGATCCTGATGCAATAAGATTGCCGGAGTTTGTTGATGCAGCTAATATGAGAATACAGTTGGATCCGGATTTTACCTCCTTGAAAGCTGATGACATTGACAATGCGAAAATCGTATTTTCTCTTTTCTCTGAAAATACAAATATCGAGGAAATGGAACTGAGTGTAACCTATTATAACTTCCAGCAGGATTCAAATTATTCGAGAAGACCGATTCGAGTATACAGGCAAGCTGATTTTGATGCCGCAAATGGAGCTATACGAGATGTTACGTTCACATCAGATGAACTGGCTGAACTTTTCGGTATTACGGTTGGAGAAATGGGTGGTGGTGACCGCTTTGATTTCTTCAATATAACCAGCCTGACAAACGGAATGGTTTTCCCGGATACGGTGAGGTTACCGGGTGGGGACGTGGTTAATGTTACTCCAAATATAATTAACAGTGCATTGACGACTAGTTTTTCTGTTGGTTGGACATCCTATGTGGCTTGTCCCATTGATCCTACTATATACACCGGGGAGTATTATCTGGAACAAATAGATGGTCCGGATGATCCTTTCTTTGGGGAACCAGTAAGATTTGCTCCTATGGTTGTAAATATTACTGCCTTAAGCCCGATTGAAAGAACTTTCGATTGTACATATTTTACATTTGATGATATTGAATTCAGGTTCTTGCTCATTTGTGATAATGTTTTGATAAATTTCATGAGTGCACTATCATGTTCTACTGGTCTTAGGTGGGCGAACCAATCGCCTCCCGGCCCGTATGATCCTGTAGATGATTCAGAATTGACACTCATGATACTTGAAAATATGGATGCGGATTGTGGCTTGAATCAGGCGGAACCGTTAACCCTGACTCTCACTAAAGTTGAATAGGTTTTTTACATTAATAAAAAAAGAAATGAAAAAGATAAATTATATCCTCATCATATTTGGAATCTTACTTTTCGTGGTATCCTGTGTTGATGATTATCAGGATGCCAATCCTCCAAGATTGTTGGATGCACCGGCTGTATCTTCGGTAACTGCTTCTGATGAACTTATCCTGGATGGGCAAAGCACTCAAATCACAATTGTGGTAGTGGACTGTCCCGCTGGAATCGATTCGGTTGCGTATACCATCGAAGATGAAAACGGGGATCCTCTTGGGTCGGTTACTATCGATAATCTGGGTGAAATGAGAGGACAGACCAAAGGTGATATACTTGCAACCTATAATTCAATTGCGAAGACCGCCGCTGAAGTTAGCGTGACCTTTACTGTCTTCGATCTTCAGGAAAGGGAAGGAGAAGAGATCAGGAAATCTTCAGTTCCTCAAAGTGTGGATATTTCAATCGTCTGTGCTTCCGACCTTGCAGGAACTTATAATGCGGTTTCCGGCGGTACTTCAACCGACGGTGGTGCTG
>CBDUBA010000027.1:0-43012 GCA_965365275.1 uncultured Cyclobacteriaceae bacterium | reverse complement strand
GTATATTCTGTAATTTTCCTTCTGATTTGAATTTTAATTGCCAAACAACAAACGATGAATGCTCTACAACAGGTCCAGGAAAAACTGGGCAAGCCATATCATGACCTTCAGTTTTTATTGGAGTGTCTCAATGAAACCTTAATTGAAAATGGGGAGGAGTCGATTGCTTCTGCCATTCCCTGGATAAGTGCAAACCGTGAAATCGATCTTGAAACCTTTAATGACCGCCATGTCCAGCTCTATTCAATGGTTTTCCAGCTTCTTAATATCGTAGAAGTGAATGGTGCCGTCCAAAACAGAAGAAAACAGGAGGATTCGAAATCCATGGCCAGTGTAAATGGTTTATGGGCCAAAAACCTTCAGGATCTGATAAAAGATGGGTATACGGATAAGGAAATTGCAGGAACTATGCCTGAAACAAAAGTTGAACCCGTATTGACAGCACATCCCACTGAGGCTAAAAGAGCTACCGTTTTGGAACATCACCGAAATATTTATCTGATGATGGTCAAACGGGAGAATAAGATGTATACAAGAAAAGAACAGAATGAAATACGGAGGGAGATAAAGCTGGAACTATACAGGTTATGGAAAACCGGTGAGATCTTTACCGAAAAGCCTGACCTGCCTTCTGAACTTAGAAATGTTTTGCATTATCTTACGAATGTGTTCCCTGAAGTACTTGGCATCCTGGATAGAAGGCTTTCACTTGCCTGGGAAGAAGTAGGCCTTGATCCAAAATATATGAAAGATTTCAGGAATTATCCAAAATTATCTTTTGGCAACTGGGTCGGCGGCGACCGTGACGGACATCCTTTCGTCACCAGTAAGGTTACTTCTGATACCTTGAATTCATTAAGGCTCTACGCGTTTATAATAATCAGAAGAGAACTTACCAAACTGGTAAAAAATCTGAGTTTCTCGCTTGATTACGAAGATGCTAACCGGAAATTAAGAGAGAGAATAACCGATTTATTGATTGAATTGGGGCCAGAGGGAAGAGAAGCTTTTGAGCGGAACAAAGGGGAGGTTTTTCGCCAGATGATAAACCTGATGATAACAAAATTACCACTTGATGTACAGAGGGAGCATGCTACGGCCCTGCATGAACATCCTGGATCTTATGTACATGCCAGGGAATTAATAGATGATTTGTTAATCCTGCAGGAATCACTCGTTAAGTTCGGTGCTCTTACAATTGCCCATGCAGATTTAAACCAGATGATCCGATTGGTTGAGACGTTTGGATTTCATCTCGCCCATCTCGATATTCGTCAAAACAGCCATTTTCATGAAAAAGCCGTGGCTGAGTTAATGAATGGAGCTTCCCTGGATGGGGATTGGTTCCTTAATGCAAGCGAGTCTGAAAGATTGGAATTTATTAACAAGGAACTTGAAACAAACCGGCCGTTTACCCACCCGGCAATGAATCTCGACGAACATGCGGATGCTGTAACCTCATGTTATAAAGTATTGCTTAAGCATATCGATCATTACGGAACTCAGGGGATAGGTTCTCTTATAGTCAGCATGACCCGTTCTCTCTCAGACTTGTTATCGGTTTATTTATTAGCCCGCGAGGCTGGTTTGACAAAAACGACAGAAAATGGACCTGTCTGTTTGTTGCCGGTTGTACCTCTTCTTGAAACCATAGAGGATATGAAAAACGGGCCTGAGATCGTAAGATCTTTTCTGCAGCATCCCTACACGAAAAGAAGCCTGGAATACCTGAAGGCTCAGAATAAACAAAAGGATCTAGTCCAGCAGGTAATGGTCGGATATAGCGACAGCAATAAAGACGGAGGTATATTAGCCAGTCAATGGGGACTATATCAGGTTCAATCCACCCTTGCAAACGTTGGAGAGGAAGAGGGTGTACGCATCAGGATTTTCCATGGTAAAGGTGGCTCGATATCAAGAGGTGCCGGCCCGACACACTGGTTCATCAAGGCGCTCCCATATCATTCCATTCGAGGTGATATCCGACTTACAGAACAGGGAGAGACGATAGAACAGAAGTATGCGAATAAGATCAATGCCAGTTATAACCTGGAATTGTTACAAGCCGGAACAACTACTGCTACCCTTCTATTTAAACGATCAAAAAAGACCGGATATGAATTTGGTGACCTTATGAATAAGCTGGCTGATGAAAGCAAAAACTATTACCGTCAGTTAATTGAGCATAAGGACTTTCTGCCATTCTTCAGTGAAGCAACACCCATTGATGCCATCGAGTCCAGTAAGATCGGATCACGGCCGGCAAGAAGGACAGGAAAAAGAAGCCTTGAAGACCTCCGGGCCATACCCTGGGTTTTCAGCTGGAGCCAGTCAAGGTTCAATATCACAAGCTGGTATGGTATAGGTAAAACGTTTTATGACCTTATGGAATCGGATAAAGCTGAATTCAACAGGTTTAAAGAGGGGGTTGTGTATGATTCATTTATAAGGTATGTGCTGACCAACGTGGATACAAGTCTCGCCGCTACGGATGAGCAGATCATGGAGCAATATGCATCTCTGGTTACGGATAACAGGGTAAGAAAAACCATGATGGACCTGATCATGGAAGAGTTGACCAGGACGAGATCGATGTTTGAGCTGATTCTTGAAAAACCGATAAGTGAACGACGAACACAGCACTGGTATTCAAACGTAATAAGAGCGTCCGCAATGGAAGACCTACATAAAAAGCAAATAGAATTGCTTAAAACCTGGAGATATCAGAAACAGGAAGGTAATTCAGCCCGGGCAGAGGAGACCCTCACTAGTCTGTTGCTCACTATTAATGCGATTGCTGGTGCCTTGAGAACTACGGGATAAAACAAGATAATGCCTGCAATCATCTATGAACCAGTTAACAAATGGATGAGATTATTTGGGTTCACTGTCAAACAACAATCCTGAGCAGTTGTTGGATGTAAGGCAATGATGAGGTTATTCAGCAAATCCCCTGAATAGCCTTATGCTTTGGTCCCATGGAATTCTGGATAAAATCAATATAAATGCCAGGGTGAAATAGATGGCAGAATTCTTATGTTTATTAACTGCTGAATGGACTTTTTTTATCCTGATCCTTCCTACCTGGGCAATTAATATAGAAAATATCATAATAAATATATGTTCTACCGCCCAGTACCGAAGCTGGCTATCTTTCATAGCCATGCCAAAATCCTGAAAAGCAGACCGAACTATAGGACTATAGACAAAGTATAGCAACAACCCGAGTATTAATTGTATATGAAAAATGGCTACCAGGATAATGGACATTGTATTATCAGATTTTAGATAGCTTTTATCCCCAAACCAACCAATATATGACCGTATTATTACTATTAAACCAAGGATGAGCAAGACCCATCTCAGCCAGGAATGAAGGAATATCAAGAATGTGTACATAGGACATTGATTATTTGAAAGAAAATTAAGCACTTATCTTAAAACAAACAACGATTTATCTTATAAGGTTTTGACGTGCCCATGTCATCAACTGCCAAAAATGCAGTCTTTTCTAATCAAGAAATCAAAAATACCGTTTATATGTATAGAGGGGGATTCTAAAAAAATTGGTATGCAAATTGCAATACCTAGGTTGAAAGATGAATATCATGAGATTTAATGATTTTCACATATCGAAAGAAATACTCAGGAAGGTGGACGTAATGAACACCCTAAACGGGGGAATCAGTAAACCTACCGTCCTCATGCTGAAACAGGATAGGAGATATCTAGTTAAAGCGCGAATTCCTGGTGTAGATCCTGAAAAAATGCGTGTGGAAGTTCAGAATGACAAACTCTTCCTGTTTCATGATATATCCGTAGATAATACTTTTCTGTATACAGAAACTGATCAAATCCCGTTTAATATCGGATATGTGCTCATACCTTTTGATGTAAACATTAAAAAGATCAAAGCACAGTATGAAGATAACGAACTGTTGATCAGTATGCCATTTAATGAGCTAGCGGGAGGATACAATAAAAATATAGATATTGAAAAGTAGCACTATCGGTTAGCGATCATTAATCAATTATTCTCCACGTTTTTTATTCCCAAAACCTTTAACAGGCGCAGGTCTGTTTTCATCCTGTTCATAATAAAACCGCTGTGTTGGGTAGGCGAATTGAATATCGTCATGTTGGTCAAAAGCTCTTAATATATCTTCCCAAATCACGTGTTCTGTGGCCCTCCTTTTTCTTGGTTCACAGATATATCTTATGGTTAGTAATACACCACTATCCTTCACTGAGGTATAAATATTCGGACTCAGGGTGTTGTAGAAGATCATGAATTTCCGGGAGGCTTCAATTAGATTTTTTTTGGCAGAAGCTGTGTATTGTGCCGTATGCTTTCCTATTATTTCATCTAATATTGATTTAGCCTTTTCCCAATCACTTTCAAATGTAACCAGTACCGGAATCTCATTCCATAGGTGGCTGAATCCCTGGGTGTAGTTTGCCTGTGTTTCGGTAAAAACCTTGCCGTTGGGAATGTGTATAATTCTTCCTGTACTTTGATCCGCATCAACCCAATTTCCAATCTCATTTAAGGTAAGCTGAAAAACCCGGATATCGATAATATCCCCGGCATGCTCGCCAATCTGTATGCGGTCCCCTACCTGAAAAGGTTTACGAACCAGAATAAAGATCCAGGCAAACAGGTTAACTATAGGATCTTTTAAGGCTACTGCGAGACCTGCTGTTAATAATCCCAGAAAAGTGGCCACTGACTGGAATTCCTGCAACCAGATCGCTACAATGACGATGAATGCGAGAATAAAGAGGGTATACCTGATGGCATTGCCCCAATAGTATTTGTTCTTTACATCCTTGACCTTTAAATGGATGATCTTCAGGATAATGGATTGGACAAGCGCTGTGATCATGATAACCAGTGCTGAATAAATAATATTCCACTGTATCGCGGGTGTAACACCCCAGTGCTCGTGTATCCATTTTATCAGTTCCATTGATTCAATATCATTCCGAAAAATATCGCTCAATGAAATTTAACAGATAAATTTCAAAATCAGTAATATAAACTGGGAAAAATGATCAGTTTCTGCTACAAAGCAATAATCAATGAGTAGGCTGTGAGATTTTGACCAGCCACTTTAGTTTCGATAACTAAGAGTACTTAATATTACAGTAGATGCATTAAACCAACTCCTGATCCAGGAAAAGCAAAAATTGATTAAACTGTTCTGTAATATCCTGATTTTAATTACTGAATGTCTACCAGCTCGATCTCAAAGGTTAGGTCCTGGCCAGCCAGTGGATGGTTGGCATCAACCACAATCGATGCTTCCTTTACCTCGGCGATCTTGACAATCTGCTCCTGTCCATCGGGACTTTTAGATACCAATTCCATACCTACCTCAGGTTTAAGGTCTTCCGGAAGTTGCTGGTTTTGTACTTCAATCATCAGTTCAGCTTTTTTTTCTCCATAGGCTTCGGCAAATGGAATTTTTATGGTTTTTGATTCCTGCAATTTCATACCGACCACACCCTTCTCAAATCCCGGGATCAACTTACCTTCACCAATTTTAAATTCAAGAGGTTCACGATCTTTGGATGAATCAAATACCTGGCCACTGTCTAATTTTCCTGTGTAATGGACCTTAACTACATTGTCTTTTTTAGCTTCACTCATTTTTAAGTGTTTTTAAGTTTTAAATGATTACGAATTATAATGATCGATCCGAAGTGTTTTGGAAGTTGTTGATTATTGGGAATCCCAAAAGAAGGTCAGATAAATCAAAGACGGTTAAATAACAAAGTATAAAGTAACGCACAATTCGTGCCACTGCCAAATTATTGGAATATCTTCCTCTGAAATGGAGAATTTTTCGTCATTAATTTCCCCTAAACGGTTCCGGATCTTGAATCACTCCTACCTGTCAGGCTATCTAGAAGATCTTACATCGCTTTTAACTGTGAGGAAATCATCAAGATCTTACATCCCTCCCACTTGTCAGGGAATCAGAGATTGATTTTGTTTTCACCTCCGGATAATTCGATCTTTTCATCACCCCAATAAAAAGATCCTCCCAGATCAGCCGGTAGTATAATATCTCCCTGTATACTGTTGCCCTTTTTAATGAGATTTAATACTATTATACCCTGAGGGTGCGCTACTTTTACGTCTAATTTATTGAGATGTCCTAATGCCGGCTCAATGCGTATAGTTTTATAGCCTGGTGAGTCAGGCCGGATGCCTGCTACGATCGACAAAAAGTGGTAAAGGGGACTCGAACTCCAGGCATGACAATCCGATCTTTCCTCATAGTCTCCTTCTGCAAAAGTCGTCAATCCTTCTTCCAGCATGTTTTCCCAGGTGTTCAGCATGCTGAGATAGTTATTAGCCAATCCTGTTTTATATAAAGCTTCAAAAAGGTAAAACTTATAGTAAATCGTAGTCTGGATTAACTCCTGGTTATTTAATACCTGCATCATCAGCTTTTGTTGTTCCGATTCAGGTACACAATCTGTCAGTATACTGAAAATATTGGTATGTTGTGAAAAATCCTCTTTATCCGGGGTATCAGCCATCAAGCCGGAGGAGTTATCCCAGCAAAGGGTATAAACCGATGATTTGATGTTTTCTGCCATGCCGGAATACTTTATCGCTTCCTCATTATAACCGAAATAATCATATAATTCCGAAGCCCTCTCCAGCGCATAGGCGAGATTCAATGATATTAATGCTGAATTACCATCATCCACGCCTGCAGGCGCCCCGACAAGGAAACCATCTGTCCAGTCCGAGAAATTAAACCATTCCAGGGTACCCAACATACCATTTTCATCCATACGTCTTTCGAACCACCCAAGTACAGCCCTGATCCCTGGTAGGCAGGATTCAATAAAATCATCGTCCTTTCTGTGCATATAATAATCATGGACCATGGCGATCCAATATAAGGAAAAAGCCGGGATGATCTGATTTATATAGGAGGGCCCCCTGCTCAGGGTCAATCCTTCTGGTATCCTGGAATGGTCCGCCAGTTTAATAGCATTTCGCATTAATCGGTCGTCTCCTGATACATATAATGAAATCAGAGACTGAATCCTGGTATCACCAATATATTGCAATTGTTCCCAATAGGGACAATCCATGTAGGTCTCTCCGGCACAAAGCCTGGCTGTTCTCCATCCCACATCCCAGATCTGTGTAAGTTTTGGATCGTCAGATTCAAATGAGCCATTCTGTTCAAAAGGATAAGTCGTATATATATTGTAAAAGTCATCGATCTTCAATGCTTCACGCTTTGTCTCAATTTCCAGTTGTAAAAAACGAAATGTTCGAAGCCAGGTAGTCATAACTACTCTGTCAGGACCTCCGTCAGGTAGAATAATATCGGAATATCCATTAATTTCTTTACCCTCTATCATGTTCCGGTTACCCTTGCTTCCGTTCTCTGTGTATAATGCTTCTGAATAGATCACCTTTACTTTACTTTCCTTTCCCCCGGAAATTTTAAAAACCGGGTAACCAAAGGTAAGATGGGTCTGATCAAGCAGAATCGTCACTTTTTTCCCTGCCGGAATGATCAAAGGACTGTCACCGAATTTAAAATCAGGGTCAACCTCCATGCCTTTTAACCTCGATATTCGAGGTATTCTTTCTATTTTCTCTTCCAGTAAAGGGATCTCTCTTGGAACCAGCATCCAGGGGGTTCCATGCATGTATCCACGCCCAACTCCTTTCTGGATTACCTGAGGCTTTGCCCAGTTACCGGTATCGAAGCGGGTAAGTTTCCAGCCCCAGGGGTGATGATCCATCTGTATGCTGTCACAAGGACCGGCTACATAATATTTCCCAGCTGTCATCTCAGGGGTAACAGGTCTTACATTATAGGATCGATCCTTAACTACCTTCCAGTTACCGGTTCCGGTATTTAAGATATCTCCAAGATCTTCTGATTGTAAAATAAAGGCTGTTTGATGTGAGAACTGGGCTACCGGGCGATGTTCTCCAAAATTTATTACTTCAGCAGCAATGATGTTCTCTCCTTCTTGGAGATAGGGGGATATATCCAATGTTTCATAACGCCAGTACATGAAACTCCCCCTGGCAGGTCCGGCATTTACATAATCACCGTTTACATAGAGACGATAACGGTTGTCAGCAGAAACATACACTATAAATTTATCCGGAATTGTTTCCAGAATTATGCTGTTACGAAACAAAAAGACGCCATAATCATTCAGTGATTCATTTACGGGAGCAATCCAGGAAGCAATCCATGAATGGCGTTCATGTTCCCAACTCAGGTTCCTTTTATATGGAAGTTCCTGGGTATATGTATTATTCCCCAGGAATGGAATGAGTAACAACAAAGCAATGGTAAAGATCAAAAAATACTGTTTCATCCGGCTAAAAGTAAATAAGATAATTATTCTAATTTGCTGAAAGAATATCCTTTTTCTTTAAGATATCCGATCAGCGTGTCTAATTTATGGTAAAACTTATCGGTTCTCCTGGGATCAGTACCTATATGGGATAGAAATATGAATCCATTCATTCCATGATCCTTCTCATACCTGATTACCCTGTTGAGGATGGTATCAGAGGATATGTAGGCATTTCCCAATTCAGGGTATGTCCAGTCCTGGTTTGATGAGGTTCCGCCAGTGAAGTTAAACAGCGTAAGTCCTAGCTTACTAGTCCATTTTGAGATTTCAAGGTTATACCATTCATAAGGGGGCATATAATAAAGCGCATCTTCCTTTTTAATCCCGAATTCTTCCATCTCCGTATAATTATCCAGCACATCTTTATTGAAAACCTCGCGGGATACAAGCAAGGAATCTCTATTCTCCCATGTACAATACAACAGGTGCTTATCGGAATGGGCCCCAAGGTAATGGCCATCGGTTATCAGGCTCTGAATAAGTTCCCTGAATTCATCAGCACGATAAAAATCGCCGGTGAAAAAGAAGGAAGCTTTAATGTCATATTTTGATAATGTTTCATGGACAACAGAAAAACCATCTGCAAACTCATGAGCTGTGAATACCAGGTAAATGGTTTTTTTTGTTGTATCCATACGGACAATGGCCCCGTGTTTATCTATAATACATTGGGAAGTACCAACTTTCCTGTCATCACATCCAAAGGATAAAATAAGGAAAAAGCAAAAAAATGTATTTGCAAGATGTAATTTCATCGGGTTGAAGATAAGTATTTTTCGAAAATTTTCAGCCCGATGTTTAACAATACAATCTCAAATGACTAATTCTTTATCGGGATTTTCTAAATTTAGCCCTGAATTAAATTAGCCTTCTTCCATGTACAATAAAAAGTTAGTGTTTGCAGCAGCTTGCGTAGACATCCTGGTTTTCGGGATCGGGGTGATAAGTTTGGGATCTATTTTACCTTTTCTGACTGAAAAATTTGCCCTGGATGACTTGTCAAAAGGGACATTAGCATCCTTGTTACCTTTGGGCATACTCACAGGTTCACTGGTATTCGGTCCAGTAGTCGATAAATATTCTTATAAAAACCTTTTAAGTCTATCTATTTTACTGAATATTATTGGATTTGAATTAATAGCTTTCGCAGATTCTTTTTTCTTCCTTGGTCTGGCATTTTTCCTGATCGGGTGGGGTGGGGGTATGATCAACGGCGCTACAAGTGCCCTGGTTTCGGATATCAGTGAAGATCATGGTGAAAATAAAGGGGCAAACCTGAGCCTTTTCGGCGTATTTTTTGGGGTAGGAGCCCTGGGAATGCCATTCATTATCAGTTTTCTTTCATCGAGGCATGAAACGAATGATATTGTAGCTGGAATTGGATTGGCCATGATAGCCGCACTTGTTCTGAACCTTGCGTTAACCTTTCCCAAGCCAAAACAGGCCCAGTCTATAGCAATGAGACAATTCTTCCAACTGGCAAAAAACAAAGTATTACTTCTTTTCGGATTTATTCTCTTTTTCCAATCCGGGATGGAAGGATTGACCAATAACTGGACCACTTCCTATCTGATCGAGGTGATCAGGGTGGATGAACAGAAGGCATTAATAGCATTGACCATGTATGGAGGTATATTTACTATCGCCCGACTTGTCATAGGTCTGCTTCTAAAAGTAATTTCAGCTAGAACCGTTTTGGTTTCTTCTGTTATCCTTGCCCTTTTTGGAGGCACACTTACATTGGTTGCAGGTAATGCCAGTATTTACACAGCAGGACTATTATGTATTGGTTTTGGTTTGGCTGCCGGATTCCCTGTTGTCCTGGGTATGGTAGGAGACCGCTTTCCATCCTGGACAGGCACCGCCTTCGGAGTTGTATTCTCTATTGCCTTGATTGGTAATATCATTATTAATTACCTGACTGGTATTGCAGCCGAGTTATGGACAATTATAACCTTTCCCATGATATATGTTATCTCAGGAATACTTATGCTGATCCTGATTTTTGTTTCTTTCCGTCTTTCTAAATAGTATAAATCAATTTTTAATGGCCTGGTTTTAATTATTTTGTTAATGATTTATTACCTTCAGGTAGCCCAGTAGATGTGGGCAAGTGTTTATATTCTAGCAAATTTGAAAATCTATAGCTGTCAATAATGAAGAATTTATCGTCTAAAAAAATGAAGCTTCTGCTACCACTTCTTCTATTAACGTTGAATACTTATGCACAAAAAATTCTGATAACCTATTACAGCGAGTCAGGACATACTGCGATGCTGGCGGAGTCAGTGGCAGAAGGAGCAAAGGAAATTGACGGTGCAGAAATCAGGTTGTTAACCATAGATAAGACATCAACAGATGATTTACTATGGGCTGATGCCATTGTTCTGGGTAGTCCAGTTCATAGTGCAAATGTTGCTGCACGTGTACAGGAATTTATAAGAACATGGCCGTTTGAAGGACAGGTCCTCAAGGATAAAATAGGTGCCGTGTTCGTTACGGGAGGGGGAATATCAGCTGGTGAAGAACTTGCACAGATGAACCTCATTCATACAATGCTGGTTTTTAATATGATCATTGTTGGGGGACCATCCTGGGACCAGCCATTCGGAGCTTCGGCTGTAACTGGAGAACACCCGTTTGGCTCTGAATCTGAAGAACTTGAGATCGATACTCATTTTCAGCAAAAGGGATTCAAACTGGGTAAAAGAGTAGCTGAAATTGCTACAGGTTTCAGGGAATAATCCTGATCCGAAGGTATTACGATAATCAGTAAAAGACCCTGCTGTATATCGATCGGATATTTTGATAGAATGTTAATTTCATTAAAGGATCTACTAAGAAAAACATCTCCTATCCTATGTGAAAGAAATCATGAACCTCCTTGTTTTTGTTTTCGAGGGCTTCCTTCAGTTTTCCTTTAAATATAATTCTACCTTCATCAATATATACTATCCTGTCCGCTATTCTAAGTATACTGGATACTTCATGGGTGATGATAACTATTGACATACCCAACTGATCTCTGAGATTTAATATCAGTTTATCCAATGACGCAAGGGAAACAGGATCGAGACCGGCACCAGGTTCGTCACAAAACAGGAGTACAGGATCCATTACCATTGCCCTCGCCAATGCCGCTCTTTTTAACATACCTCCACTTAATTGTGACGGATATAAATCATATACATTCTCCAGGTTCACCAACTGGAGCTTTGTTAATACGATCCTTTTTATAATCTTACTATTGAGTTTAGTATGTTGTTCAAGGGGCAATGACACATTTTCTCCTACAGTCAATGAATTCAGCAATCCTCCATTCTGGTAAAATACACCCATCATGAGGTAGAGTTGTTTCTGCTCCTCTTCACTCAGGTCTGCGATGTTTTTATTAAGAACCGATACATAACCTTCCTGTATGTCATACAGGCCTAATAAATGTTTCAATATTGAAGTCTTACCCGAGCCGCTTTCACCCAGAATCACCGTGACCTCACCCTCGTAGGCATCAAAAGTCACATCCTGCAGAATCCTGCGGTCACCAAAAGTTGCAGATAAGCCTTTTACTTCAACAATTTTCTTTTGTGCCATTCTTTTGATCAGTAAAATATTATACCAATGATACTATCGGCGATTATTACAATGGAGATGGCTATCACAACCGCCAGGGTTGTAACTTTTCCTACCCCTTCTGCACCTTGTTTTACGCTCAGTCCAAAAAAACTGCCAGTAAGAACAATGAGTACGGCAAAGACCACACTTTTTAAAATTCCAATCATAATGTCTCTATTATACAGGGATTCTTCCATCCTGTTGAAGAATACCTCAGGGGTGATATCAAGATACAGATAGGCAATCAGCATACCACCAAGTATACCCATAACGTTTGCTAAAATTGTTAAAAAAGGCATTGTAGCCACACTTCCCTGCATTTTTGGTACAATCACAAACCGGATAGGGTTTAAGGCCATTGTTTTAATGGCGTCCAGTTCAGAGGTTACTTTCATAGTTGCGATCTCCGCTGCTATCGCCGATCCGCTTCTCCCCGCTACCAGGATTGCAGTAATCAGGGGCCCCATTTCACGCATCATTGAAATAACGATCAAATCGACAATATATATATTCGCTCCAAAATTTCTTAACTGGGCAGCTGATTGCAAAGCGATCACCAGGCCAATGATAAAGGACAACATGCAAACTATATACACGGCATTTACGCCAATATGGACTGCCTGATTGTAAAATTCTCCCTTTCTGTGTTCCTGAGGTTTGAAAATATCAGCGACTGTCCAAAAAATAACATCTGCGGCAAGCTTAAAATAATTAGCGATATAATCTTGAATAAAAGTCAGGAAAGAATCACCCACGAACTCGAAAAATGATATCTTTTTATGTTTAGCGGATGAATCGACTTGTTCAAGTGAAAATAAATTGAGTTTTTTTCGTATTGAAGCATTTCCTCCCAAGATTTTAACTTCCTTGTGATTTGCAATCAGGTCATCTTTTAGCTGAAACAAAGCAGCTACACCTGCACTGTCAATTTTGACCAGATCATTCAGGTCAATCTTGAAATTTTGTTCAGGGATATCCTTTAATAATGGATAAATGTACGGCATCCATCGATCTACATCACTTAACAAAAGTGAACCCTTCAAGTAAAGTATGTTTCCTTCAAGGTGAAAGTTGCTGCTGTACTTTTTAAGGATATTATCGATTTTTTGATTTTTCATTCATTCAACTCAACAAAATGCACAAACAGGCTGGCATGATTATTTAATAGTTGATCGTACCTTCCCGGATAATTCCTGTAATTCCTGGAAAAAAATCTCTCCAATGCTCGTGGCAAATAAATTCAAATCATTATTCTCAAGTGCCATATGCCGATCCGCTCTGTGTTGAATTACATAATTATCATTATTTGTATCTTTTAAGCGGAATTCAAGATTCAAATGTGCTGAAAATGTGTTTTTATCCTGGATAACCTCAAGGTGATAGATTGTAGTTTCCAGTATATATTCAGGTTGAATTCTCCAGAACCGGTCAGAAACATTATTAAAAACCGGTAAGTGAATGAAATAGTCCAAAATTATTCTGGAGAAAGATACCGATGGGCGTATTGCCCAATGATGGTGGGAATAATAGGTCAGCGCTCTGGAGCTGCTTCTGTTGGCAATTTGCATGGTTGCGTAGGCGGGATTGATATCCACATCTGAGATCTCACAATTTTTATCCGTTATAGGCTTAAGGTCCTTGTTTTCTGCCAGCACACTATCCATTGGAATTTCAACTACGTAGTATTTTGTAGCTACAACTTTCTGCCCTCCACAGGACGCTAAAAAGGCCAGTAGTGGAAATATAAAAATGATTGTTCTATTCATAATCTAATCTTTAAGATCATCATCCGGTATATTCTTCTGGTTTACCCCCCTTATTAAAATAGAAGGATTATCATTAATTTTCCTGGAAGTCTCGAGCAGATTTTCCAATGTCATTTTAAGCAGTTTCAGGCTTTCAGAGAAATCCTGGCTGCTCTGATCAAGATCACTGTCCACCTTCTTGAGTAAATCCTGCGTCTGAATGGCGAGGGTGGTTATATTTTCAATCAGTGCATTTACATCTGCTTCTTTAAGTGCAACCGACACATCTCTGACATTACCAAGTATTTGATCCAGCGTATCACTTTCCACGGTTTGTTGTATCCTGGTAATTGTAGCGAGCAACATGACACTTGATTGATCCAACCGGTCAGTGATGCCTTTAAAACTGGAGACGGTTTGTTTTAAATCATCACGATTTTCAGAAATTACGGTATCAATTTTCAAAACGGCAGCATCTGCATGCTGAGCCAGGGTGGATATAGTTTCGGTCAGTTCGGTAATTTTATTGAGGTTTTCAGGCTCGGTAAAGATTTGTAAATTATTCAGAACTTTCTCAACCTTCTCTGCAATGATCTCAGCTTTGCCTGTAATTTCTTCGGTTATGGAAGACCCGGGTTTTATGTAGGATCCGGGTTCTAAAAAAGCAGCCTCGTTACTCCCTCCTCTAATCTCAATGGCTTTCAGTCCTGTAATGCCCAGGGAGGTGATGTCCGCCTCAGCATCTTCCTTTATCGGGGTAGCAGGCTTCAATGAAAGTTCAACGATAACGCTGGCTACATTTTCAGGATCAATAACAATATCCCGTATGGTTCCAACACTAATTCCTAAATATTTAACCGTACTTCCTACTTCCAGCCCGCTTACCGAGATGTTTTCATAAGCTACAAAATATGTATCTTCTTTCTCGAAAAATTTCCGTGATGTGAAAAAGATAATTGTAAAAAGTAAGATGCTACTGCTAATTACAAGGAAGACTCCTAATCTGATTTTTTGACCACTGTTTCTCATCTAAATAATTTAAAAAGTAAGGATAATTATCCTAAGGATACATTGTTTTTGATATGCTGAAAACCTTTACAATTTATCCTGTTATCCGTATTTGTTAAAATGATCATTCAAGAAATTTTCCCAGCAATTTAATTTCCTTATTGGTTTGATACCGCCAGCATATATTTTTATCATGTAAATAAAGTCAATTTCTTTGATCAATCATGATAAAACCTGTCTAGAATTAAGTTTTATCCTAAGGAAACAATCCCCTATTGCATTATAGTAACAGGATAATCTAAATTAAAATGTTTTTATTCCTTCATGGGGAATGTTCTTTGGGTATATCAGACTTATGATTTTGGGAATTCTTTAAAAGTTCGGTCAACTCGCCCATCCGTTTCTGCAATTGAATAATCTGCTGATTAATATTCTTATCAAATTCTTTCTGTTCACCCGAACTGCTCTCAGAGGAAACCTTAACTTTATTCCCTTCTTTTTTTAATTTACTTATTTCATACCTAAGGTCTTTCGAATATATAGTGAACCACAATAAGAAAATTATGATCAATCCAACAGATTCCACTACCAGAAACAGTGGAGCGCTGAAGGAGCCAAAACCATAATTCAACTCCGTTGATTCAGTATATACTCCCCAGTTAAATACCATAAGATATATATTTACCAGAATGTAAATTACAACAAGCAAAGCTTGAATTACCTTTAAAAACTTAATCATAATATATTAATTATTTGTTTTTATCCAGTTCCCTACCTAACTGAAGTATTTTCTTATCTACAGATTCAATATTTGAAAACAACGTGTTCATCTTCTTGGTACTGAGGAAACGCTTTGAAATCCTGTCATTCTTTTTATATTCATGGAACAATTTGTCTCCCAAGTTGGCTAAAAGCATTATTTTTTCTTCTGAGAGATCTTTGATTTCTTTGTTGCTTTGATATCTGTCAATATAATCCTGGACAACTCCGGAGGCCTGAACAAATTTCTCATAACCTGCTTCATAGAGTTCCTCGGCTTTATCTTTTACTTCTTCAAACAACTCAGCCGACATTTCACCCAATGATTTTGTTCCCTCAGAGACATATGTTTTGATGTCATTAAATATTGTACTGAGACTTTTTGTCTTTTTACTTTGTTTTGATTTTACCATAATATCCTATAGAATTTTAAAACTTGAACTTTTAAATTAATTATCCCAATGTTTGTTTCGAAGAATTAGTAACACCTTCTTCGATGACATCAGAATGATCCAAAATCTAAAACATGTTCATATATAAAATACGAAAAATATAGGAGGGCGTCAATCAAATTAGTTATTAATTTGGTCTCATTGGGATGATTTATACAGGCATAGCGGATTGATAACCTGATCCTGAAGCTTGATCCAAGATTTAGAGATCCTCTGGCCAGGTAAATTCTTTATTTTAGTGATATAATGACATATTGCTATCAGTGTGATTTGTCGAACTCCTCAATCTTATTTATCACCATTGATTCGGCACTATCATACATATCCCGTATAAAGGGATCATTGAAATTAAAAACCCTGTTATCGAAATCCATTTTCTCCACCCGGTCGAACAGCATTTCTTTCGCCTGTTTGATGTCTTTTCCATAAATGTGGTATGAATCAGCCTGCCAGTTTAATCTGCCAAGTTTTACAGTTTTACCACTTCTCTTTTCTACCTCAGCGGCAATGATCTCTTTATTGAACTGAATAAAGCCAAACATATTCATAAAGCTGGCACCCCAGGCATCGTTACTTCGGAAGCGGATATTGCAGTTGAGCCATTGAATTCCTTCCTCATCTTCAAGAATCCGGTACCACAAGGATTGCAGGCAGGGTGGGTCATAGACCTTTACGTCCATATTAGGCATCCAGGTGATCATCTGAGCCTGGCGGGTGAAGGGTTGATCTACCAGTTTCTGGATGACATGCTCTATCTGGTTAATTTTAAAACCCACATCCACACTTTTACTTTCTTTCCCGTCAAGCATTTCTTTCCAGCTACCATATTCTGCGAGGCGTCCATGATAGGTATATTCCCATCGCGTATCCTTGGGATCATTCATATTTTTAACCCAGTGATCTTTGAATCCTTTTAATTCCAGAACATACTCCTTCAGGTCTTCGATCCCGCCCGGGAATGCATGATGGATCATCGGATCAGTTTCCGGCTGTTCAATGGTGATATTCATCGTACAGTCGATACTTAGAGGGTCACCTGGTTTATCATATTGAGTCTTAAACCTTGTACCTTCATTATATAGCCTGATCAAAGCGGATTCATAGGCCTGTGCCAGGGATGTCCCGGCAACACATAAAACAGGAATGTTCTTCATAAATTAAAAAATATAAGGTTAAGAATAGTATAGTCAAATATAGTGCCTTTTGGCTGATTTCACTGCTTAATTTGAAAGAGTTTGGCCTCCTCAGATGAGTCACAGATGTATTTATTGAATTACTCCTGAAGGTCTTATTTTGCAGCTTATTAACGCAGAATCAAAGCACATTTATATATGGATGTATTTAAAAAACATATTAAATTGCCCGGCTAAAATCTTAGCAATCTTGAAAAAACCACCGGAGCCATATCTGAAAAAAGAAGAGAACCGATGGCCATCATGTTTACAGACATTGTGGGTTACACCGCCATGATGCAACAGGATGAGAAAAAAGGGAATAAATATCAGGTCCCTGGAATACCTTGAAAATAAAAATATCCATATTATCGATCAGCGGGTTTAAAGAAGTCCAAAGCCGGGCAGCCAAGGTCTTTTTGCCTGCAGTGTTTACAAGCAATTTGTCCTCTTACGTAGGCATTGCCTGAAAAATTCAATATGATCAACCCGGTAATAGATATGAGAATATTCCATTGGAAGTCTATGATCAATAATATTATCCCTGTAATTGCCGGGAAGGCAAATACAAGCATATCAGGGATCAGATCTTTCACAGTAAATGATCTGCATATGAATTTGTCAGGATTCCCTTTCTTAAATATAAGACTGCTTATCTTGCCCTTGCCGAAAGCACATATCTTACCATAATAATAGCAATTGGGGCAATGAAATTTAAGCAGTCTGATCTCAATGATAATTATATAAATGATGTAAAGGCCTGCAAGTAACAAATTGGCATGAAGAATGATCAATACCCCCAGCGAATAGATCATAATGCTTAACAGGTTAGCTATGATTACATAATGCCACGGATACTTTTGGTATGTCATCTGGATAAATAATAATCTATGTCCTTAATACTATAATCATCCAGTTCGCCATAAAAGTTCCCTTATCTGTAAATCACTATTTAAGGCTATGAAAGGTGTTCTCCGAGATTACATTCTACTACAAAAGTTTCCAGTCCTTAAACTCCAGTTTAACTTTTTCTGAATCCGCCGGATGATATTCCGGCAGTTTCACTTTCAAAGGTTCAACTTTCCAGATGTCGTTGCAATATTCACATATGGTCCGGTCGCTGGAGAATTTTCCACTTCTGGCTACATTGAGAATCGACATCTTAGTCCATTTTTCCTGGTCCAGATACGTTTTATCCACTTCATCCTGGCATTCAATATAGGATTGGTAGTCAGCAAGAAGCATATATTCGTCATGGAAGATCAGCGAATCCACGAGCGGCTGGAACAGCTCCCGGTTTTCCCTTGAAAAGTATCCGGAGGAAATCATGTCAATCACTTTTTTCAATTCCGGATTGGATTTATAAAACTGATAGGGGTTGTATCCTTGTGCTTTGAGATTTTGAACTTCTTCGGCTTTCAAACCAAACAGGAAGAAGTTGTCTTCTCCTACTTCCTCTCTTATCTCGATATTGGCTCCATCCAGGGTACCTATGGTCAAAGCGCCATTCATAGTGAACTTCATGTTTCCGGTACCTGAGGCTTCCTTTCCTGCCATGGATATCTGTTCTGACAGGTCCGCTGCCGGATAAACCCGCTGGCTGTTTTTTACATTGAAATCAGGGAGAAAAACAACTTTTAGCCGGCCATCAACATCCGGATCATTATTTACAATCTCCCCAACAGAATTTATCAATTTGATGATGAGTTTGGCCATATAATATCCGGGAGCGGCTTTTCCGCCGAAAAGAAATGTTCTGGGAATAATATCGATATCAGGATTTGCCTTTATCCGGTTATAAAGCGTTATTATATGAAGTACCTTCAGGTGCTGGCGTTTATATTCATGGATCCGCTTAACAATAATATCAAAAATTGAGTCCGGATTGACCTTCATCTTTAAATTAACTTGAATGTAATCCGCCAACTCCTGCTTCATAGCTTGCTTACATTTTTTCCATTCTTTGTGAAAATTTTTATTATCCGCAAAATCTTCGAGTTTTCTAAGTTCAGCGAGGTCCTTTATCCATTTCTTGCCGATCTTTTTTGTGATCAAAGCCGTCAATGGCTTATTCTTCAGTACGATCCAGCGCCTGGGTGTTACACCATTGGTCTTATTGCTGAATTTCTCGGGCCAGAGTTCGTAGAAGTCTTTCATAATTCCTTTGGTCAGCAGATCGGTATGCAGTGCAGCTACTCCATTAACTGCATGACTCCCAACCACTGCTAAATGTGCCATCCGGATATATTTTTCTCCGGATTCATCGATAATAGACATTCTTTTTACCCTGGCTTCATCTCCCGGGAATTTCGCACGTACCTCGGTGAGAAAATGATAGTTGATCTCCAGTATGATCTCAAGGTGCCTGGGTAGAAGATAGGCAAACAAGCCCATTGACCATTTTTCAAGTGCTTCCGGCAGAAGCGTATGATTGGTATAACTGATGGTTTTACAGGTGATATCCCATGCTTTAGCCCATTCCAATCGATGGATATCCACGAGTAAGTGCATCATTTCTGCCACGGCTATGGCCGGATGGGTATCATTAAGTTGAATGGCGTTTTTCTCATACAGATTATCAAGGGAATTCCCGCTCAGCTCATGCAAGCGAAGAATGTCCTTTAATGAAGCAGATGTAAAAAAATATTGTTGTTCAAGTCGTAATTGTTTGCCCTTGATCTGTTCATCATTGGGATATAGCACTTTAGAGATATTTTCGGATATCACCTTCTCATCTACTGCTCCATAATAATCTCCCTCATTAAAACTCTGGAAATCAAATGCCTCGTAGGCTTCCGCTTTCCAAAGCCGGAGAATAGCAGCGGTGTTTGTTTCGTAGCCTAATACCGGAGTGTCATAGGGTACCGCCTTAATTATCTTATCAGGCAACCAGAAGACCCTGAAACTACCATCTTTATCGTAGACGATCTCAGTCTGTCCGCCGAATTTTACATGCTGGGCAATTTCAAGTCTTGGAATTTCCCAGGGATTGCCATTTCTCAGCCATTTATCTGTGACTTCGACCTGCCAGCCATTTTTGATCTTTTGATCGAAGATGCCGAACTCATACCTTATGCCATACCCCGTGGCCGGTATGTCCAGCGTCGCTAAAGAATCCAGGAAACAGGCAGCCAGCCTACCCAGCCCCCCATTACCAAGTCCAGGTTCTTCTTCCTGGTCCAGCAGATCGTTCAGATTAAGCCCAAGTTCACTCATTGCTTTATCAATCTTTTCATATAACCCCAGGTTGATCAGATTATTTCCAAGATGGGGCCCCACCAGGAATTCAGCAGACAAGTATGATACTGATTTTGCATTTTTTTCTATATACACTTTGCTCGTATTGAGCCATCTATGCAAGAGTCTGTCCCTTATGGTATAGGCCAGGGCCATGTAATAATCATTTTTAGTAGCCACTTCCGGAATTCTACCCTGGAGATAATATAAATTATCCAGAAAAGCCCTTTTCAAGGTGGGAATTTCAAACCCTGTACGGTCATCTTCAACTTTAATAACAGGTCTGGTGGATGTCTTCTTTGCCATGGTTTTGGTCTATTATGAATATAAAGGGAAAAGTTTTTTAATATGTATTAAATTATATAAAAATATCAATTTCTATAGGCTTAAGCTACGAATAATTTATTATCTGAATATCTTGTCAAACAAAATAGTATGGTTTAGTCGATCTCAAAATTAAGCACATATAAAGATCTTGAAAAATGGTCTATCCCGATCTTTAGTTCTTCGAGCAGGTCGATCCTGAGCATTAATTGTTCTTCTGTATAAGCTGCCTCGTTGGCAAGGAGGATTGGTAAATACGACCTGTTTTTTTCTGAACCCAGCAGTCCGTCTGAAGATTCCCAGGTATTCACAATAAATTCCCGGATCGTCGTGTCCAATGAATCGGAGAAATGATCGTGATTCAGGAGATACCAGTACCGGTCTGAATATACTGCATTGTCATTTTCCCCAGTCAAAATCGGGTATATCAAGTTCTTTTTTAATTCTATCTCCACTCTTTTTTCGATTCTTTCTGAATACACAGCCAGGTAAGCGGCCACTACTGCTCCCCCAATACCTATCCATTCCACAGCATCTCCATCCTTTAGATCATCATTACTTGAAAGAATTATGCCACCAACCATCGCAGCTGAGGCCAGGCCAACAATTATGGCTGCATTCGTGTAATTGCTTCTGATCTTATTGTTTGATTCTGTCAGCAGATTATTGAGTCTGACCAGGTTTAATATATTGCATTCAATAAAACTCTCATATGATTCCAGTTCCAGGAACGCCATATCCAGGATCTTGTCAATTTCTTTTTCCTTTTCGAGGATGGTGATCCGCAAGTTGTCCGAGGATTCAGAATTCAGATCGGAATCTTTGAGTTTTTCCAGTATTGTCAGATCATCAATCAATCCATAGGCATTAGCTATTACCAGACTGCTGTACGAGTAATTATCCATTAATAAAGTATCAAAAGCAATATTTTCTATAGGGTCAGTATTTGACGGACCGTAATTAATAACCTGGGGGCAATCAAGGTCATAAACCGTGTCATTGATAAGACTTTTTGGCCCCTTGCATTCCATAAAGAGCGTGAGTGAGAATACAAAAAGTAAGATTATCGATTTGGAACTACGGGAACTAAACGCCATGCGATCAATATAATAAAAAAAAGTATTGCAGACCAGTATCATATCATGTATGGCCCGTTAACAAATTTCATTTTGATCCTTAACGATTAGTGCGTATTCTTAAATTTCCTAATATTTTTTTTTATCTTCAGATCGTTCAAAGTACATCAATTCTTATTATGGCTAAATTCAGATTTATTCTATTAATTCTATTTATTCCAATTGTATTACAACGTTGCCAAATTGAGAAAGATCCTGAAAAACCAAATATTATTCTCTTTTTGATTGATGATTTTGGTTACGCTGACATAAGCTATGAAGGAAATACACAGATCCAGACTCCTGGTATTGACCGAATTGCCAAAAACGGTGTACGTTTTACGAATTTCTATCAGAGTGGCGCTGCATGTGCACCTACCCGGGCCAGCCTTCTGACAGGGCGGTATCATCTGGAAACAGGAGTGTGGGGAGTACATGCCGGAAGGGATTTTATTTTAAGGGATGAAACAACCATTGCTGATATCCTTAAAGAAAATGGTTATGTGACAGGTGCTTTTGGGAAATGGCACAGCGGAAAAACATGGCCATATTTTTCCTGGAACCGTGGATTTGACGTGGGCATTCATTCCAAATTATACCAGTATTTTGATACCCAGGTGATTTATAATAATAAGCTGATAAATGTTGA
Source organism: uncultured Cyclobacteriaceae bacterium (assembly GCA_965365275.1). Lineage (GTDB taxonomy): Bacteria > Bacteroidota > Bacteroidia > Cytophagales > Cyclobacteriaceae > JAGTVG01. The sequence goes on along the minus strand of CBDUBA010000027.1, from coordinate 20,521 downwards.
AGGTCCGATTACTGATGTAATTGGAGAACAGGTTGTCAAATTCATTGTTGAAAACAAGGATAATCCTTTTTTCGCCTATGTGCCATTCCAATCGATACATGAACCCTATAATTGCCCGCCGGATGTTTTTCAGAAATATAAGGCGGCAGGCTATACGGATCATGTTGCCAGGTTATACGGTATGATTGAAGTACTGGACGATAATATTGGAAAGATCCTGGATGTTGTTGAAGAACTCGGTCTTGACGAAAACACGGTTGTGATGTTCCTGAATGATGACGGTCCTTCCCCGGGATTTGATCTGACGTACAGGGGCCGAAGGATGAATGATGAAGAAAAGGCTGAAAGAAAACGGGGCTGGGCTGTTGAGCATCGTGGTGGGAAAGGCAGCATCTGGCAGGGCGGTTCACTGACCCCATTTTATTTTCAGTGGAAGAACAAGATCCGGGCTGGGAAGGATTACAAACACCTTTCCGGTGTGATCGATATATTCCCTACTATACTTGATATATGTAACATTGAATATCCAAATAATATCTTACCTGTTCATGGACGAAGCATCTGGCCGATAATCAATGGTAATCCACCTGATGACTGGGAAGAAAGAAAATATTATGATAACTCCAATTTTTACCTGAGACCCAGGTCAGAGATAAATATAGAAAAGCCTCAAATGCACCATATTGCGGTTCATTATAAAAATTATAAACTGGTACGTGGGAATAATGCTTTATATGGGGGAGCTGATTCGGTATATTATGAACTATATGATCTGGATGCGGACCCCATGGAATCTGAGAATATCGTTGCAAGAGATGTGAATATGTCGGCCCAGTTGATTATTGAAATAGAAAACTGGTATGATACCGTTTTGAAAAATGGCCGTGCCTTTGGACAAGCCATTTATGAAGTAGGCAACTGGGAGGAACCCAATTCTCCTATCAACCTGGATGGATTAAGGGATGTGTGGGGTTCCCTGTCTGAAAAAAGGCAGGTTGGGTTCAGAATTGATAACTGGACATCAAATAATAGCGGGGTTAATTATGAACTTGATGTAAAAGAAAAAGGTGTTTACCAGGTTGAATTGGGTTATACCTGCCAGGAAGAAGATCTCGGATCAGAATTCTGGATTTATACTGAACATGATACTGCGTCGCTGTTCATTCAGGACATTGAATCAGCTCTTTCGGAAACTTTATTCCTGCCTGCAGGGCGTCAGGTTCTTCATATCGAGTTGAAGGAATTGGGTAAAGGATCCAGGGGATTTGATATACTAAGAAAACTGGTCGTGCACAGGATCGCTGAAGACACCGATAACAGGGTACTTAAGAATATTACTTTGATCCTTTCATCAGAAAATGGAAATGAGGAAACGTTTGAACAATCTGCCGCTACGGCCGATTTTTTGTATGGGGTTAATGATCGGAGAACACTGGATGTTAATTCAGGCAGCGTTGTTACAGCGCAAATCAATGCCAGTAACCCTGAACAAATTGAAACAATTACCTTATACCAGGGTTTTGATAAGACTGAAACCAGGACAGAACCTCCATTTAATTTTAACATTTTGGCGGATCAGTCTGGTAAACAGACCCTGAATGCAGAAATCTTTACTAAATCCGGAGTGGTCACTGCAATTCACGGAGAAATCAATGTATTGGAATAAAGAATTTTAGATTGAAATATCAGTTAACATTCATATTGCTCTTATTACTGATTGCTTGTATTGATTCCCCGGCCTATGTCGTCAAAGAAAGAATAGTAAGGGATAGTTCAGACTGGAAACTTCGGAAGGACCGCAATGGGATAAGGGTTTGGACCCGTGATCACAAGGAAAAGGATATCCTTGAATATCTTTCCAAAGTTACCATTGAGACGAGCCTGGAGAAACTAATCGATATCATCCAGGATGTAGATGCATACCCGGGTTGGACAGAAAATTGTGAAACTGCTTCTGTCTACAGAATTTTGAGCGATTCCTCCCGAATAGAATACATGACAACTAAGGTACCCTGGCCACTTGAAGACCGGGATGTAGCCATGGAATTTGTGGTCGTTAAGAATAATGATACCTATTTTCAGGCTAACCTGACCTCTGTACCGGATTCCGTGCCTGTTTCCGATGATTATATTCGTATTGAGATCTCTCAGGGTTTATGGATCTTTAACAAGATCGATGATGATCGAGTTGAAGTCATACACCAGTTCCTTAGTGATCCTGGCGGGAATATTCCTAAGTGGATCGTCAATATGTTTATCGTCAGCGGACCTTATAAAACCCTTGAAAACCTGAAAAAACTTTGCATGGAAGAATGAAATGAATAATTATTCTTATGTTAACAGATTAATAATCATAAAATTTAAATAATACAGTATCCTATAAGTAATTTAGCTATTCTATATATAATTAAGAAGGTGTTTCACCTGATCTGCAATTTCATTGAAAACAAGATCCATTCAAGCCATAGAAATGTTTAATTCGATATCTGTATGATTCTAAATGATCCTATAATATTGTGTTACTTATTTAAAACCTAAAATTTACCAAAATGAACATCAAGTATTTCGTAAGAGTAGTGGCAGTGATTTTTATCTTTGCCTTATTGAATATTCCAGCTCAGGCCCAGAACAGGCTGAACAAGATCCTCGAGAGAGGAGAAATCAGGATTGGAATGTCAGGAAACCAGCCTCCTTTTTCCATGAAAGCAAAAAGTGGTGAGTTGATTGGCTATGAGGTTGATATTGCCAAACTCCTGGCAGAATCCATGAACGTTAAGCTAAAGATCGAACAAATTGCATTTCCCGATCTTTTACCAGCATTGAAAGAAGGAAAAGTCGACCTGGTGATGTCAGGTATGACCATGACACCCAAAAGGAATCTTCAAGCAGCATTTGTTGGGCCTTATATCTTATCGGGAAAATCGATACTAACGAAATCCACTATCCTGGCTAAGGCAAGTGATTCCGAAGAGATCAACCAGGCCAATCTGAAGCTGGCCACTCTGAAAGGATCCACCAGTGAGGATTTTGTCAATAATTTCCTTACCAACACCGACTTAAGCCTTGTAAATAATTATGATGAAGCGATAAAATTACTATCAGATGACCAGGTTGATGCGGTAGTTGCAGATTATCCCATTTGTATTCTTACGATGGCCAGGTATCCGGATGCTGGTTTTGCTACATTAAATCAACCCATTACACTTGAACCGATAGGTATGGCACTGCCACCGGACGATGTTTTGCTTCTTAACATGGTCCAGAATTACTTTAACGCTATGTTACTGGCCGGTTTATTGGATGGATTGGAGAGTTACTGGTTTGAAGATGGTAGCTGGCTAATTCAGGTTGAGTAGAAAAGAAAAAAACGGCATAAAAAGTCAAATAATCCGGAAACTCTATAGAATGGCCAGAAACATGTAGTTTAAGTGGTTGGTATTACTTGAATAGATTCGGATATTAGCTTATTCAATGATATCTCTAAAGAATAATTTCAAACTTAAATTAATGAGAAATATAGTATGTGTCTTGTGGATATTCTTCGGAATTTTCCCGTTGGGAACACAGGCCCAGGAAGAAAATAAAAAAAATCGGGATAAAGATCCATATGAACTGTTGTCTAAATACTATCAGGAGGATTTCAATCCGTTCAATAAGGGGAACTGGTATCTTGGATTTGCTTTTTCCTTGAAAGATCAAAAACTGGAGAACCAGGCCAGGTTATTTGACAAAGTACTTGACGGTAGTGATCTGAGCTATGATCTTACTTTCAAAGGAGGATATTTTATCGGAAATTATATCTTGGTTGGGGGTAATTTAATTTATTCAAGGGATAAATTCAGTGGTACCACCCTACAGGATGGTGATACGCTTCAAAGAAATAGTATAAAAAGTATCGGAACCATCGCGCCAACATTTAAAACATACTTTCCCCTTACTAAAAATCAGAGATTAAGTTTTTTTAATGAGATTGGATTGGGTTTTGGATTTGGTAACTCAGTTACAAGGGACATCAAGAATCAGGATGAAATAAATAAGATATACGCGGAGGACTTCACATTCAGTGCAGGGATCAGTCCGGGTATTACCTTTTTCGCTATCGAAAACTTTTCATTTGAGATTCAATTAAATAATCTTATTGGCTATGAACTTCAGATTTCAAAGAAAAATACCAATGATACTGAAGAATCCAAGGTGACTACACATAACGTAAATTTTAACATTAATCTTTTATCCCTGAACTTAGGACTGGCATATTATTTCGGTGCCAAAAAAGTAAGATAAATATGAAGTACGTATACTCTTTATTATTGTTAATAACTTGCTTATTTGGATGTGTCGAGGAAGATTTCTTCGGATTATCTTCATTCGGGGAGATCAAATCCATTGAAGTGAGCAATCAGGCCAGTCAGGCAGTCATTGATACAGAAGGAAAAATCGTTACAATAGAGATACCTGGAGGTGTGGATTTGACAGAGATTACTATCAAATCACTAACACTATCTTCTTTTGCGACATCTGATAAAAAAGTTGGTGATGTTCTGAATTTAACTGATCCGACCGTGATACAAGTTACTGCTGAAGATGGTAACCTTACTATATGGTCCATAAAAGCTAAGGTGGCAGCGCTGAATCCACAGTTACCCAACAGTGATTTCAATGCCTGGTATCAAACGGCTGATGGATATTATGAACCTGGAGAAAATCCTGCCAGCACCATCTGGGGAACCGGAAATCCAGGCACCAAGATCCTGGGATTATTTCCAACGACTCCACTTGAAATCACAGATGATGATCTCGGGGCTCGTATGGAGACCTTATTCAATGGGAATATACCTGCCGGATTCGGAACACCCATTTCTGCCGGTTCCATATTTACCGGGAAGTTCAATCCTGATGAAATAGATCTTTCCGATCCTCAGGCAGCCATTGATTTTGGAACACCCTTTGCTGGAAGACCATCCAGCTTCAATCTTCAATATATCTACCTACCAGGTCCGGAGAATAAAGATAAACAAGGTAACGCCTTATCTTATGGCGATGCCTGTGATATTTATATCCTTCTGGAAGTTAGGGATGCTTCAGGGACAAGACGATTGGGTACAGCTTGGTTTCGTGGAGATGAACCGGTTGAGGAACCTGAAACCATAAATGTAGATTTTATATACGGTGAACTCCCCCCGGAAGTTCCGGAATATGCCCGCCCAGCGGATGGAAAGTATGTGCGTGCAGATTCTGCAAGTTTTATACTGCCTACACATCTGACTTTTGTGGCATCATCAAGCTTTGACGGGAATAATTTTGCAGGAGCTGTGGGCAGCGTACTGATCATTGATGACCTTGAACTTATATACGAAGAATAGTAGATACATTTCCTTTTTTGAATAGATCAATCTATTGTGGGTGAGTGGTTTCCCCGGTTTGTCGCCTTTCCTAGAAAGTTTGGATTGAACCAGGCCATATGCAGTGGTGTTTCCAGCTCATCCGCGGCATTTAAGATTTTATCTTTATGCCTTCCTTCATTTTTAAATCCAAGTGATTCATAAAATTTTACGATGGGAGTATTTTCCTCCCGGACATAAAGTTCAATCCTGAGGATATGTCTGAATTCTCGCTGAACTATTTCCAAAAATCTTCTGAATAGTTTTTTCCCTATTCCCTGATTCTGATATTCAGGATGGACTACAATAGTAAGGTCTGATAGCATATGTCGGAAAGCATATATATCAGGTGTATAGGCATGGATCTCAGCTACAATTCTGCTATCAAATTCTGCTACAAGGCTTAATCCCTTCTTCATACTGTTTTCAATGAACATATTCACATAATCGAAATTGATCTCATTATCTATACGAATGATCCCACCGCTTTTTGACGCCACTTCTTTATATAAAGAGATCAAGTGTGAATAATCTTCAACTTTGGCCGGCCGGATTGAAATTGGCATAAAATCTTCTCTTCATCGTTTATCACTTAAAATTTAGGATATCGTTAATAAAAATCAAAACAGGGAGCTGTTATAATGGATTCAATAATCTGGAAACTTGAAGAATTTTTACTGATTATGAGAAAATCCTTTATAAACTCTTTTAATACATCTGAATCCACGATCATCATCACGGTTGTACGGTTGAAAGGGTGTGTGAATACATTTTGATAGTTTTGGACGGATACCTCCATAAATAACGTCACCGTAAGTCGGCCCCCACCAGCCACGTGCCTCATTACATCTTGTCCATGCACTTCCTCTAAGGGCTACGATACTGTCACAAACCTGGACATACTCCCAAACATTTCCTACAATATCATATAGCCCATATTGATTCGGAGGTTTTTTACCAACTGGCTTAGTTCCTGTCACAGAATTACCCCTGTACCATAAATATTTTTCATCAAATTCATTTCCCCAGTAGAATTTGGTGGACACACCACCCTGGCTGGCATGAAGCCACTCGATTTCAAGTGGTAATTCAACTCCTGCCCATTCAGCATACGCATTTGCATCCTGATAACTGATAAATACAACCGGGTGACCTTTTTTCTGTCTAAAACCGGGATTTTTCCATGTAAACCGGTGACCTACTTTTTCTGCATCTGTAATATATCCAGTGGCTTTAATGAATTTCTTAAATTGCCCGACAGTAACTTCTGTTTCACCAAGCCAAAACCCATTGGGAATGTCAATTTTATCTTCATAGTAAGCCATGGTACCCGAGGAATCATAAGGGATCTCTGCCATAAAACTGCCTGCCGGGATCCATACGAATTTCATCCCATCTTTCGGATTTATCCATATAGCATCATCATTCTGCTGACTCTGGGCGTGGATCGGGAAACTATTAATAATTAAAATAAGTAAAATATATAAAATATGCATTATACTAAGGGGTCACCCATAAAAAATCTCGAGTTTGTTTTTATCATTTTTTACTGGATAAACCTTTATAGGATCCGGCGCAGGTCCTTTCCATACATTGCCATCAAGATCGAATAGGGAATGGTTATAGCTATTACACTGAAGGAGTTTTCTTTCTGGTATGTAGCTTAATGCCTGGTTCCCATGTGTACAATGTCTGGAGAAAGCAAGGAAATCATTCTTTTTTACTCTAATCACTATCGTTCTGATATCCTTTTCATGGTTGTCGACATATACGGCATTTCCTTTTTTAGCCAATGATGGTGCCTTTGTAAGATCAATGATAAAACTTTGTTCACCTTTTATAAGACTTTCCGGTTCGATGTCCGGGGTGAAGCAACAGGTAGATGCAGGATTATCAAACCCGAATGAATTCCGGCATATGCATATCCCACTTGTAAGCAGAAGGGAATTTTTAAGCATCTTTCTTCGATTCATTATAAAAAAATTTTAAATCGTAAAAAATAAAGGGTAAATGAAAAAACACATAATAAAAATGTATTACTTATTCTGACGTTTCCTATTCAATTTTGGTTACAATAATTGGATCACCATCTTGTTGCTATTAACATACCATTTAATCAATCATGAATATGAATTACCTAAAATCATTACTTCCAACTTTAATCCAGGTGATGGCATCATATACTTAACTGAAAACCTCTCCTGACACCCAATCTTTCGAAAGATGTGTATTGGAGAGGGTAATCAGAAAGGAATTATCATACTATTCGTTTCTCAGAGAATCAACCGGATTTGCAATGGCAGCTTTGATGGACTGATAACTAACGGTAAACCAGGCGATCAACAAAGCGATTACGCCGGCTAATACAAAAGGCCATACCCCCATGGAAGTTCTGTATGCAAAAGCAGCGAACCATTGTTTCATCAGATACCATGAAAGTGGGGTGGCAATTACAAACGATATGATAACAAGTTTTGTAAATTCCCTGGTGAGCAGGCTGACAACGTTATTAGAACTTGCTCCCATCGCTTTCCTTATACCGATCTCCTTTGTGCGCTGTTCGGCGGTGTAGGCTGCCAGTCCAAACAATCCCATACAGGCGATCAGGATGGCTAAAACTGAGAATATAGTAAAAATACTACTCATCCTGGCCTCCTTCACAAACATCTGCTCATAATCCTCATCCAGGAATGAATATTCAAATGGCAAATTGGGGATATTTTCTTTCCAAAGCTGTTCAAATTTGGCCAGGGTCTCCCTGTGGTTTCCCGGATGGATCCTTATAGCCAAGTTGTCTCCAAAACTTCCAAGACGAATAGCCAATCCTTCCACGGGACTGTGCAGGCTCTTGAAATTATAATTTTCAATTACTCCTATTATTTCTATTTTGATCCTGGCACCATCGAAATTCAACGTTTCAAGCTTCTTTCCGATAGCATCCTTGCAATCGTTACCGTTTAGCCCGAGTATAAAAGCTGCTTCCTCATTGATAACAATGGCACTTGAATCTGAAGGAAAATCCCTTGAAAAATACCTGCCCTGTTTCATCTTGAAGTTCATAAGGTCATCATATTCAAAATCTGAAAACCCGTAAAACAGGATATGATCTGTAGCCTCATCATCCTCTGTTTTATAGGCTGTTGACCAATAAGTCTGGGATGGAACATGGGTAGCAAAACTTGCTGTTATAACTTCACTCTGACTCTCCAGTATTTGCTTAAATGGCTGGGCCATTTCTCCAATCCTTGATGCATTTTTAATAACGATCACATTTTCCTTATCGAATCCAAGGTTTCTGTTCTGTATATAATTCATTTGCTTGAACACAAGAAGTGTACTGACAATCAAGCCAATAGAAATTATGAACTGAAGTACAACCAGAATACTTCTGAATGTAGAGTTTTTCTTGCCACTAGTGACTGATCCTTTTAAAACGTCAACAGGTTTAAATCTAGTAAGATAAAAGGCGGGATAGCTGCCGGCCAGTAATCCGATGACGAGAGTAAACCCGATAACCATATATAAGATCCAGGGATTCTGGAATATATTAAAGGATAAGGTTTTCCCTGCCAGTGTATTGAAAGGTATTCTGAATGCTTCTGTCAAACCAAGTGCAATCAGCATGGCGATAAAAACAAAAATAAAGGATTCCAGCATGAACTGGCTGGTTATCCTACTCGATGGAGATCCAAGTGTTTTTCTGATCCCAACTTCCTTTGCCCGCTTGGCAGATCTTGCCGTAGCGAGATTCATGAAATTTATGCATGCGATAACAATAATGAATATGGCGATGGCAGAAAATATATAAACATACTGGATATTGCTGTTCGAACTGAATTCAGCATATAAATTGGATTTAAGATAGATGTCGGTAAGCGGCTGAAGGTAGAACTTAAAATTCTGATCTACCTCCTCCGAGGTTAGCCCAGTTTCCGGAAAACTCATATATTGCACCACCTGTGGAACCACATACTGAATGATCATATCCCTGAACTTATCTTCAAGATTTGCTGGCTCGGTTCCCGGAATAAGCTTTAAATAGGTAAAATAATTCATGCTGATCCAGATTGGATTCAATGCATCCTGGTTTGTAGACATGGATACCAGCATATCGAAATCAATATGAGAATTTCCTTTAAAATCTTCCAGGATACCCGTTACAGCAAACGCTCCACGATCTGTCTTCAGGATTTGACCCAGAACTTTACCTGTCTTAAGGGCTTCGTCACCGAAATATTTTATAGCCATACGCCTTGTGAGTACCAATGAATTAGGTTCGACCAGAATACTTTTTGGATTACCTTCAATGACCTCGTAGCTGAAAACATCAAAAAAAGTAGAGTCTGCGAACATGACATTGTTTTCCTTATAAAATTTATTTTCATGAGTTATGGTAACATTAATCGGCTGAAACCGGGTAATGGATTCCACTTCAGGGATCTGGTTTTTAAATCCACTTGCCAGTGGGGCTGAAGAAGCAGCAATATTGGTTAATTGCCCGTCTCCGAAATTAGCTGCTGTCGCAACCCTGTAAATTCTCTCCTTATCTTCAAATGATTGTTCATAACTTAGCTCATCAACTACGTAAAGCACGATTAGAAAAGAGGCTGCGATCCCGATTGACAAACCCATAATATTGAGAAATGAATAAAACTTATCTTTGAATAAGTTTCTGAGGGCTACTTTGAATATATTTTTTAACATGGTTATTTCAATTTTTATTATATATGAAATTCTTCGTTTATTTTTTCAGTTACAACCTTTCCATCAAAAAGATTAATGACCCTGTTGGCATAAGAGGCATCGTGTGGTGAGTGGGTCACCATGATGATGGTAGTTCCTGCCAGGTTCAATTCTTTCAGAAGATTCATTACTTCTTCACCGTTCGCAGAATCCAGGTTACCAGTAGGCTCATCGGCTAGGATAAGGTCTGGATTACTGACCACAGCTCTTGCGATCGCTACCCTTTGCTGCTGGCCTCCCGATAGCTGCTGTGGATAATGACTGCTGCGGTGTCCAATATTCATCCGCTCCATGACCTCATCGACCATTTTCTTGCGATCTGCAGGCTTCACCTTGAGATATAATAAAGGAAGCTCTATATTTTCAAAAACCGTCAGCTCGTCGATCAGGTTAAAGCTTTGAAAAACAAAACCAATGGATCCCTTGCGGATGCCTGCGCGTTGTCGTTCGTTCGATTTTGAGACATTATTCTCTCCAAACTCATATTCTCCCCCTGATGGTCCGTCTAATAGTCCCAAAATATTTAATAACGTAGACTTGCCGCATCCGGAAGGACCCATTATTGCAACAAACTCACCTTTTTCTACTTTTAAGCTGATATCATTTAAAGCCGTGGTTTCCACTTCATCAGTCTGAAAAATTTTCTTAAGTTTTTTGGTTTCGATCATGAGTATAAATATTTATTTGTTTCCATATTCCCTCAGCATAAGCCAAAAGCCATGCCATAGTTTATAAATAACTGTATATTAATGGGTTATAAATAAATGAGTAAAAAGTGGCTTTTAGATTTGTATTATAATTATACAATCAGTTGTTTAAATATTAAACACTTTCTATATTGAAAGGAATTCTAAAAAAGCCGATGGAGTTGATTAACGGAAACATATTGATCGTAGATGATGACCGGGATGTGCTGCATACAGCCATCATGTTTCTTAAGCAGAAATTTAGGAAAGTGACCGGCCTGGAAGACCCTGCTGGGATCGAAGAATTGATCAGAAATTCTGAATTTGATGTCATATTGCTGGACATGAACTTCAGGAAGGGGGATATGGAAGGGACTGAGGGGATTTATTGGCTGAAAAAGATCCGTGAGGTAGACCAGGAGGTGACAGTGATCATGATCACAGCATACGGGGATATAAAACTTGCCGTTGAGACTATGAAGAAGGGAGCCTCCGATTTTTTACTTAAACCCTGGAAAAATGAAAAATTATTTGCGACAATTCATGCTGCCCTCGAACTAAAACAGTCAAAAATCGCACTGAAGAAATTAAAAGGTGCTCAGGAGCGTATCTCAGAAGACATTGACAAACCTTTTGCTGAGATTATAGGTGATTCACCAGCTATGAACCGGGTATTCGAACTGATTACCAAGGTAGCTGATACAGATGCTAATGTTTTAATACTTGGTGAGAATGGAACTGGAAAAGAACTGGTTGCCAGAGCCCTCCACAGGATGTCTTCCAGAAGATCTGAAGTTTTTATCCGTGTTGACCTTGGATCTTTGACAGAAACATTATTTGAAAGCGAGTTATTCGGACATGTTAAAGGGGCTTTTACTGATGCCAAATCAGACAGGGCCGGAAGTTTCGAACTGGCGAGTGGCGGTACTATATTTCTCGACGAGATTGGAAACTTATCCCTTCAATTGCAGGCCAAGCTATTGACAGCCATACAAAGCAAGCTTATTAAACGGGTAGGTTCCAATAAGGAAATATCAATAGATGCCAGGTTGATATGTGCCACCAATATGCCTTTGTATTCGATGGCCGATAAAGAAAAGCCTGAGTTCAGGCAGGATCTGCTGTACAGGATCAATACAGTAGAGATCAGAGTTCCTTCCCTGAGGGACCGGCAGGAGGATATTCCATTATTAGCCAGGCATTACCTGAAATTATATAGTCACAAATACAGCAAGAAAGGACTTAATATTGAGCCTGGACTAATGAAAAAAATGGCATCTTACAGCTGGCCTGGTAATGTAAGGGAGTTACAACACGCTGTTGAAAAAGCAGTGATCCTTTCGGATGGCAAGCAGATTGAAGATCAGGGATTAATCCTGGATCGTGGTAAAGTAAGTCAGGATTCCGAGGAACCGGTGACTCTGGAGGATATGGAAAAAATCATGATCGAAAGATCGGTTCAGAAAAACAAAGGAAATTTGTCAAAGGTCGCTGGTGAATTAGGGATCACCAGGGCCACATTATATAGAAAAATGGAAAAATTTGGGATTTGATGGACCGCTTTACGACATATATTATCGTAAGAGTGCTGCTGCTTGTCTTGATGAGCTTGTTATTCGGAATGATTTTTCCAAAACCGGAGTATTTTTTTTCACAGTTAATAGTAGGCTCAATAATTATTCTGCAAATGATCGAAATGATCCGTTTTGCCCGCCGGTCCAATAAGGAGTTGACAAAGTTTATATTGGCCATAAAATACGGAGATGTATCGGTGAATTTTTCAGATGATAAACTGGGCAGGGATTTCAGGGACCTTGCCTCTTCTTTCAGGGAAGTGATTGCTGCATTCAACAAAGTGAAGATCGAAAAGGAATCTCAGTTTATGTTATTACAAGCCATTATTGATAAGATCAGTTTTGGAATAATCGCCTATAATGAGGATTCCGAAATATTGCTAATGAACCAGTCCGCCATTGATTTCCTGAAGATCGAACGAACAAAAGACTGGAATTATATAAAGAATCACAGGGAAGATTTTACCAGGCAGGTGGAAGATATGGTAGAAGATGGTAGAAAGCTTGTTGAATTAGGGGATGAGTCAGGCACACAGCAGCTATCAGTGTACAACCATACCCTGATTTTAATGGAGAAATATTGCAGAGTCATTACATTTTATGATATTCAGGATGAGATCGAACAGAAAGAAATTGAGGCCTGGTATAAACTGATACGTATATTGACCCACGAGATCATGAATTCTGCCACACCGCTTACTTCATTGACGGATACAATATTAATGCTGATAGAGAAGCAGAATGGCCATCAGAAGAGACCTTCAGAGATAACGGAAGATAATATTAAAGATGTAAGATCGTCAGTATATACAATTAAAAATAGAACAGAAGGGATCTTGAAGTTTGTAGATGCTTACCGAAAACTAACGGACATTCCTCATCCGGAGTTTGCGGATGTCTCATTAAAAGAATTATGTAATTCTGTAGCCTCCCTGTTAGCCGCTGATTTTGAAAAAAGGGAGATTTCACTATCTTTAGATATACAGCCGGAAGATCTTCAACTATATTGCGACCGGCAGCTAATGATTCAGGTCCTGATCAACTTGTTGACAAATAGTATTTATGCGCTTGAAGATCGGCCGGCCGCCAGGATAGAAGTGATTTGTTCAGAAAATAATTCCAGAATAAAAATAGAGGTATTGGATAATGGAAAAGGTATTAACCAGGAGACCCGAAAAAAGATCTTTATTCCCTTTTTCTCTACAAGAGATAAAGGCTCCGGTATCGGGTTGAGTTTTTCTAAATTTGTCATACTTCAGCATGGTGGCCGCATTAAGGTTGAATCTGAGATAGATAAAGGAACACGTTTTACTATTGATCTTCCAAATCAAAAAAAATGAAATTATGAGACATCTGATTATTAAAACCCTTCAATTATTCTTGTTTATACTATATTTTCTGCTCATGTTGAATTCAAATACGAATGCTCAAAATACTACATTTTCAGGATACCTTCCCGATCATACTACTTATGTGGAGATTGCAGTAGAAGGTGGATTGATTGATCGTATCAATAACATAGAACCAGTTATAGAAAAAGAGAAGATCTATATAGCTCCAGGCCTTATAGATACCCAGGTCAATGGATACGCCTCGGTGAGTTTCAATAGGGAAGGATTGACCCGGCAGAAAATTGAAGAATTAACTCAGGCTTTGTGGCGTGAAGGGGTAACTACATTTTTCCCTACCATCATCACCAACCCATCTGAATTAATCGTGGAAAATCTGAAAGCTTTAAACATGGCGGTTGGAGAAAAGCCACGATTATCAAATTCCATCCCGGGATATTTTCTGGAGGGGCCATACATATCTCCCATAGATGGATATAGAGGGGCCCATGCCAAGGAATGGGTTAGATTACCGGATTGGGAAGAATTTAAAGCCTTTTATGAAGCTGCAGGGGGTAAAATAATCCAGGTAGGGGTAGCACCGGAGATAGATGGAGCAATGGAGTTTATTAAAAAATGCCGGGAGCTGGGGATAGGCATTTCCCTGGCCCATCATAATGCCACCGCCGACCAGGTGGAGGAAGCTGTTAAACTGGGAGCAAGGGTATCCACTCATCTTGGAAACGGATGTGCGAATACAATACACAGGCATGATAATCCAATCTGGCCACAATTATCCAATGACTTCCTAATACCCAGTATAATAGCTGATGGGCACCACCTGAGAAAGGAAGAGCTTCGTGTATTTTATAAGGTAAAAGGTCCTGAACACCTGATGCTGGTCTCCGATGCTACGGAACTCGCCGGTATGCCGGCTGGTACCTACAGCTGGAATGGAAAAGAGGTGGTGATGACAGAAGACGGGATGTTAAAATATCCTGCACAGAATGTCCTGGCGGGAGCATCATTCCCGGTAAGAACAGGTGTAAAGAATATGATGGGTATGGCTGGTTGTAGCCTGGAAGAATCCCTCATGATGGCAACAGCTACGCCTGCAAAGGTCTATAACCTTAATGACCGGGGTATGCTGAAGGAAGGATTAAGGGCCGATTTAATACTTTTTACTATTGAGGAAGGTGAAATTGTTATACAGCAAACCATCCTTAAAGGTGATGTGGTATATCAGCGGAATAAATGATTTTTTATAGTATGATACGAGGATAAATTTTCTTCATTCTAAACTCACAAAAAAGAATGATTAATATTTATTTGAGTTGCTGAATGTCTTCAAATTTTTTGAACATTTAGGAATCTAAAAATTTTAAACAGATGAAAAGAAAGATTTTAATTGCCCTTTCTGCCGTAGGCCCTGGTTTGTTCCTGATCGGGTATAATATTGGAACGGGCAGTATAACTACCATGGCCAAGGCAGGAGCCAATTACGGGATGACCCTTTTCTGGGCGCTGATCCTTTCTGCAATTTTTACATATATCCTGATGATTGCCTATGGGCAGGTTACCCTGGTTACCGGAAAAACGGCCTTATACAACATCAGGAAGAATTTTTTTATTGGGCCGGTGCTTTCAATATATATTTTAATAGCTCTGGTTACCGGTGAATTACTCGCTGTAATGGGGGTAATGGGCATCGTTGTTGACCTAATCATTGAAGGTATCCGTTTGATGGGCTGGGGGCATGCCGATGCTTTCCGGATCACTGTGATTCTTGTTTTAGGATTATTTGCTTTATTATGGTTTGGCAAATACAAAGTCTTCGAGAAAATACTTACTTTTTTTGTGATCCTCATGGGGCTGTGTTTTATACTGGTATTTTTTCTTGTAAAACCGGATTTTGGGGCGATTGCCAGCGGAATGATCCCTCGTATTCCCCAGGAGAAAGGGGCCCTGCAATTGATCGCTGCGATGGCAGGAACCACTTGTTCGGCCGCTGTTTTTATAGTCCGGAGTACCGTGGTCGTCGAAAAGGGATGGACAATCAATAATTTAAAGGATGAAAAAAAGGATGCTTTTGTATCATCCTCGATGATGCTCTTACTCAGTGGTATTATAATGGCTGTTTCTGCCGGCACCCTGTTTGTAATGGATATGTCACTGGATACCACTGTTGAGATGATTCAGTTGTTCGAACCTCTGGGGGGTAAGGTGGCTGCATTTATCCTTATCCTTGGTATTGTCGGGGCGGGATTATCCACTGTCTTTCCAATAATCTTAATTGCCCCTTGGCTGATAGCTGACATAGCCGGGAAGCCCAGGGATATAAAGTCGCCTATGTTCCGAATCTTGGGGGGGATTGGCCTTCTTTTTGGATTCGGTTTGATCTTTATAGAAAAGACCCCTCCAGCCATGATGATTTTTTCTCAGGCCTTTCAGGCCATGATACTGCCTGCGGTAGCGATACCCATACTTTTCCTCATTGTAGACGATAACCTGATGGGAGAGAACAGGGCAAAGTTAAAACTACAGCTTGGACTAATTGCAGTTATTATTTTCTCACTGATAACAACCTATTTTGCATTAATTGATCTGTTCTAATGCAATAAATTTATCGTAAACCTGAGTTGCGAAAATTGAAATCATGTTTTGTAAATCCAACGGTGATTACAGCAATCATCTCCCTGCATCAAGGTTTTTGTCCGGATCAGTTTCTGTTTTGAGGCTTCTGCCGTAGCGAAATCGGTATGACAGACGATTGAGTAACCAATATCCGTAGCATCTGCTTCACGGTAAACTTTTTCCCATAAACATTTTGTGATCTTAAGTTCAAATGCCGTATCACTATCCTCGACAACTTCCCTTTCAATGACATGTTTCCAGAATACCTGGTTCAGGTTATTGTTTGATTTATCCATCACGTCTTTTCGGGTAAATGCCTGTGAGGCAGTTTCCTTCATCATCTCCAGAAACTCCTCCCTTGAATATCGTGTTGATAACTCCTTTAGAATAGGGATCAGGTGGTCCCTGAAAGCAAAGTTAAAAATGGATTCATACGACATTTCCGATCTTTCTTTGTAGGGATCATCCGGATTAAGGATTCCAGCTGAGTGATCTTTCTGAGCCGCAGCCAGCATTTTAGGACAAAAGATACAGGAGATCATTCCTGCCGGTAAAAATTTGGATAAAAAATCCCTGCGGTCGTTCCGGTGTTTTATCTTTGAGACTTCCATAATAATAGGATTTTACTGTTATTCAATATAATTTTTTTTTGTTGAAGATCCAAAAAATTTCACATATTACGATCGATGGTAAAAAGTGTGTTTCCCCTTTTTATTTAACTGAAAATCATTCATCCACCCAGCCCGGGGAAGTATTGGAAAAAATACGTATAATTGCTGCTCAATTATTTCATCAATCCATTTCGAATTCAAATAAATGAAGCGTGTTTTAATCCTTTTTCCCTTTCTGTTGGTCCTTGCCTGTAAATCTCCTGTGCAGCATGCAAAAGGAGTTGAAACCGAAACATCCATTGAAAAAGCCGAGCGCCTAAGCCGTGAGTTTATGCTCATAGATACGCATATCGATGTTCCTTACAGACTGGTTGAAGAATGGGAAGATATTTCTAAAAGGACTGAAAAAGGACATTTTGATTATGAAAGGGCAAGAAAAGGAGGATTGGATGTGTCTTTCATGTCTATTTATGTTGGAGCCAATTATCAGGAAACAGGCGGGGCAAAAGAAAAGGCTGATGAATTAATTGACCTGGTTTACGGGTTTGCCCAAAAATGGCCGGATAAATATGCCATGGCTTTCTCAGTAGCTGACGTCACGGATCAATTTGCAAAAGGTCTCCTATCTCTTCCTATGGGGATGGAAAATGGAGCCCCTATTGAAGAGGATATTCAAAATCTCCAATACTTTTATGAAAGAGGTATACGATACATTACACTCTGTCATTCCAGGTGGAACCAAATATGTGATTCATCCTATGATCCTGATAAGCACTGGAATGGATTAAGCCCCTTCGGAAAAGAAGTGGTCCAAGAAATGAACCGCCTGGGGATACTAGTTGACATTTCCCATGTTAGTGACAGTACATTTTATCAGGTCGTTGATATAACAAAAGCCCCCCTGGTAGCAACTCATTCATCCTGCAGGCATTATACACCTGGATTCGAAAGAAATATGAGTGATGATATGATCAGGAAACTTGCAGAAAACGGAGGTGTAATTCAGATCAACTTTGGCACATATTTTATCAATGGTGAACATCAACAGAAAATGTCCAAAGCCTGGGATAATATTGACAGGTCAAGCATGACTTCTGATGAACGAAGAGCCTATATAAAAAAATATATGTTGGAAAATGATGTTCCTATTGGTCATGTGGAAGAAGTAGCGGATCATATCGATCATGTTGTTAAACTGGTTGGAATAGACCATGTTGGAATCGGATCTGATTATGACGGTGTTAGTAATCTACCGGAGGGACTCACTGATGTTTCGATGTATCCTAATCTGATCAGGGTATTGCTTGAAAGGGGATATAGCGAAGAAGATATTCAGAAGATATGGGCCGGTAATTTCTTGAGAGTGTGGAAAGAAGCGGAGGAAGTAGCTGAAAAACTCCGACAGGAAGCATAATGGAAATTGCATTTCCATACATCAGGCTTCTCATAGTACAAAGGGCAATTAATGTTATCGATATCGGATAAAAGATATCCGGATATCATATTTTTGTTATTCCATATTATTCAGGAATTTTTTTAATCCGATCTTTGAACTATTAACATGTAAAAATATAAAAAGATGAAAAAATCCATTTTGATTTTCGGCATTGTGGTTGCCACCATGATGATCAGTTCCCCTTTTCTGAAAGCATCCAATGATCCCGGTCCTTTTCTTGGTAGCTGGGCCTTAACGCTGCCGAACAATGTTCCCGGGTGGATTGAGGTCCGCCAAGAGGATGGATACCTTGTATGTGATATGCTATGGGGCTGGGCCAGTGTATTTCCGCTGGATAACGTGTACATGGATGGTGATAATCTCATATTGACGAGAAACAGTGATATAATACGAAAGAAAAATGCAGTGGGTGAAGCTGTTTTAACACAAACGCTTACTTCCTACATGGTATTAACCGCACAAGGAGACAACCTGACCGGAGCATACTATACGCCTGAATATGATGGATTGGGCGTGAGGGAAGAACCGGTTTCAGGAAAAAAGAATCCTCCTTTGCCTCCGGCTCCGGATCTGACGAAAGTGAAATATGGGGATAAGATCAGCCTGTTTAACGGGAAGGATCTGGCAGGTTGGAAAATGGTGGATCCCAATTCCACAAATGGATTTTTTGTAAAAGATGGGATCCTGGAAAATGATCCTGTTCAGGAAGAAGGTAAACCACATATTCGATATGGAAATCTAAGAACAGAGCAGGAGTTTGCAGATTTTAACCTGACACTGGATGTCAATGTTCCAAAAAATGGAAACAGCGGGGTGTATTTACGAGGCATCTATGAGATCCAGGTATATGACAGTTATGGATTGCCACAGAATTCACACCATATGGGGGCCCTGTACAGCAGGATTATCCCGGCCGTCAATGCTGAGAAACCAGCAGGAGAATGGCAGACTATGGACATCACCCTGTGTGACAGGCATCTGACTGTTATACTGAATGGAATAACTATAATTGATAATCAGCCTGTAAAAGGAATAACAGGTGGAGCGCTTACTTCAGATGAGTCTTTGCCAGGGCCCATCTACCTGCAGGGTGATCATGATAAGGTGAAGTATAGGAATATCCAGATCAGACAGATCATTAAGTAGACCGATAGTCTTCATATGGCCTATGATTCATTAATCATTCTTCTAATAATGATTCTTCAGGGATATTGGCTTCTGCCTCAGAATTAATATTTTATACTTTAAAATAGATTTGCTAAAAAATTTATCAATAATATAAATATTGACTAATTTTAGCGACCAAACACTAATTACCACTATATTATGCAGTCGTATTCTTACATGAGTCAAAAATCCGGAGGTCGGGGTAGGGAGACGCTTTTCCGGGTAACTTTCAGAAATCAGATCAACCTGATCCAGATTGCAGATAATAAAGCCAATATGATCATCAGCATAAATTCCATAATTATTTCTGTGATCATCTCGATAACCGGTTATGGATTTGTTAATGACAGTATTGGATATGATAAAGCAAATATCGTATTACCCGTTACTTTAATCGTGCTTACCTGTCTTATGTCTGTTGTTTATGCAATTCAGGCTGCACGCCCACACATCATCCGAAATAAGAGGGGAGAGGTAGATATTACCTCCAAAAATACTTCGATGTTGTTTTTTGGAACGATCTCTAAAAAGACTATGGATGAGTACATGGATGAGATGGACCAGCTTCTGAAATCCAAAGATTCCATTTATAAGAATATGACTATCGATATTTACAATCAGGGCAAGGTATTAAAACGGAAGTACCATCTCCTGAGTATAGCTTACCTGATCTTTATGTATGGATTTGTATTCAGTGTACTCACCTTCCTGCTAATGTTTGTTTTAGGCAATTAAAGGATATACTTAAATCGAAATTATTTTTTAACTTTTTGCAACCTTCAAGTTAAAGTTCTCATCTAAAACATAGGAATTAAAGGGAAAACTATGTTTAAAAATTATTTCAAGATTGCCTTTCGCAATATTTTCAGATACAAGTTTTATTCATTCATAAATATTTTCGGATTGACCATAGGCATCTCGGTCAGTTTGCTCATTTCTTT
>CBDUBA010000026.1:0-43378 GCA_965365275.1 uncultured Cyclobacteriaceae bacterium | reverse complement strand
ACTTCCTGCATGATGTCAAGTCTCATAGTATCCTTTTTTAAAGCATCAATGACAAGATCCCGCGATGCTTCCAGGTCCCGGTTTTTAGCATATAAAATATAGGCCCTTACATAAGCAGAATATAAATTATCAGGTTGATAATCCAATGATTTCTGAATGTATTTTTCAGCTTCCTGTATAAATCCTGATTGAATGAAGGCGTTGCTGATATGCAGATAATATATACTGGCAACAACCGAATCATAAGAAGACACATCCAGTTGAAGGCCACGAAGTGCATATTCCAGGTATTTTTCAGTATCCGGCAGGTGACTCACATAGATATCAATCAGATATACAAATACGAGGTCATAATTCGGTTTGTATTCCAATGCTTTTTCCAGATAAGGAAGTGCTAGTTTATATTCGCCATTATGCATATAGAACAAAGCTTTGGCAATTAAACTTTGTGGCAAAGTGGCATCCAAGAGTAATGCCTTATCACCATAATATTCAATTTGGTCCCCATATTTCTTTTCTGCCTGGCCTTCATCAAGATAATAATATGCCATGGTGATGGCAGCATGAGCACGGGCAAACCCAGGATCCTGCTCTATGGCCTTTTTAAAATATTCAATCGCTTCCAATACTTTTTCACGTTCAAAAGTATATATTAAATCCAGTCCTTTCAGAAAATAATCATAGGCAACCAAATCATCTGTGGGAGGCTTATTTATCCTCTCCTCCTCTTCCGGTGTTATGATGACTTCAATCTCACCGGCAATGCTTTTTGCCACCTCCATTTGTAATTCAAAAATATCGCCTATCTCACGATTGTATTGTTCAGACCATAGATGCTGGTCTGTTTGTGCTTCTATGAGCTGTATATTCAGCAGAATCTTTTCCCCGATTTTCTGCCCGCTGCCTTCAATCAGGTAACCTACATTCAACTCCCTGGCAATTTCAGGACTTGTTTTGGAGATGTTCCTGTATTTCTCAGCAGAAGTCCTGCTGATCACCCGGAGATCTTCAATATTCTGCAGATTATTCAGTATTGCTTCCATCAATCCATTGATGATATACACATTGGAAGCATCATCACTTTCGTTCCTGAAAGGCAACACGACAATAGATTTTTTAGATATTGTCTGGTCAAATGAAGTATCAACCTGGTCAGGTTTTACCAATTCAGATGAAGTAAACAAAAGATACCCGACTAATATGCCTGCCAGTATGAATATTATCCATCTAATGATATTCCATTTCCCTTTTATAATAGATCCTTTTTCTTCATCTTTTGAAGGAATTTTCGATTTACCTTTAATCTGTTCCTTTTCCGGGACTATTAATCCCGGATTAGCAATAGCAAATACTTCCATTGCTTTGCTAACATTTTTAAATTCAAATTCTCCTAATGAAACAGCCTGGATACCTGCCTGATTTTTAACCTCATCGTATACCTTCTCAGATATAAGGACACTCTGAGGTATGGCAAGAGATTCTATGCGGGCAGCTACGTTCACGCCATCACCTATTATCCCATCCTCCCTGAAAATAATGTCTGCGCTATGAATGCCAATCCTTACTGGTATCCTGGGCTCCTCCCGATAAGCCAGCTGAAGTTCAATACCGCATTTTACCGCATCTATGGCACTATTAAATGTACTTAAGGTGCCGTCTCCGTAATATTGCAGGATCTTCCCCTTATACTTATCTGTGATTTCCCTGAATGCTTCACGATGCCGGCTTCTGAAAATTAGCGCTTTGGCTTCATCCTGTTGCATTAGTGCGGTATAACCCTCTATGTCGGTGAACATGATCGCCGCCAGTTGATGGAGATGTGACCCGGTCTGACTTTTTTCCTGATTCTCAGCCTCTTTACTATGTTTAATTGCTTCGCCTGGTGGATAACCAAAGTGATCCCGGAAGCATTTAATAAAATACGATGGGCTGCTGAATCCCACCTCATAGGAGATTTCTGAGACCGTTAATGAGGATTCTCTTAGCATTTCCATGGACTTGTTCAACCGGACCTGGTTAATAAACTGGCTGACAGATAGACCGGTCATTTTTTTTACCTTCCGCAGCAGGTTAGACCTGCTCATGGCAATTTCACTCGCAAGCTCAGAAACACCAAACTGCTCATTGGATATGTTTGCTTCTATTACTCCAGTGATCTTATCTAAAAAATCGTTCTCCATAGAGTGGGATAAAAAATCATTTATTTAGATATACCGAAAATAGAAATTTTTTAGATGACTTCATCATTTGCATCATAATTTATACTCCTGCTTCATAATTGCAACTCATTGCTGAAACTTGATATGATTGTCCGCTTAGTTGATTATTAAGGCCTTATCATAAAGCTGACCTTTACACTAATCATTTTAATTAAAACTTAAATAACAATATTATGAAAACTCTTAAGACACATTTTCTGAAAGTTACAGCGATACCAGTTATGCTTATTGCACTGTTGACCATGAAATCCTGTAATGGTAAACCAGCAGCTTCTGCGGAGGAGGTTAAATCTACTGCTGAGTCAGAATCAAAGGTTAATCCTCCCGAAACGGATATTTTTACTGCAGCGCTATTTGGTGACACAGAGACCATCAAAAAGCATATAGCCGCAGGAACGGATCTGAATCAGAAAGATGGTTACGGATCTACCGCCCTGATTATTGCATCTACTTTTGGAAAGACAGAGGTAGCCAAAGCATTGGTAGAGGGCGGGGCCGATTTGAATGCTACAAATAATGAAGGAGGAACAGCGCTTCATTCGGCAGCCTTCTTATGCAGAACCGATATTGTCAGGATATTGATTGATAATGGAATCGATAAGAATATCAAAAACAATTATGGATCTACCGCACTCGAATCCGTATTGGCTCCATTTGAGGTTGTAAAACCCATTTATGATCAGTTCAGTAAAGACCTGGGACCTTTGGGATTAAAATTGAACTATGATCAACTGGAAAAAACGAGACCTGTCATCGCTGACATGTTGCAATAAGATTGCTGGGCCCTGGTTGGATTAATCCTTAAACATGGAAAAATGGAAACTACATTAAGAAGATACGATATCGATTGGCTCAGGGTAATTGCCATAGGATTGTTATTGATATACCATATTGGCATTGGATTTCAACCCTGGGGTGTATTTATTCAATTTATTCAGAACGATGAACCTTTGAATGCCCTGTGGATACCCATGTCCATGCTTAATATTTGGCGAATTCCATTGTTGTTCTTCGTGTCCGGAATGGGAGTCTGTTTTGCCTTGAGAAAGAGAAATTGGTGGCAGCTGATGCTGGAAAGGTCTAAACGGATACTTCTTCCTTTCATATTCGGGATCATTTTCGTGGTCCCGATACATGTTTTTATCTGGCAAATGTATTATAAGCAGGACCTGGTTTACACCATTCATCCTGTACATTTATGGTTTTTAGGGAATATATTTATTTATGTGGTATTATTATCACCCTTGTTTTTTTACCTTAAAAAACATGAACAGGGCAGAATTCACATGGGGTTACAAAGATTATTCAGCAAGCCATTTGGAATTTTAATAATAATTTCTGCTTTTATACTCGAGGCGATGATAGTCAGACCGGAGACTTATGAAATGTATTCTATGACACTTCATGGATTTTTCATGGGGATGCTGGCTTTTGTGTTTGGTTTTCTGATCATATATTCCGGTGAGAACTTCTGGAAAACAGTACTTAATCTAAGATGGCTATTAATATCATCTGCTTTAACTCTATTCCTCTTGCGATATTTTATATTCAATCTCAAAGCGCCGGATTATCTACTTTCCACAGAATCTGTTTTATGGATTATGTCAGTATTTGGTTTTGCATACAAATATTTAAACCATCCTGGCAAAATATTAAGTTATCTTTCCCCGGCTGCATATCCAATTTATATTATTCATATGGTATTCCTGTACCTTGGTTCGTATTTCATAATGCCCCTGGGTATTCCTGCTATATTGAAATTTGTAATTATCATCGCTTTAACTTTCACAGGCAGCTTTGTATTTTACGAGTTTGTTATTAGAAGGATCTCCTTTATCAGGCCATTATTCGGCTTAAAAGAAAAAAAGACGATTCGGTCTCCTTTTAAAGAAGTTAATGATTTAGAATTGATTCCGGGGAATCAGGCAAAGGTTTCTAATTAAATAAATTACAGGCTTTTTATTGTAATTAATAAAATATAGGTTAGGGAAAAATAAGTTAATTAAGATGAAGAAATCAATTTCGTTTGTGGTTTTGCTCTCCTTTCAATTGGTAAGCTGTCAGTTTGATCTCTCCGGTCAGTACATTTATAAGGTGCCTGAATATAAAAATGACGGAATTTTCACCGGCACATTACATGAAGTAAATATTGATTCTACAATGATCAAATTGGCAATAAATAAGGTCATGAGTGGTCAATATAAGGAAGTTCATTCCATAATGATATTCCGGGATGACAAACTTGTCCTTGAGGAATACTTTGAAGGGCATAAATGGCAGTGGGATGGTCCTGCTCATCATGGTGATAATGTTAAATGGGATGGTTATATGCTCCATAATATCATGTCAGCGACTAAAAGTCTTACTTCAGCATGTATAGGTATAGCAATCGAGAAAGACCTAATTGAGAATGTACATCAATCCATTTTTGATTATTTACCAGATCACAGACACTTAAGTACAGGCGGGAAGGAGAAGATTACCATTGAACACCTTTTAACCATGACCTCAGGATTGGAATGGAAGGAATGGTCTGCACCATACAGCAGTGCTGATAACCCAACTATTGGGATCTGGTTTCAGGAAAAGGATCCCATAACCTATATTCTGGAGAAACCTTTAGTTGATGAACCGGGAACGGCATTTAATTATTCTTCGGGCAACATGGTCCTGCTTGGAGAAATTATACATAATGCTTCCAATATGAGCATTGATGAATTCTCAGAGAAATACCTATTTGAACCACTGAGTATTGATACAGCACTTTGGGCAGTGAAATTTGATAATGGAGTGGATGGGAACAATTTAATGATCACCCCACGGGCTATGGTAAAATTCGGAGCACTGTATCTGAATGAAGGTGTCTGGGATGGACAACAGATCGTACCAGAATACTGGATCGAAAAAAGTAAAACACCCTACCGGGGGAATTATAGAATAAATATCCCCGGAGAGGCTTCCGGACGCATGGGATATACCTATTCGTGGTGGACAAAAACTTACTACAAATCAGGGAAGTCCATTAATATGTTTACGGCCTCCGGGTTTGGGGGACAACATATTATGGTATTGCCGGAATTAAATACGGTTATAGCATTTACAGGGGGTAACTATATTACAAAAAGACCGCCTTTTAAAATCCTGGAAAAATACTTTATCCCAGCCATTAAATTGAACAAATAGGAATGTCTGCTGTCTATTCGGAAAGGATCTATCAGGATAGGGATCGTGGCAATTTAATAAGATGATCTTATTGAAATCAGAAGGGATCTTAATGTAATATTTAGATCATTTTGTTCTCTTGAGGAGAATAGAGGTTTTTATCGGGATGGCATATTGATCTGGTACATTTCCTGTTTACCAAATTCTTTTGGCAGGTCAATAATGCCAACGTATTCAAAATCATACATTTTATAACATTCTATCTTTAAAACGGAGGCAAACTGATCGCTGGCGTAAATATTCCCAGGCATGGTAACAGGTTCCATGCGTGCGGCACGGTTAATATGGTTCCCAAATGCATTTTTACGTTGCGTCAGTGGATCATCAAGAAGAAACACCGGGCCAGTATGAAGGGCTATTCTCATTGATACCCGGGAATTGTCTTCAACCATATCATCCCAGGATGAATTAATTAATGTCTTTTGAAGGGCTATAGCAAATTCCATCATTTCCCGGATATTGGAATAAACTGCAAAAATCGAATCTCCCCATGTATTCAGAATTTCCGGTTTATGTGACAAGGCCCTTACTTTTCTTGATATATCCTGCAGAAGATTTTCAACGAATAAAGGTGTTTTATCTTCACTCAGTTTGCTGTAGCCTACAACATCCGCAAACAGGATGTGCCTGATTTGCCTGTTCTGAACTTCAGTTAAAGATTTACCAGTTGTAATTTTTCTTTTAATAGCTGGCATCTGGTCCCGCTTAATAAATTGCGCAGGATCTATGGAGTGAATATTATTTTTAAATGGCCATTTGTTTACCAGATACTCCGTACCTCCCAATGGTGCCGCCTTACTGTTACCACTTGATTTTAATACGGTAAGCAAGGCCGGTTCAATGCCAAAATATTCAGCCCTGAGAATACTTTTACCAAAAATCACGCTGCCCAGGAGGGCGTGTAAATCATCATTACCGAAATATCCTTCCTCGGTAATGTAATTGACCGAATGATCTTCAAGTATTTTCTTAAACCTGTATAACCATTTTGGCCCGGCAAAGTTGATGCTCGACTCAACGAAATCAGACATATTATATGGTAAAAACAGATTTACCTCGGCATTCCTTTTGATCATTTCCTCAACAAAAAGGATATCGGCACCACAGGCCAGTGAGCTATAGCCAATACCAGCATCCAGTTTGTCCAATACTTTTGATATTTCTTCTGCAATTTGAGTTGATATACTTTCAGGAAAACGTGGTTCGGGTCTGTCCGGATGATCTATCATATGACCTGTAAATACAACCACAGATGGGGGCTTGAATAATTCTTTTAGTTCGACAGGGACCTCAATATGATCAGATAGGAGAACCAACTGGCCAAATACACTGTTGAACATTCCATGATCCCTCTCAATTGTATTTCTTGCCTTTTTGTAAGCGTAAATAGCTGATTCCTTGTCCCCAAGTAGAAGATAAGCCTCCCCAAGAGTAACCAGTTCCCAGAAATCTCCAGATCCAGAATTAATTTCACCTGTTATCTCCCTGGCAATGTGTGATGCCATCTTCTGATCGCCTATTACAACAGACATCGAAGCGGCGTTGATTCCAGTATAAAAACTTTTGTTTTCTTTATAATTCTCTAGGTAAATATTCCTTGAAAGAATAGCATCATCTCTGTTTTTGTCTTTTTTATAAATACTTTTTAAAACACTCCCCAGTATACCAGCAGTCTCCGGATCGTCACTATAATTCTTATAAAGGTCCCAAAGCCAGGATTTCGCCCTGTCCAGCAAACCAAGTTTGGCCAGTGCAAGGCCATATTGTTGCTTTAAATTTATATTTTCCGGTTCCAGTTGCAGTGATATTCCAGCGAGGTTATATGCTGCCAGATATCGTCCTTTTTTAAGAAAAGCCTTGATTTTAATATGAGCCGGATCTGTCAAGATATGGGTGGGATAGTATTAATTTCCGTATTTCTCTATAAATTGCTCGTATTGGTCCTTAAATTCTATATACCTTTCCACGTTACCCCCCTGATCGTCCTGTCCGGCTTCCGCTTCCTGAATCAATCGCAGATATCCTGTTGGTGTGTCGCCGGAATACATCCCAGGAATCAGGTCAGCATCCCGGAATGTATAAAAACTGAATATCATAATTATAGCTACAAACGCAATGGTCGTTTTATTTTTTAAATTCTGTGTAAATGTAAATAAGTTGTAATCCACTCCCTCAATGATCATACCTTTATAAACGATACCAATTATTACAAAAACTCCTAAGAGCAGAAAGCCAAGTACTGCCATAACTACTCCTCCATCCGGAAATAATATACCAATTATAAATGTAATGGAGAACAAAATCAAAGAAGCATAGTAAAACATCAAACCATATGCTGGGATTCTATAAATATTCCATAGCTCTTTGACACTTTTTTGAGCTATATAAACATAATTCCCAATGAGCAATACAACAGTGAGGATGAATACTTCTTCAGCGAATGGAAAGGAGATCAAAAGGCTCCTCATGAAAAAAAGGACGGATAAAACCGTTAGCAATATCAGTTCATAGCTCAAAGTTTTTCGGTTCCAGGATTCAAGGTCTTCCCGCTTTTTAATCCCAAATACCAGCTCATGGAAAAAAGCTGCTGCAAAACCCAGACAGGAGATTCCAATCAATTTCATTCCATAGGCATTCAAGGCCATGGAAGAAAAAGCCCCTGTTATGATCAGGACAAACAATAAGTAATATATTGGGTTATATTTTTTCATTATTTAAGCCAACTTTTAACCATCTATAAAGAAATAATAATCCATTTCATATGCCATGATAAAATCCATAGGCTCCCAACCAATATGGGCATTATCATTATCACTCTGTTTACAAGTCTCCCAAAGCAGCATTCCATAGCATTGCAATTCCTGTGATTCAGTTAATGTTCTCGGAATGGAGGATACCGCGTTATAATAATTCTGGTCAGCCGTAGCCCCCCACACATAACTCAGGATAGCATCGAACTTATCACCCTCGGTTATATCCCTTAAAACATCCTTGGCCATAGAATTCAGACGCTCTCCACCCATCTTACTCAAAACATGAATTAGTTTAAACCGGTAATCTTCATTATACAACAGATTGGATAAATTTTGTGTTTCCATTTTTGAAAATGCAGAATCTAAGAAAATAAAAGAATCAGGATTGTAATCCATATTATAAAGCTTATCGGCATTAAATACATAACTGATAATTTTGTGCGAATCCTTCTGGAATTTCTCACTCACCATCACCGATTCCTGTATCTTCCCAAGACTTGCAAGGCGGAAGGAAAGCTCTTTCATCTGGTTCAGGAAAAAGGTCTGGTTTAAGTATTCATACCGGGTGGCAGAAGATGCTAGAGCATCCATGTTCAGCAGCTTAAAATGCTTAATTCCATTGGCAGTATCACCTTTGTTAAAAGCCCTGTTTGACAGTATTATATGCAAGAGGTTCCGGTCAAACTGTTGTCCTTCCGGGTGTTGGTCAACAAACTCGAGTATGTTAATCAGTACCTGGTCCGGGAGGGTATATGAATTTGTGAAGGTTATTCCAAAATTTGGCCATACCTCATGAGCCTGGCTGATCCATAAATGTATCATTTCCAGATCTTCCCGGGTCGTAAACAGTACCTTAAGAAGTTCTTTTTCCTTTAGATAATCAAAAAAGCCATCGGTCTGATAGGTCAGACTGAACCATCCATCCATATAATCGGGATATATATAAAGTTGTTTTCTTGGAAATTGCTTATTCCTGATCCCATCTCCCCAATAGGGATATGTAATCGGCATTCTTTCATTTAGATAACTTTCACTTACCTTTCGGTAATAATCTATTGACGTATCTAACCATTTTTCAACCTCAAAGGGATCCAATTGAGAGCCCCTGTCATGATGGTACTTATATTCAAAGACCGCAATCCTTTTAAGGTTAAAAGCCATCAGGAAATTCCTCTCATCCCTGTTGCTGAGTTTATTAATTTCTTTTTCATAATCTTCCACAATTTCCCGGAATACTTGCCTGTTACCCATACTGAGATTCACATGAAAATACCCCTTGTGTGACCTTACAAAATTTTTGATAAAATTTATTGGATACAAGGCAGGTATGTACCCTGAGCGGATGACCATATTCCTGTAAATTGTGGTGGGTGTATCTGAGGGGTAATGGCCGTATATCCACTGTATTAATTTTGGTACAATGTCACGGTGCTTAAATTGATACAGGTACCCTATTACATTATTGTAATTATTAAACAGACTTCCTATAAAGTATTGTTCATCAAGATTCTCGAAGCAGGAAATGATTCCATCAATATTACCCAGTGCCGCATACAGTGTAGCCAGCATATGATATCCTCCGCTATGATCGTTCGATAAACGACCATTAGGTTCATAACTTCCCTCCTTGTAATAAACTTCAAATGCAGCTTTAGAACTTTCGCCAGCAAATGGGGAAATGGTATTTATCAAATTTTGAATTTCTCCCGGTTCCGGATTGCCAAAAGTTAACCAGAGACTAATGGCCTCATTTAATTCAATGGAAACTGCAGACTTGATCAATGATACATCATCATAGAACAGGGCAACAAAAGATGGGATATATTCAGTTACAGAGGAAATTGCCTGTTTGATCTTGGGATCTGTTATGTAATAATCATCATATGCCAGTGTGATAATAAACTTATTTAATTGCTCTAGAAAGAAAACCTTATCTGTCCCCTTATCATGATAGGCTTCAAGATCTTTTAATATGATCTCGATAAGATCGAATTTAATCTGTTTGTTGAATTTCTTATCAATAAACTTCATGATCCTGTATACATTGACAGAAAGTCCAAGCCGGTTTTTCAGGTCCTTGTTGCTTTGTATATAAGATATTAATGATCCATTATATAGACGTTCTTCCGTAATCAGGTACATTGACTTATCAAAATCATCAATTTCCGGGCTATTTAAAAGCACTGAGGCTTTGTCCCTGACCTCTGCAAGAACACTCGCATTTTTCTTTTCCTCAGCATCATACCAATAAAACCCGCTTAGAGCCAGCATAATCAGAATGGCTGCAAAAGTGGCTATTCGTTGTGCTCCATATTTCATAAACGCCCTTGAAACCATAACTTTCCTTGCACTTCTCTTGAGGAATTCATGTGTATCATTCAGTATATTCTTTGATTCCTCAAGGGATTCTTCAGCGGATTTCTCTTTGTCCCCATACCTGTTAATCCACCAGATATTAGGCTTACATTGTTCATACCATTCTTCAAAATAATTCAGGGGTCCGATGGGTAGTAAAAATGACCTGCTCTTTCCATGATCCCGCCATCTGTTCAACTGTTTCTGAAAATCAAGAAAAGTGGAATAAAACTCGAATTCTTTGTTCGCCCATTTATTAAGAGATCTCCAGTTTCTTATCAGGCTTTCATGGGTGATATCCAGAACCGAATCGGGAGAAAGCGATTGCGTATCTGGATCCTCGGTTATAAAAGGCCGAATAAACGAATTTCCTTCCTTCCGGAATAGATTCACAATCTGACTGACAACTTCTTCTGTGATTCCCGGTCTATTAATGATATGTGTTATCTCGCTGACCGTCATCCGGTTTCGCACCGCCCTGCTGTTATCAATCTTTGTGAGGCAGGCAAAGGTCATGGCTACAACATTTTTTCCGTCTTTCTGCGACAATGGATGATCGGGATTGGCTTCATTATACACTTCCCAGGCACTTTCATACAATTTGCTGGCATGAATTTCTATGATCCTGTTTAATCCGGTCTCATGGAAGAACCTATGCTGATATTCCGGGATAGTTCTATACCAGGAAAGGAAAGCACTCTGGTCTTCCTCAGGCAGTTCCTTAACAGGCATCCCTCCGACCATGGCATAATGGATGAGGTCCATCTCATTGTTTCCCTGGTCAGCCGCGAGCCATATCTGGCTTAGTGCATGCTGAAGAATTGGAAGTTGATCAATACCCTCTGAAATATCATAAACCAGGCGTTCAATCAATCGGTTAGATATTCTATTTCCACTTAGCATAGCCGGTTCTTCGATAACCTGTTTTAATTCCTTTCGCTTTAAACGCGGAACGAAAAATTGCGAAAAGCCGATATGTTCCGGCAAGCCTCTGAAAGAAGAACATTGTCCAATATAATCCGACCGCATAGTAGTGGCCACGTAGATCGGCAAATTATTCTGAAGTGAAAGCTTCGAAGTTTCGAGAATGAGGTTGACGACGATCTGGGCATCTACTGATGTCTTCCCATTAAAATAGTTTTCAGGATTTGTGAAGAACTCCTCAAACTGATCTACCAGAATTAATAAATTCGCCGCGGATCTTTTTCGATCCAGTTTTACATTTTCATCCAGGTTTTGCCAGCCCTCATTTTCTTCATCAATATAATAATCAGAACTTTTATACAGATCAATCAGGGAAGAATACCCTCTTTTCAACTCAGTATTGACAATTTCCTCCTGTAAACCCAGTTTCTCTGACAAAGACCTCGATAAATTGTTCAAAGGCGACCTTTCCGGGCGAAAATCAACTACTATCCAGTTGTTATATTTCGCCTTAAAGAATCCAGCCCGTGCATTCGGTATCAGTCCAGCATATACAAGGGAGGATTTGCCTTCACCAGAAGCACCAGTGATCATAAGGAATTTATTTTTCTCAAGCAACTGGCAGATCTGATCTATCTGCTCATCCCTTCCTTTAAAATACAGGGATTCCTCCTCCGTAAACGACCGGAGTCCGGTATACGGGCATATGTTAAATGAATCAACCAATGTCATTGTTATATATTATAAGCCTGGTAAGCCACCAGGGGTAATTTTCATTATAGATTTTCCAGTTTTCATCTACCTGCCCGGCAGATAGTGAATATCCGTACATAATGTTCCAAAGGAATATGCTAATATCTGTGTCCGAAATATTTTCAGGGATACTCTCATGTGCATCGAACATATGCTGATGATAGGAAATGGATCTGGCTATTCGTTCATATCCGACAAATTTAAAAGGAACATTCTTGATAACACTATAGGCCTTATCCAGATCCCGTTTATTATTCTGAAGGGCCAGGGCGTAAGAGAGCATTGTTCGGTTAGGCTGTCCTGTAGTCAGATTCTCAATCTTATCTATTTCAGCATAAGAAGAATCAATATACCTCCTGATGGTTTCAGGTGAGAAATCCTGATATGACAATTCCTTTGCTACGTATGCATAAATCGAAGACCGGTTTATAGGGTTGTTTAATGCGTTTATCAGTGAATACGATTCTTCCAGTTTACCGTACCTGACCAGTTCAGTTGCCAGCTGGGCCAGCAATCGGAATGAATGTATATTAATCTGGTTATTAAAAGCCCTGTAATTGAATAGATTGTTAAAGTTGTTCTTTTTTATATTCTGGTAACAATATAGCATACTATCCGGATCATCTCTTTTTGCCATTTCAATCCCCAGATACAGATACAACAGATTGAGATCGGAAATCTCAGCAGCTTTCTGTTCAGATAATTCCTTTTCGATTTTGACTAGAGTAGATACTTTCAATGGATCCCTCATAAAATAATTGGGCTGGAACATTATTTTATTATACTCTCGTAACCATGAATCGAAATATTTTATCTCCTCTTCTGTTTGATACAGGTTATCAAATAATCCTTCATCTATAATATAATCAATAAATACCCCTGAATAAAAATAAAAATAATAAGCACGAGGTTCCAGTGGTTGTTTTTCCAATCTTATGTCAGGATATAAAAAGAGGAATTTCCTGGAAGTATTAAAATCCTGGGAACCTGTTATGCTGATATCAATGTTTTCATTTAGATAGGCCTCATCAACCATATGGAATAATTCCAGGGCCCGCTCAAAATAAGAGACCATCAGATCCCTCACAACAACCCCTCCTCCGGACTCAATCTGCATCATCTCGGTTATGCCCTGGTTTTTATAGGACAGGGCGAGGAGAAAATTCCTTTCATTGGTGTTGGTAGCATGTTCTGAAACTTCTTGCCTGAAAACCTCATAAAAAAAGTTTTTCTGTTCCATATCTGATCCCTGTAAATTCAGGTTACCGTAAGCCAGGGCAAAATCATAAAGATCAAGATTACTGAGCAGAAAGACTGTTGGGATGCTGTTCCCCAATAATTCTTGATAAAAATCGATAGTGGTTCTAGATGACTTGCGGCAATATCCATCAACAAATGCGTGCATCTCCTCTACATGCCCGTTTAAATAGAAAGTTGCAGCAATATTGGTCGCATTATCCGCATTGCTTTCATATACATTACCATAGTAATTGTCGTTATAGAAAACAAGGCTGTCAATACAAGACAATACCCTGGTTGTATTTCCCTGTGCTGCATATAAATGTGCTAAAATGTGATATAAACCATTGAACTTAAATCCGTAACTCTGGCTACCCCGAATCTGCAATTTATCTTCCTGAAACGTATTTTCAATCCAACTGGATCTGTTCTGGTTTTCAAAGGGTGAAAAACCGCCAACTAATTCATCAATTTCTGTGTCAGAAAACTTTTTATGATTTAATGCATATTCAATGGCAAGGCTCAATTGGGTGATATTTGTAAAATTGACTGGCTCAACATTCAATACATGGCTGGCCCAATATGCTGATCGTCCAGCATGCTTTTGTATATATATTTCAATATCCTGATCGGGTCTGTAGTAATGCGCAATCTCAAGTATTCCTCTAAAGGTGAATATCTCATTAAACAACTTATCCAGGTCAACATTATTGGGGCTCGCATCCTGTAACGTCCCCAGTATGCTGTCATTCTGATGAATGCCTTCAAGAATAAGATTGGCAGGTTCGTACTTGCCCTGAAGAAGAACCATTGCAATAATTCCGTTTGTGATCCTGATTTGCTCAAGAGGTGATTCCAATGAATTTGTTATTTCGGAAAGGGTTAAATGTTTTCCCTTAATGGCCTCAACGAGTAAGGTAATTTTTTCTTGATGAACGACCTTAGGATTCAAGGTCAAAGACTTTGTTTCACTATTTATGGTCCTCAATACGGATGTATTCTGCCTTTCCAGATAATTTTTAACCATAAATGAACTGAATACTACGAAGGCTATTAGTGCCAGGGTAGCTGCAATCCTACGGGCACCATATTTCATAACAGTTCTTGTTATAATATGCTTACGGGCACTTCGTTTGAGGAACTCATGAGCATTATTCAGCGTTTCCTGTGATTTTTTATATTTTTCATCTGTGTTTTCATCGTCAAGATACCTTGCGATCCATGAAACGTTGGGTTTGGCTTGATTGAACCAGTTTTCAAAAAATGTCAGCGGTCCAATGTAAAGTAAAAAAGAATTTGACTTCCCGCTACGTACCCATCGGTTAAGCTGTTGCTCAAAATCAATGAAGGTAGTGTAATTGTCATATTCTTCCTTAGCCCAATGGCCCAGGTAATCCCAGTTACGGATCAGGCTTTCATGCGTTATATCCAGAACCGAACTTTCTACCAGTTTATCATCCTCCTCGATATATGGTCGTAAAAGCGTATTACCAGTCTCCCTGTAAATGCCAAGAACCGTTGCAACTTTCTGATCATCTACATTTTCAAGGTTTATAATCGAGGTGATCTCTGCCAATGTCATACGGTTCCTGACCGCCCGTCCGTCATCTATTTTAGTAAGACATTTGAAAGCCGTTCTAATGATTAATTTGGCTTCCTCTTCAGTCAGACTTTCTTTATAGACATCATCAAGGCTATCATAACTCAGGTTGAAAAGTTTGTTGGCGTGGGTATTAAGAACATTCTGCAATCCTGGTTTATCATAGCAATCCCTGATCTTTTGCGATTGCTCGTTGAACCATTGCTGATATTTCATAAAACTATCATCCGGCAATTCTTTGCCATCCATCCCACCGACCATCGCATAATGGACCAGATCCATTTCGTCCTTGCCATTATCTGCCATTTTCCAGACCTGATTCAAGGCATGTTGTAATATGGGAAGTTGGTCGGTACCTTCCGTTATGTCCAGTATAAGCCTTTCCGTTAATCTTCTAGAAATCCGGTTGCCACTCAGCACAGCCGGTTCCTCAATAACCTCCTGCAATTGTTTTCTATTCAGGCGAGGAACAAAGAATTGGGAAAATCCAATATATTCAGGCAATCCCCTAAAAGAGGCACATTGTCCAATGAAATCAGACCGCATGGTTATGATCACATAAATGGGCAGTTTTTCTTCGAGGGCTATCCTGGCTGTTTCCAGAAGGAGATTCGTGACCAGATTAGCTTCGCTTGAAGGAACCCCATTGTTATAATTTTCAGGATTTGTGAAGAATTCTTCAAACTGATCAGCCACTATCATAAGGTTGGCGGCTTTTCGCTCCATTGATTTTCTTTGTGCCTCGTCTCCATTGATCCATTCCGGATCATTTGGGTCGAGATACAAATCCGATGCTTTGTAAAGATCGACAAGGGATGAATATCCATGGTTTAACTCAGAGAGTACGGTTGAAACATTGGTGATGCCAAGTTGATCGGCGATGGATTTACTAAAGTTTATTAAAGGAGATCTTTCAGGTCTGAAGTCAGCAATGGCCCAGTTTGTAAAATTCGATTTAAGAAATCCAGCCTTTGCATTTGGAATAATACCAGCATACACCAGGGAAGACTTCCCGTCACCGGAAGCTCCTGTTAATATCAGGAATTTATTAGCCCCCAGTTGTTTTGTGGCCTGGTCGATATGTTCATCCCGACCTTTGAAATATAACGACTCCTCTTCGGTGAAAGGGCGCAGGCCAGTATAAGGACATATATTGAAATCGTCAAACATATTTGAAGAGGAATTTACAGTTCAAGGACTTTGATGTATACTTTTTTAATTTCTTCGGGGATGGTGTTTTTCGGAACTATGGTGGATACTACTTTGGGTGCTTTGAACGTCCTGGCTATATTGGTTCTGGGTTCATCCTCTCCAACCAGCAAAATGGGTGTCGGGGAAGAGGCTCCTCCTATCCTTTTCCATATCTGCTTGATGAAAGGCAATGCCCAGTCGGCAGCATATTTGAAATATATAACCGCCAATTTACTTTTTGGTATCTGTTGTGTTGAGATCTCCCTGTATTGATCCTCGCCGTCAGGAAGAATATTCATCGTTTCTATCGGATATTCATTCCCTAATATATCGGTGATAAACTGAGCATCCGGTTCATCCTGTGAATTAAAGATGAAGAATATATCAGTATCCTTGGTATCTATCTCCTTCTTGGACTCAGTAAACATTACGGATCTGATATCATCGACCAGTTGCATGGTCCCCAGGCTGTTGGAGAACATCATATTTTTTGAAATATTATTTCTTATGTAATTGATAAACCTTTCCTGGGAGGGTTTCATTTCCTTCTTATCAGGATTGTAATACCATACAAAAGTCTGGAAATCAGAATTTTCGGATCTTACCTTGGCCTGGTCGAACTGGTATTGAGGAAAGCTTAAATCATCGTTTTCCTCAAATCTTCTTCCAAACTCATTGCTCAAAATATGAAGTGAACAACCCGCAGCGGCTAGGGCTTCCTTCGAACGGTTTTTGAACTCCTGTTCATCAGAGGGGCAATCCAGATTGGGTACCACATTAAAACCGGCTTTCTGCAAAGTTATCACCATTTCCTCACGCACAGATTTCAAATCAAATGATGTCCATGCCAGGAATACTGTTGGTTTTTCTGAATTAACTACCTTAAAGCTGATATGGTCTGGTAAGGATGCACTCACAGAGGAAGTTATCACCTGGTCCATGGAAGTTGTGGTCGTTGCCACGGTTTCGGTGACCGGAAAATCCGGGGCTCCTGATGCTTTGTGTTTAATCCCATAGATAAGTTCCTTGATGGCATTGGCTACTTTATTGATCTGGTTACGATAGATAGATGAATGACTATTTTCCATGAGGTCGTCATCAATTGGACGTAATGGCCTGTTAACACCCGCAGACCTGTAGATAAAATCTATCGACCTTAAAGCCCCCGATAATTCTTTTTCAAGTAATCTGACATCTTCCAGATCAATATCATGAATCTTTATCGGCAGGATACGGCTGGTGAAATTCCCATTGGGTAAACGAATATCCAATCCGTAGTCATCATTGCTTGCCAGTTCTTTGAACGGCAGAAATTCCTGTTTCCATGCGAAACTTTTGGTATCGCAATATGTCATGGATACAATTGGAATAAAGATCAGACATTTAAGCTTTCCCGATAGAGATTTATCCACCTGGTTTGTCTCCAGGATCCCATCCTGGGGATTTTCATCAAAATAAATTGACAGCCTGTCCTTAAGGGTAGCCTCAAGTTCAAACTTTAATTTACTAACAAACTCGGTAACCCATTTATCGTACTTATTGTCATTCTGACGGTAACTGATGAATATGTCATACTCATATTCTTTAATGACTGATGGCATGCTTCGAATTAGTGAATTAGAACCCTCTTTTTATTTAACAACTTTTTTGCAACTTGCATTATAACACTATTTTTCGGAAATGCAAAAAGTTGAACTTTTTAAAATAAAATAAATATCTTAAGCCGGCTTAATTATCTATCTTCAGTCTTAAATTCAAGAATATATGAAAAAGCTATTTTTATCCTCGCTATTATTGTTTTCACAATTTACTTTTGCTCAAGATAATCCCATAAGAATCAACCAACTAGGTTATTATCCTGATGCACCTAAAATAGCAGTAATTCCTGATATTCCAGATGAATCCGAATTCGAGGTCCTTGACGATAAAGGAATCAGTCAATATAAAGGATTATTAAGCGATGAAATTTTCTGGGATAAGTCTGGAGAAACGGTCCGAAGAGCCGATTTTTCAGATTTCAAGACCATTGGCAGATATCAATTAAAGATAGGCGACAAACTTTCCTGGCCTTTTGAGATAAAAGATGATGTTTGGCGGGATGTATCCGTGGCCATTATGAAATCATATTACCTCCAAAGGGCCTCCTATGAACTCTCAGAAAAGTATGCTGGGATATATAAACGCCCGATGGGCCATCCTGATACCGCATGTACACTACATCCGTCTTCCGGAAGATCCGGCAAACTGTATGCGCCGGGGGGCTGGTACGATGCTGGCGACTTTGGCAAATACATTGTTAGCGCCGGGGTAACCATGGGGAATATGATGAGCCTGATAGAATTAATTCCATCAGTCTTTCCGGATAAAAGTGTAAACATTCCAGAGTCAGGAAATGGATTAAGTGACATGCTGGATGAAGTGAAATATGAATTGGATTGGTTCAAATTTATGCAGGATGAAGATGGAGGCGTTTTTGTAAAGATCACATCTGAAAAATACCCGGATATGATGTTCCCGCAATATGATCCGCTGGAACGGAATGTTTATGGAAAATCTACAGCTGCATCACTCCACTTTTCAGCAGTAATGGCGATGGCAGCGAGGATATTTTCTGACTTTGATCCTGAATGGTCAGAGGACTGCCTCAAAAGGGCGGAATTGGCCTGGTCCTGGGCAAAGGATAATCCTCAGGTGATCTTTAAGAATCCACCTGGTGTCCTCTCAGGGGCCTACAGCAATTCGGATATGGCAGATGAATTCTTATGGGCTGCAGCAGAATTGTTTAATACTACGGAGACAGATGTCTACAAGCAATATCTTATAGATCACAAAGAAGAGTTTAAGGATATGGCAGAGTCGGGATGGGCAAATGTCAATGGCCTGGCCATAACCAGTTTATCGCTGAACCAGGATAACCTGCCAGAGGAATTAATATCTATCATTAAAAAGTCTTTGACTGACTGGTCTGAACAATTGATCCAGGATATGAATACATCAGGATACAGGATCCCGGAATTCAGGTTGGTCTGGGGTTCGAATGGCTTTATCGCTTCAACAGGGCTGTGTTTTGTTTATGCATATAAAGTTTCGGGTGACAGAAAATTTTTGAATGCTGCGGCGGAGGTAGCAGACTATATTCTTGGTAAAAATGCAGTTGGTTATTGCTTTGTTACCGGCTTTGGTTCCCGCCAGGTGGTTAACCTTCATCACAGTGTATCTATAGCCGATGGTATTGAAGGATCTTTGCCAGGTTTCGTTCCTGGCGGCCCGAATCCATCTATGCAGGATGCGGTAAGCAGTGAACATGGCCAGGGTGCCCATTATGAAAGCAAATTGCCGGCCAAGGCCTACGTCGACAGTGAATTAAGCTATGCTTCCAATGAAAATGATATTTGTTATAGTGCCCCTGTTCTTGCACTTATAACCGCCCTGGACCATTATTTTGGCTCAGCCTATCCAAACGACTGGAGTAAACATTATAATTTGCCAAAATGAGAGCTTTATCCATAATTTTCCTTTTTCTTTTTTCTTGCGCAAATCACGAGCAAAATAATACATTAAATACACCGGAAAAGCCGAATGTGCTTTTCATTTCTGTGGATGATTTAAGACCAGAACTGGGTTGTTATGGTTACGATCATATGCATACCCCCAATATCGATCGCCTGGCTTCAAAAGGTATGGTTTTCAGAAATGCTTATTGTCAGCAGGCCGTATGCAGTCCCTCCAGGAATACTGTAATGACAGGATTAAGACCTGATTCCCTGAAAATTTATGATCTGGGAACGAATTTCAGGACATATAATCCCAATGTGGTAACACTTTCACAGTATTTTATGCAACAGGGTTACCACAGTGAATCTATTGGAAAAATCTATCATATCTGGCACGGCAACCATGATGATTCACTAAGCTGGAGCATAAAGCCCTGGAATCCATGGGATGAACCAAAGGATATTCCCGGCATACAGCGTCAGGATACCATTGATCTTCATACTTCCTACCCAAAAGTTGGTGACAAAAGGCTGGCGTGGTACAGGTCTGAAGTTCCCGATATTAACCTGAATGATACCAGAATTACCGATCATGCCATTAAACGATTGGAAGAATTAAAGGGCAGACCCTTCTTTCTGGGGGTTGGGTACCTGAAACCCCATCTTCCATTTGTTGCGCCTGAAAGATTCTGGGATCTATATGATCCTGAAGAAATCACTATACCACCTAAGACGCCACCTGAAGGGTCACCATCCTTAGCCTTAAATAACTCCGGGGAACTATTGTGTTGTTATTATCAATTTGACTCTATGCCTGTAGCAGACCATGTTGCAAAAAACCTGATCCATGGGTATTACGCTTCCGTAAGCTATATCGATCATGAAATTGGCCGTCTCATCCGTTCATTGGACGCATTGGGATTAATGGAAAATACGATTATTGTAATCTGGGGAGATCACGGTTGGAAACTGGGTAATTATGGTCAATGGTGTAAACATACGGCATTTGAATACGATGCACGTACAACGCTTATTTTCAGAACACCCTGGATGGATCCTGCATCCAACTCTACCAATTCCCTTGCTGAATTGCTGGACATATATCCGACCCTATGCGAGGAAGCGGGACTACCAGTGCCAGATTTCGTACAGGGTAAAAGTTTAAGTCCGATCTTGAAGAATCCGGAGGAATCCGTAAAGGATTTTGCCTTGAGCCAGTGGCCGAAAGGGGATGTTATGGGTTATTCCTTGCGAACCAGGGATTACCGCCTTGTAAGCTGGCAAAAGAACCAGGATCCTGATTCCGTGGTGGCCATTGAACTATATGATCACAGAAGGGGCTTTGAAGAAACTGTTAACGTTGCTGATCTGCCGGAAAATGAAGGGCTTGTTAAGGAATTAAACAAAAAACTGAACAATGTTAGGATTTTAGCCCGAATGCAATAGTGAGTTACTAAATAACAAACATTGTCCACTTAATGACTGTTTTGATTGATTTCATCCTGTTGTCAGATATGCTTCCCTCAGATCTGGATTGTAAATCATTTTTAGTATAACTAGGCCAATTTGATTAATTTCATTGTTTTTCTTATTTATCTTGCACTGAAAGCATACCCATATGGCGAATATAGTATACATAGCAACAAGCCTTGACGGATATATAGCTCGAAAGGATGGGAATATTGACTGGCTTATGGAATTGCCTAATCCTGACAACAGCGACTATGGATTCTCCGATTTTATGAAAAGAATTGATGGATTGATCATGGGACGAAATACCTTCGAACTGGTATTGAAATTCGGACAATGGCCTTATATTAAACCGGTATTTGTGCTAAGCGGGACTATGAATGAATTACCAGCGGATGTAAGGAAAAAAGCGGAACTCATTCATGGAGAACCAAATATCGTGGTTAATGAGTTAAAAGATAGAGGATTCGAAAATCTTTATATCGATGGTGGTAAAACAATTCAAAGTTTCCTGAAACAGGATTTGATCGATGAGATTATTATTACACGAATCCCAATTATTCTGGGCTCGGGGATCCCCCTATTTGAAAAAATGGATCTCGAACTGAGATTTGAACATGTTCAAACGGAAGTTTTGAATAAGGCGATGGTAAAAAGCAGTTATTTAAGGAAAAAGGATAAATAATTATGATGTTGACAATCATTACAGCAACATCAGCCTCATTAATTTCGGTTTATTTTCTTAGACAGTATATTAAAAGGAAGGTTGAATCAGGGACAATTGAGCTGAATAAGGAGGTGGAAGAAAAAACCAGGCTGGCTGAGAGAAAAGGCATCAAAAGACTCATTATTGGCGCAGGAAATTATAAGATGTATGCCAACTGGAAAGAAAATGGGAAGGATTCTCCGTCGATAATCATTTATCATGGTAATGGTGAATCATTAAGTGATTGGGTGGATACACAGATATTATTGAATGAACTGGGATATAATTCATTTGTATTTGACTATTCCGGTTTTGGGAGCAGCAGAGGAAAACCCTCTGTAGGTATATTAAACCAGAATGCGATTGCAGCCTGGAAATATTTTTGTACAATATCAAATTCGGATGCACCAAAGATTGCCATCGGACATTCACTGGGTGCAGCAGTTTTGCTTGAAGCAGTTTCTCGATTTACTCCAGCTCCTGATAAATTAATTGTACATGCACCCTTTTCAACAGCCAGGGAGATAGCAGTACATTTCGGATCTGCAAAAAAGAGTTGGGTGTGGATAATGCCTGATATATGGAATAATAAAAAATGTATTAAAAGGTTATCAAATCGTATATCCATTGATATATTTCATAGTAAAGCCGATCAAAAAATTCCTTTTGCAATGAGCATGATGATAGCCAAACACAATAAATCCGTAAATCTGCATTTAATGGAGGAATATGGTCACAATGCGATTTATGAAGATCCCGAGGCAGGTTTCTGGAAAAAAATACTGGGTAACGATTAATTTATCCTGAAAAGAATTTAAAATATATTTCAAAAAGGGCAATATTGCTGCATTTGATCTTATAGTATGACCAATCCATCAATTCTTTTCATATAATCGGATGGATCAAAATTTAATTAAAACCACTTAAGAAACATGAATATCGGAATAGTAGGAGGCTCGATCGCTGGTTGTACGGCAGCTATTCTTCTTTCAAAAGAAGGCCATGACATAATGGTTTATGAAAGATCAAAGAAGGCATTGGTTGGTAGGGGTGGTGGAATAGGAACAATCCCATCATTAATGAATGAAATCCATGATGCCGGGATGATAGGAGATGATTTTTCTTCTTTCAGAATAAATAAACTTCCATTTATTGGTAAACATCCGGATAATGAACCATACGGTAAAAGAGCCGGGGCCATTGACATGAATTTCGACGTTTTTCAGTGGAATGAATTGTGGAATCATTTAAGGAGAAGGGTGCCTGACCAGAATTATCAAAAAGGTATTAAGGTTACCGGGGCAAAAATTAAGGATGAAGGCATGGTTGAGCTTTCTTTGGATCAGGGGTCATCACGGGTATTCGATCTTGTTATTTTCGCAGATGGATACAATTCGCTTGGAAGGCAGCTAATTTTTCCTGATAAAAAACTTAAGTATAGGGGATATGTGTTATGGAGAGGCTTACTTCCTGAATGCGAAATGGAGGGTGTAAGTCCACTAAAGAATGAGATCTTAAGGCTGTCTTATTCCGGTCAACCGGGACACAACGTGGTTTATTTTATACCCGGGCCGGATGGTTCCACACAAGAAGGCAGCAGGATCTTTAACTGGGCTGCCTATATCGTGGTTGATGAAAAGGATCTGGATGATCTCATGAAGGATGAAGCAGGCAGGCAATGGACCGGAACCCTTCCTCCAGGCAAATTAAACAAGCAAAATGAAAATAAGCTTAAGACATTTATTTTAAAAAACACTCCTGATTATTATGCCGAAATAGTTAATAGAACTACTAACAGTTATATCCAGGTAATTTATACTCTGGACCTTGATTCTTATTTTAAGGATAATATGTGTCTGATAGGAGATGCGGGGATGGTAGTTCAACCATTTACGGGCTCGGGAGTTTTCAAAGGGTATAATAATGTAAAAAGCTTAATTTTCTCTTTAAATAAAAACAATACACTGGAAGAAGCATTGTCCAGCTGGAGTAAGGAACAAATCAAATCAGGCAGAAGGCTTCTGGCATTAGGTGAACAAATGGAAAAAGCTTTCATCTGGGATCAACCTGATTTTGCTGAGATTAATGAAGGTGCAGTGATCGAATGGTGGAAAAACTCAATAAAATTTCCTGATGATTTCAACTACCAAAAATAAACCTAAGTATTTTCTATTAAACAGGCGATGAATTAGCCATTTATATCATTATAAATTCAAATCTATAGTCTTCAGAAGTATTTTTTAATTTGTATTTAATAATGCTTATCAATATGTTTAATCAATCTGTTTATTTTTTTAATTTCAGGATCATAGAAAAAACTTTTTACCTGATTGAAAAGCAAAATGAGAAAAAGAATAATTCCACTCTTCCAACTGTTTATCATTACAATTCTGATTTTCAGTTGCTCTAATCAAAATTCATCCGAAAATAATTTCATGTTCAAATCATATTGCCTCGATTTTAACTGGGGTGAAGGAGGCCCAAATGCATTTGCAGAACCAGGATTA
Organism: uncultured Cyclobacteriaceae bacterium; assembly: GCA_965365275.1. Lineage (GTDB taxonomy): Bacteria > Bacteroidota > Bacteroidia > Cytophagales > Cyclobacteriaceae > JAGTVG01. Next base: position 18,945 of record CBDUBA010000026.1, on the reverse strand, counting down.
TGGGCTGATGCAGATCCTCAAGAACATATTAAATGGTATAAAGACCTGGGTGTAAATGTTATTCAAACCTTTATCGTATCATGCAATGGCTATGCCTGGTATAAAGATGGGGTTGTACCACCACAGCCTGGTCTGATTCATGACTTTTTACCCGAAATGGTTGAAAGAGGACACAAGGAAGGCATGAAAGTTATGGGATACCTGTGTATTGGATCCAACACACGCTGGGGAATTGAATATCCTGAATATAGCTATGGTTACCCGGCAGACAGGCATATCCCCTATACCCGTAAATACTTGAATTATCTGGATGCTGTTATCAGGGATGCAATACAGAAAACAGGCATAGATGGGTTTATGATCGATTGGTTCTACCAACCCAACCGGGAAAGTCATGAAGGCAGGTGGCTTGAAAGTGAGAAAGAGCGTTACATGGAATTGATGCATGAACCATTTCCTGGTGAGGAAGAACTATCAGAAACACAATATGACACCTATAGCAGACGTGCTATAGGGGCTTGCTGGGATGTAATAAGAAAGGCAGCCAAGGAAACTAACCCAAATGCAATGATCTGGCTTACAGCCTTTGATATCGCACATCCTCATTATGTAGACTCAAAAATGTTCCGGGAGATAGACTGGCTAATGAATGAGGAAGGGGATGTATCCAAAATAGAAATGATCAGGAATATGGTGGGTAAGGATACCCAACTAATCACCTGCCTGGCTAGCTGGAATAAGAAAGATGCCAGGAAGGTAGTGGCGGATGCTCTTAAAGCGGATGTAGGATTATATGGTTTTAAAAAACCCGATGCCAATTCATTGCTGCCTCCAATCGATCACTATCTCTCCGCCCCCATTGATAGTTTCGAGGGAGACCACCGGAATATTGCCACTTTCGCTCGGGTCTATAATGATCTACCGATGGAATATATTAAACAATAAATTTGTTGAGGTCTGAAAGCAAAGTAATGAAAAGGAAAATTATAAGGAAAATACACCGGTACCTGGGGCTTTTTATCGGTATCCAATTCATTTTCTGGACACTAAGTGGTTTATACTTTAGCTGGACCGATCTTGATGGGATCCATGGTGACCAGTTCAGGGTGTTTGAATATGAAACAAATTACTATTCTGACTTGATCCACACGGATTCTTTAAATCTTTCCGAAGGAATTAATAGCATCGAGTTAAGGGAAATAGGAAACACTCCTTATTTCTGGATTAATGATGAATCTTTATTTAACGCCCAAACAGGTCAGGTAAAGAATGGGATTACTGAAAGTGATGCAATTGATATTGCGAAAAAGCATATAAAATCTTCATTTCAAATCAAATCAATTGAATTAATTCATGAAACAGACAGACATCATGAATACCGGAATAAACCACTGCCGGCATATGTGATCAGTTACGATGATAAAAATATGCTGAAGGCTTATATTTCAAAGGCGGATGGCAAATTTCAGACTGTCAGACATCGCAGTTGGAGATGGTTTGATTTTTTATGGATGACACATACGATGGATTACAAAACACGTGACAACTTCAATACCCTTTTATTACGAGGATTTTCTCTTTTTGGGCTTTTTACAGTATTGAGTGGCTTTATCCTATGGATTTCCACCTCTATTCGAATGAGAAGTATATTTAATTGGAAGATTTTCCATTAACATGAATAAGATTAGCATTTTAAGACCTCTACAGGTAGGGCTGAATAAAAAATTCAATTATAATCCTCTTTAAGTACGGATCTCTTTTTTTTGTATTTCAGGTAGGGTATCACATCTTCATTTTTAAATCCCATTGTGCCGTCATATTCAATAGACACAACGGGAATACCCGTTATCTCTTCTATCCTTGAGGTCATTGCCTCGGTAATTAATGAGGGGCAGCAATAGGAAGGATTGGTTTGTATAAACAGATCCAAATCGGGATACTTATGAATTAAACTGTAAATTTTTAGTATATTTTCAATGGATTCTCCACGATGCAGCACATTTAATCCAAATTTATCCAACCATTCATCTACTTTCTCTGAGGATTTTGGAATTGTTTCACCTTTGTATGGCTTGAGGCATTTCTTATATTTTTCTTCAACCAATGGAATAAGAGAGCTGAGAAATTTGACCTTGACATAATCAAAATAATTTCTTTCTTTGAGACTTCGCTCGGTATGAGGATCAACAATGATCTTAATGTACTCACTGTATGGGGTAGTAATTACTTCCCCCCCATTATCTTCAACAAATTTCACCAGATCCTGATTAAACAGGTCATTATCCCGAACATATAGATCTCCGAAAATGGCTGTCTTGGGTCGATCGGTCCTCTCCGTCTGGATCCCTTCAAACTCATGTATGATTTCTTCAAGTACAGGTAGCTTTGGTTTACCATTAAGAAAAGTATCATACGACATTTTTAAAGCTTTATTTACTATTTTATCTGTTTCTCCAATGTGTTTTTCATAAGGCCGAATGCTGCAGGCAATTTTCCGAATGTAGCCTCCAAACATATATGCCAAATATGCATTTATGGAGGTATTCAAAGAAAAATCATAGAAACTCACATCTCCAATGTAAACCGAAGCATGTTCCATCCCTTCCCCATAGTCATTAAGCAACTTTTTCATATAATAAGGGAATATCGTAAGGTTACATGATAATTTTGATTTTGTAATCCATAAAGCCGTTTCAGCAGGATTTAACTGTTTTGATTGCATATAGTCAATTGCATTCTGAACTGTTATATTTAGCGGTAAACACTGGCCTGTATTATAGCTTAAACTTCGCTGTATCGATTCATTCGTAGGATCTACTGAAAACGCATTTATTCCACTGTTTTGTAACACGGCTTCGAGCAACGGGCCGATGTAATGATCCCATGCGGGCAGCAATAAAGTCTTGTTCTTTAAATAGTTTGAACCTTTGAGAATTGAATTGGACACATAATTTTCCTGTGTTTCAAGTTGTTGGATCTTATTGCTGAACAACTTGAAATCAATTGAATGGGATTGAAGTATTTGTGAAGCTTCATCAACGAGGTAGTTAATATGATGATTCCATTTTTTCTTCGAGTCTTTAACATAAAATTGATCAGGCTGCACTTTTTCAACCCTACTCTTAATTTCTATGGAATCGGCAGGTTTTTTTCTGGCCTGATGATTACGAAAAGCTCTGATCCCGGCCTCGATTCTTGTTTCATATCCTACAGTGGAATCATGCTCATCTAACTGTAATATTAAATATGGCTTTTGGTAGGCATCGAGTATTTCTTTAAAATATTCAACAACAAAAGAATCCGGGGAACATTTAAAGGAAGAGATAAGGACAGGATAACAATTTTCGGTATTTGCAACCTTTTCCGTAGCTTCCAGAATCCTGGAACCGAATTTCCATTTTAACGTTTTTATAAGATCCTTAGCTTTCGAGATTTCAGTATTTTTTAACAGCAACATATCCATATAGAATGGTTTAACGCCCATTTTTTCAATAATTTCAGGGATTTTATTGTTCATAATGGGTGATAAAACCGTATAGGGTCGACCAAGCAACATAATGTGAATATCATCCTGACCTTTGATCTCATCCAGATATATTCTTTTCCATTGTTTATTTACCGATTCTGCAAATTGCCTGGCTTCCTGATAGGCCTGGGAAAGGCTGTTAAAGGAAATATCCTGCAATCCGGCTGTCATAAGCATTCTATGAAGTTCCAGTCGAACAGTTAGTTCATTCTGAGAAAATTTCAATAAGGGTGTAAGAAATTTATCATGCGGCTTAAAATCCGGCTGTGTGGTTATCACTGAAGAAGAAAACTGTGTATAATAACAATATTGATCACTCATTTTATTTCCCAGGGATTCTTTCAGATATACAGGAAGAAAAATAAAATCAACTTTGTCCATAAGATAATTTACATGGCCATGCAGAGCGGACATAGGTGCACAAAACTCTGCGGCGCTAAGATTTTTCCCTTTCTTTACCGCTTGTGAATACTTCTCACTTGTAATGGTTTTAATTGAAAGAAGGTCGAAAAACTTTTGCCAAAACAAGGTCTCTTCAAAAAGGTGCAACGCTGAGGGTATACCAATGGTAAGCCGTGTCTTATTTTTAGAAGCTTTAAACTTGTAGAGCTCTTTTCTTTTATCCATTAGCCGGAACTCAATGAATTCGTTTCTTACATGTTTTTCGGTCTGATAATCGCGTCCACACAGAAATCCGTATGCTTCATATTGATTTTCAATTTCCGCTACCTTTAGCTTACAATGATTTGTGCAAATCTCACAGACTTCAGTCCGGACAGGTATTGATTTCTTATACAGATCGAGTCCCCTGAAATCTGAGTTTTTACACCTAATATCAAATAATTCATATGCAACACCAAGGGCACCAGCCAGATGGCAATATCTCGATACCATTATTGGCTTTTTAAGCTTTTGTTCAAATGCGGCAACAAGTGCTTTATTTTTTGCCGTAGCACCCTGGAAGCATATCTTGTTTCCGATATATCCCTTCGAAGCAACTTTAATAAGATAGTTTTCTCGGGTTGAATGTAAAACAGAAGCCAGTATTTCATCCCTGGAATAGCCGGCCATCAAATAATGATTGAGGTCACGTTCCATAAAAACAGTGCATCGATCACTGGCTAAAGGGGATTTGACTTTTTCAACACGATTCGCATATTCCTCCAGGGGACATCCTAATCGTTTGGCTTGCTCTTCAATGAAACTGCCGGTTCCCGCTGCACATACATTATTCATAACCGAAAATGTTACCATACCATTTCGCATTATGGTAAATTTAGAATCCTGTCCTCCAATCTCGATGATGGTATCTGTTTCTGGATTTAATTCATAAGCAGCCTTAGCGTGTGCCGTTATTTCATCAAGTATGATATCTGCACCCACTATCTTACCAATAAATTTTCTTCCTGATCCGGTGGTGCCGGCGCCAAGGATTTCTAAATGAGTATTACGTTTTTCAGCGAAATCACTTATACACTCAAAAATAACCTGCACTGCTTGCAATGGCTGTCCTGAGGTTCGCGTATAAAACCCTGCCAGAACTTGCCTGTTTTCATCGATAAATACAGCTTTGGTACTTGTTGATCCGATATCGATCCCCAGAAAGACTTTTTGTATATTCTTATTTAATTTCTGTGAATAGGCATCTACTTCAACAGCCGTTAACGATGGGAATCGTGTAGAAACATATTCATAGCTTTGATGTGTATGAAAATCCGGATAATGCGACCATTTTAATTTTAAAGGAGGATAATAATAATCTTTCTCCTTTTTAATAGGTACTACAATATCATCGATGTTATTTATAGACCGATTTTGATCAGGTCCTTCATCTCTTGCACTAAGTGCTGCTCCTATAGCTGCATAAACATGGGAATACTTATCGGTCAATATTTTCAGCCTGGTAAGTTTTTCTATGTGGTCGATTACTGCCTTGTTCAATGCAACTCCCCCAGCCACAACAATATGAGAGGATGCATCATTATAGTGAAAAACAGTATCAACAATATTTTTAGCAAGCCCAAAAGATAATCCATCACAAATCTCTCCTACAGAATATCCTTCCTGCTGAGCATGTATCAGATCTGTTTTAGCAAAAACGGCACACCTGGAGGCAATCTTCGGAAAACCGCTCTTATTTTCATATGCTAATTTGCTGAATTCATGAATATCTCTAAGGTTTAGACGCTCTGCTTGCTGGTCAAGAAAATTACCGGTACCGGCTGCACAAGAGCTATTCGATTTATAATTTCGATATTCTCCATTCTGACTAAAAGTGGCCAATCCAAACTTTTCTGCACCGATTATTAATAAAGATTGTATTTCCGGATAGAAGTGTTTGGCTGCCGAAATATACGCGATCCTTGAATCAACAGGCAAGCCATTTTTTATTATCGGAGGTGTGGACGATGTATAGGCCAATGACCTGATCTCATTCAAATTGATTTCACTGAGGAATCCTGATAATTTTTCTTTAATCTGTCCTCTATGGAAATCATAGTTGGTGTGAATTATTTGACCACGATCATTGGTAATGGCTATGGAAATGGAAACAGAACCGATATCTAACCCAAGAAAATAATTTTTCATATAATGATGAAAACAAATAAAAGTTAATCAGTCGATTAAAACTGTAAATTTTGTATTTATTGGAATGAAAAAATATACCTGAATATCATAATATAGGTTCAATTTAAAGATAAATAATCCCGTTTCCTAGACGGTTCTTTATTGCGGCAAAACAACCATGATTATAAACATACAATGGTCATTTAATTGCCTTTAATATCAACAGGCATTATCTTGTCAGTAAGATGATAAAATATCATCTCCTAGGCCTTAGAAAATTTCACAAATGATAAGAATAAAGATTACTCTGTTGCTTTTCATTACTTGCAGGAGCATATATGCGCAGGAAGAAACCAACCAATCCAGCTTAGAGAACATCATCATGATGCCATATAATAAATGATAGATATGAGAAGACTCCTTTTTATACTTTACACGATCATTTTAAATCCTATAAATGCACAAATTGCTGCAGTAGAAACTGACACAGGTCATCAGAATGAACATGTTACGGATATAATTGTAGTTTTTAAAATGCATGTGGATATTGGATATACCAACCTGGCGGAAGGTGTTCTTCAGAAGTACACGACCAGCATGCTGGAGGAAACTCTAAGATCGATAGAAGAGACTTCAGGGCTTCCTGAATCCGAACAGTTTGTATGGACAATCCCGGGATGGCCACTAAAATATATGCTGGAGAATTCCTCACCTGAAAACCAGAAAAAACTGGAAAATGCTATTGCTGAAGGCCGGATAGTCCCCCATGCCTTGCCGGCAACCTATGAAACGGAGGCCAGTGATCTGGAAACACTTGCCAGGGGATTATCAATAACCTCTGAGATAAATACGCGTTTCGATTTGCCAGAAGCCCGGGATGCCAAACTTACGGATGTTCCCAGCCACTCCTGGGCACTTCCCACCGTATTAAAAAATGCAGGAGTAGATTTTCTGCATATAGGATGTAATCCCGGTTCAGCTTCACCGGATGTCCCAGTACTTTTCTGGTGGCAGGGGCCTGACGGATCCAAACTGCTGACCTTCTATTGGGCACAATATTACGGATCTGGCATCCTTCCTCCCAAAGATTGGCCTCATAAGACCTGGCTGGCTATGATCCATACTCATGAAAATACCGGCGCTCCTTCCCCGGAGGAAGTTGCCAAATTACTTAGATCAGCAAAGGAGGAAATGCCGGATGTAAATATAAAGATCGGCCGCTTATCCGACTTTTATGATCTTCTCATGAAGGAGGATCCTCAAATTCCCATCATAAAAGGAGATATGCCGGATACCTGGATACATGGTTACATGTCAAAACCAAGGGAGACAAAGCTGAGCAAGTTCCTTCAAAGAGAAACATTTAATACCGAGATACTCAATACACAATTAAACGAATGGGCTGGGACAGATTTCAACATTGATACCTATATTCAAAAAACAGCCGAAAACATAATGCTCTATGATGAACATACATTTGGCCTTGCGTTGTCACATGGAAACCAGCATCGGTGGACCTGGGATGATGAATTTAAAATTAACAAATCACTGGGATATTATGACTATCTTGAAACTTCATGGAGGGAAAAGGCAAATCGCATCCATACTGCTGAAAGGATCCTGATCCCGGCAAGAAACAAAACATTAAAAAACCTCGCTGGAAATGTTGAATTGGAAGGTAAGAAGTTTGTGGTTTATAATCCCCTGCCATGGCCAAGAACCGGTCGCGTAACCATGTTTGCAGGTATCTATCAAAAAAAGTTTGAAATATTCGGTTTACAGGACACTGAATCAGGGGATGTGATCCATGTATATAATGATTACAACCTGGTTTCATTTGATGCTGGTATTATTCCTCCTCTTGGATATAAATCGTATACCCCACTTCTGCACCCCATAGACCATGAGTCTTCTATGGTTCTCGACAAAGTCAATAACAAAATAGAAAATCAATACTTCCGCATTATCCTAAACCCGAAAGATGGTACTGTGTTATCCTTATTCGATAAGAAAAATAATAAAGAACTGGTCACCCAGGACTCAGATAAAAAATTTGGTCAATATATCCTTGAGAGGCCAGGCTATGATAAGATCCGGGCTTACAATAAGGCGTATATTAAAGCAGGAGCCGAAGGATGGGCAAATGAGGAAATGATCAGACCACAAATCCCCTACGATAAGACGTCAGACTTTACCGGATTTTTCAAAAAAATTGAATACCTGGATATGAATAATGCAGTAAGGGTTACAATTTTTGGGGAACTGAATGATCCTGAAAGGCAGAAATATTTGATAACGTACACATTATATGAAAACCAACCTTATGTCGAGATAAACTGGGCTGTAGACGGGAAGGCCCCAAGTCCGCTTCCTGAAGCTGGCTGGCTGGTTTTCCCGTTCAATGTAGATGCTCCTGAATACAGGTTATATCGAACGGGTGGAATTGTAGATCCTGAAAAAGATTTTATTGACAATACGAATCACGATTACTATTTCCTGAATACTTCATTGGCAATTTTTGATCCGACAGGGTCAGGGATTGGTCTTAATTGCCCTGAATCTCCAGGTGTAAGCCTTGATAGCCGTGGATTGTTCAAGTTCTCCGGTAAAAAAGAATTGAGTAACGCAACTGTATTTGTGAACCTTTACAATAATCAGTGGGGGACTAACTTTACCGAATGGATCGAGGGGTCGTTTTCTTCAAAAATGTACATCTGGAGTTATAGTGATTACGATTCTGAAGAAAGTCTAATAACCCCCTCTGAAGAAACAAGGGTATCATTGATGGCTGTATATTCCGATAGTGAAAAGGGTGAGATTCCTGCATCACAAAGTGGCGTGTCACTGAGTAGAAAGGGTATACTTGTCACTGCTTTCAGGAAAATCAAGGAAGGGACAGAATTGCGGATATGGGAACAATCGGGTAAAGAAGGAGACTGTACAGTAATATTGCCAGCCAGTTCAGATTATAATATTGCATATCCCTCTGATCTAAGAGGAGGAATAATAACTCAGGAAGGCACAAAGATATCCAATAACTCTTTTAAAACGAGGATCAGAGCAAATCAGCCCATGAGTTTTATATTAAAGTAAAAGCCCATCTGTGATTTTATATTGGGGCAAAATCTATAACATATTTGATTACTTGATAGGTTTTCAATACATTGCGAATTCTCTATTTATAAGGAATCTAGGTTTAACCTTTACCCGCGTCAGTGTATAATTAATTAAATTGTTTAGATGTCATGAAGTTTTATTTGAATTTATCCATAATCTCCGGAATTCTGATTACTTTATTTGCTTGTTCGAACCAGGATTCAACAGGATCAATTGATGCTGAATCTATAAGTTATTCAAAAGATTATAAACCTCATTTCTTTGATCAAGATGACCGGGCTGAAAAAATAAAAGAGTTTGCCATTGATTTTCAGCGACTTATAGAAGACAAAGCCAGGGAAAGGCATATTCCAGGCATTGCTTATGGTATTGTAGTGGATAATGAACTTGTTTTAGCTTCCTCCACAGGCCTAATCAATATTAAAGATAGTCTGCCTGCCTCCACAAACTCAGCTTTTCGGATTGCATCCATGACGAAGAGTTTTACAGCCTTGGCCATAATGATGCTTAGGGATAATGGCCAGCTGCGTTTGGCTGATCATGTTTCGAAATATATTCCCGAAATGGCAAACATTGAATATCCAACCAGCGACTCCCCTCCTATAGATATACAAGACCTCCTGACCATGACCGCCGGATTCCCTGAAGATAATCCCTGGGGAGACAGACAGCTCGATGAACCAGATCAGATGCTGATCGATTTAATTAATTCAGGTATGTCTTTGTCTAATCCACCTTCATTCCAATATGAATACAGCAATACAGGGTATGCGATTCTGGGAGATATTATAAGACGAATATCCGGGATCCCATATCAACAGTATATTCGGGAAAATATACTTCAACCTTTAGGCATGAAGGATACCTACTGGGAATTCGAGAATATTATACAAGATCAATTAGCGCTGGGATATCGATGGGAGGAAGACCAATGGAAATTAGAACCAATTCTGCATGATGGTTCCTACGGTGCCATGGGAGGTTTAATAACGACCATTGAGGATTTCAGTAAATATGTGAGCTTACATCTCTCAGCCTGGCCTCCGAGAAGCGATCCAGATACCGGCATTGTAAAAAGAAGCACACTAAGAGAAATGCATACACCCCAGTTCAGCAGGCTATATGCTACTGCAGAGGACTGGAATGGTGATCCCTGCCCTGGTCAATCGGGATACGGTTATGGATTAGGAATCTATAAAAACTGTGATGGCTTATTTGAAGTAGCACATGGTGGTGCACTACCTGGTTATGGCAGTCATTATGCCTTTTATCCGGAATATGGGGTGGGCATCATGGCGTTTGGTAACCTGACCTATACCAGGCCGTATGATAAGGATCTTTTCCTTAAAGTGCTCATCGAAGAAGCCGGGATCGAACCCAGGGTATTACCTGCTTCGGATATTTTAGAAACCAGGAAGGAACAGGTATTTCAGATGATACAAACCTGGGATAAGGATCTTGAAGAAGAAATACTGGCTGAAAATTTTTTTCCGGACAGATCAAGAGCCCACCGTATGGCAGAAACGAAGGAGATCCTCAGGGAGGCCGGAGAAATACATAATGTGGAGGATATAAGAGCACTCAATCAACTGAGGGGTAGCTTTGATGTCAAAACTGAGAATGGGATAATTACCATATTCTTTACCTTAACACCCGAAGAAAATCCAAAAGTGCAGGCACTTTATCTTTCATTCAAAGAAAATAACACTGATTAGCTATCAACATATCAAATTCCTTTTTCATTTTGGTTGAAAATAAATTTTTCTTATAATTAGGATTGCATTAATCTCAAATGCATCTAAACCTAACTTATTAAAGCAATTATTATGACGATCAATAAAAACAACATCCCCAGATGGATCAATTCTATTAAACTGATTTCACTTTTTTTAATAATTACTATAAATGCTTGTGTTTCAGATCGAAAAACTGAAAATAAATCCGAGAAAGTAGCCGAACCAGAAAACGTTGTCCAGATAATTACACAGAACATGGAATTCCAGATAGCCGACGAGATTCCCTCAGGGTGGAATACTTTCAGATATACAAACAAATCAAGCCAGGTGCATTTTTTTCTTATTGATAAGTATCCGGATGGGAAAACAATTGAAGATGCAGAGAAGATCGTAGCTCCGATCTTTCAGGAAGGTATGGATCTTATTAACCAGGGAAAGGATGAGGAAGGTTTTGCGGCCTTTGGGAAACTGCCTGAATGGTTCAGCGAGGTTGTTTTCCTGGGTGGCTCTGGGATGGTTTCACCAGGACAAACCTGTGAAACAACCTTGAAATTAGATCCTGGATATTATATCCTGGAATGTTATGTTAAAATGGCAAATGGTGTTTTCCATTCTAAAATGGGCATGGTTAAAGAACTGGTTGTAACTGAGGAGGAGAGCTCTGTCACACCGCCTTCTGCAAACGTAAAAATAAATATTTCGAGCACGGAGGGCATGGTGTATTCTGATCCCATTAACAAGGGTCCAAATATATTTTCAGTTTATTTTGAAGACCAGATCGTTCATGAAAATTTTGTAGGCCATGATGTAAATCTTGTAAAACTGGATGCTAATGCTGATATAAATGCCCTTGAGAAATGGGTCAATTGGGCAGATCCAAAAGGATTGATCACTCCTTCTCCAGATGGAATCACGTTCCTGGGTGGGGTTAACGATATGCCATCAGGCTCGACAGGATATTTTAAGGTTAATCTCGAGCCAGGTGATTATGCGCTGATCTCTGAAGTTCCCAATGCATCAGGCAAAAATCTTTTAAAACAGTTTTCCATATCTGAATAAATATGCTTTCAAATAATATTGCAGCATATAACCGATAAATATTAACACATATTAATTAAATTGCTCCTGCATTATATATGTGTTCTCACATGTGGATTAAAATTTCAACCATTTTCCTGTTTACAGGAATATTACTTTTCTCCTGCGATAAGAATAATGATATCCAAAGGCCAAATATCGTAATAATCAATGTAGATGACCTTGGATGGAAGGACCTGGGATACACTGGCAGCCAGTATTACGAAACACCCAATATTGATCAATTATCCAGGTATGGTATGGTTTTCACAAATGGATATGCCTCGGCAGCCAACTGTGCACCAAGCCGGGCCAGCCTGATGACAGGCAAATGGACCACCAGGCATGGGATTTACACCGTAGCTTCCAGTGAACGGGGGCAATCCGTATATCGAAAGTTGATACCAACAGAAAACATCACTACGCTTTCAAAAAACTTCCCAACTATAGCCTCAATACTGGCGAAGGAAGGATATACTACCTGTCACTCGGGCAAGTGGCATTTAAGCAATTCACCATTAGATTATGGTTTTGACATTAATATTGCAGGTGGTCATAATGGACACCCCAGTAGCTACTATCCTCCATACGGAAATGTGAAAGTCAATGGGGATTCCAGCCTCTATTTAACCGATGCCATCATGGGTGATATTCTACAATTCATGGATACGGTAAAAAATCCATTCTTTCTTTATTATGCACCTTATGCTGTTCATACTCCGATTCATCCCATAATGAAATTGCTGCCTAAATATGAAAATAAACCAGCGTGGCAGGGACAGGGGAATGCTGATTATGCAACTATGGTTGAGAACCTTGATAAAAACATTGGGCAACTAATGTCGCTTTTGAAAAGTCGAGATATATTAAAGAATACATTGATTGTTTTCACTTCTGATAACGGCGGATTATACGGGATTACTAAACAAAAGCCACTAAGGGCAGGAAAGGGAAGTTACTATGAGGGTGGCATAAGAGTACCCTACATCTTTCGATTGGATGGGAAAATTAAAGCTGGCTCAAGGAACGCTTTTCCGATAACTAACCTTGACTTGTTCCCTACCCTTCTAGAGATTTCGGGGATCGATGCTACTTCTTATATCCCTGACGGATTAAACCTCATGCCTATCCTTACCGGTGAATCAGATCATATAGAAAGATCCTTATATTGGCACTTCCCAATTTACCTGCAGGCTTACAATATTCATGAAAATGAGAACAGGGATTCTTTATTCAGGACCCGTCCCGGTTCAGTTGTACGTAAGGGGAAATGGAAACTACATTATTATTTCGAAGATGATGGCATTGAACTGTACAATTTAGAGGAGGATATTGGAGAAAGTAATAATCTGGCTATAAAAAATCCTGAAAAGACGGAGGAACTTCTTTTACTGTTAAAGGAATGGTGGGAAATAACAAATGCGCCTATACCTGCAGAAAAGAATCCTGAATTTGAATTTGAATAGTGGAAAAACAAACCCTTTTAAATTCATTACGTCTATATAAACGTCGAACTATTGCAGGGAATTGCTGAGCTTATTTGTAGGATCAGCTCCAAAATAAGATCATTTAAAAAGAATCCCCTTGTTAAAAAAGTTTAATTTTTAATTTAAATTAAAGTGAAATTTTTCAGTTATCTTGTGGCTGATTTTTCAATATTTCGGAATAAAGAATTTTGTAAGGTAATTTTTTAAATGCAATAACCCTGAAACATTTCCTATATTAATGAAAACCAGTGTCACCATAAAGGAAATAAACTCGAAATCCGATCTGAAAAAGTTTATTCGATTTCCGGAAAAATTATATGCCGACAACAGCAATTATGTGCCAGTATTGAGAACTGAGGAGTTAAAAACACTCTCACCGGACAAAAACCCAGCACATGAGTTTTGCATCTCAAAATACTGGCTGGCTTATCAGAATGAAAAAATTGTCGGGCGGGTTGCAGGAATAATACATCACAGGTATAATGAAAACCGTAATATTAAATATGCCAGGTTTGGTTGGCTCGACTTTATCAATGATCTGGAAGTTTTAAAGGCATTAATGGATACTGTTGAATCCTGGGCAAAAATGGAAGGCATGGAACACGTTCATGGACCACTTGGTTTTTCATCTTTTGATGGTTCCGGAATTCTGATTAAAGGATTCGACGAAACACCCACAGCATTTTCTCACTATAATTATCAATATTATCCTGAACTTCTGGAAAAAGCAGGTTATGTTAAAGATATTGATTGGGTGGAATATAATGTAAAAGTGCCTGAACATGTCCCTGAGAAAGTACTCTTAGGTGCAAAACTGATAAAAGAAAGGTACGGTCTTCATAGTGCCGAATTTAAGAGCCGGAAAGACATTCTCAAACATGCAACCGGCATATTTCAACTTTTGAATTCCGTATATAGAGGGATTTATGCTTTTTCACAACTATCTGAAAAACAGATTGATTGCCTGAAGAAACAATTCATTACTATTCTTGATCCTGCCTACGTTTCTGTTATCCTTGATGGTAGTGATAATGTAATCGCCTTTGGAATAACTATGCCTTCATTATCGAGATCGCTTCAAAAATCTAAAGGCAGTCTTATTCGCTTTGCCTTGTTCCGCATATTAAATATATACCAGAAAACAAGAACTGTTGACACGCTTTTAATTGCGGTGAAAAAAGAGTACCAGAATAAGGGCCTTACAGGTATAATATTCAGTGATATCATTCCTGTTCTGATCCAAAACAATATAGAAAGCATAGAGTCAACCAAGGAAATGGAAGATAATAGAAGTGTCAATAATCTCTGGCATAGCTATGAACACAGACAGCATAAACGAACCAGGTGTTATATAAAGAAATTGTAATAATCAGCTTCGTATTTTAATCTAATTCATTACTTCCGAATCTGATTAAACCCTGAATGTGCTTGAATCCAATTCTATAAAAATCAGCAAATTTTTAATTCCGAAACCGAATAGAGTAATTATTAAAATAGGATGAATAATCCCGATTTATTATCTTTATCCTGCTCCAGTTAAAACTTTTACGGGCTTTTCTGGTAAAGCATTTTTTTAAATACTTGATTATCATTTCCTGATTTGAAAATTTTTAAAATCCATATTATGAAAAATAAATATTCTGATTCTAATTCAAGGGAGAGACACTTTAGAAAATGGGTAAAAATAAACCTTACTCAATCCAATCACGGATTTCTTATCTTATGGATAATTCTATTTATCAATATTTCACCCATTCAGGCCCAGAGACTTTCCAGAGACTACAATGTTGATATTCTTGTCAACCAGGCCGGATATACTCCGGATGCCAGCAAAACTTGCGTGGTTCCTGGCCTGCTTGAGAGAGAATTTTCTGTTGTCAACACTGTTACGGCAGAAATTGTATATAAAGGTAATTTCACTCCGATCAAAGGGGATTTTGGGGATTATGCAACAGGTGATTTCAGCGAAGTAAAGGCTAATGGTTCCTATTATATATTATCCGACACACTTCGTTCCTATCCATTTAGAATATCTAAAGATGTATATGTAGAGCCCATGGCCTCTATTATTGATTACTTTTCCAAACAGCGTTGCGGTGGCAGCACGACCGGATATCTTACGCCCTGCCACATAGATGATGGGGTACGGATGGATAACGGCAAACACCAGGACGTAAGCGGAGGCTGGCATGATGCCAGTGACCTGCGTAAGTGGGTTGGCGCTACCATTTATGGTATGTTGGCTATAGCGAAAACGTATGACCTTTATCCACAACTGGGAAAACATAAACTCCTGGAAGAATTACGATGGGGAAACCGGTATTTCCTTAATATGCAGGAGCCTGATGGATACATCATGAGTTTTATAGGGGGTGATGTTCAAAAACATTCAGACAGCAATCGTTGGACAGATAACATGACCGGTGATTTCGAGGAAGGTGAACCTTATTTTACCAAACCCAATGCCGGGAGATCCAATGCCGATATGCTGATAATAGGTACAAAGGATGACAGGGTCATAAGAACTACACCCCTTGATATGATGGGGCAGTATAATTTCATTGCTTCTGAGGCCATAGTGGCCCGGATAGCAGAAGAAACGGATCCCGAATATTCTGCCCGTTGCCTTATTGCTGCAGAGAAGTGTTTAACATGGTGTAAAAAATCTGATGAAGGGCTTAATCCTGGCACTATTGGTGCATCTATCCAGGCAGCCCTGGAATTGTACAAGACCACAGGGAATGTAAGCCATAAAGAATTTGCCATATCAAGGGCTGACCTTCTGGAAACCCTTCAGGAAACGGAAAAAAATGGCGGAATAAATGGTTTCTTCTATAATTCAAAAGATGAGCACGAACCGTACAAAAATATATCCAGGGGTTGCACAGAATTTTATGCCATATGTGATCTTATACAGGAGTTCCCGGAACATGAAAATGTTCCGAAATGGAAAGAAATGATCACCATGTATGCAAGAGATTATTTAAAGGTATTTATTACCCGAAACAGCTTTGGAATCGTTCCATTTGGATTGTATACAGGTGAGGATCCTGGCGGAAACCGAAAAATTGGGGATTTCTGGTACAGATATTTTATGCAACCGGAATTAAGCTGGTGGGTAGGCATAAACTCCAATGTCGCTTCGGCTGGAATCGGGCTGTTGAAGGCCAGTGTTATTTTAAATGATGATGAACTAAAATCATTTGCACAAAAGCAACTGGATTGGATCATAGGAGTAAATTCATTTAATAGCTCGACCCTGATAGGCACAGGATACAACTATCCCGAACATTTCCCGGGCAGTACATTCTATCCAACTACTCCTGTTATCAATGGAGCTGTAATGAATGGCCTCGGTGGAACCAGTGATGACCAGCCTGAAATAGGTGGGGGTTGGTGGCAGATCTCGGAATATTGGACACCAATGGTTGCACATACCCTTTGGTTGATGGCAGAACTGACTGTGGCGGATTAATCGTTTGAAAACAGGAAATGGATTTCAATAAGCTTACGAAATTATCCGAAAAACCGGTATTGTATGAACCAGGAGATGCAATGATGTGGACTGATCCATATATTTCCAAACAATTGCTAAAAATGCATCTCGATCCTGAGATAGAATCGGCCACAAGAACTCCGGAAAGTATACGTAGGACATTGAATTTTATTCAAGGTTATTGTAAAAAACCGGGAATGCAGATCCTGGACCTGGGTTGTGGACCGGGTATGTATACAGAAAAGCTGGCTGAAGAGGGGCACCAGGTTACCGGGATGGATATCTCTGAAAATTCTATTGAGTACGCCCGATCCCAGGCCATGAAAAATAATCTCGAAATTGAATATATCTGTCAAAACTATCTAAATCTGGATATACACAACAGATATGACTTGATTATTATGATTTATACTGATTTTGGTGTTCTCATTCCCAGTGATCGCAACATTTTGCTCAGGAAGGTCCACAATGCACTGGCTCCAGGTGGGATATTTATTTTTGACGTAATTAACGACAGAAACCTGGAGGAGAAATTTCAAGAAGAAAAAGCATGGACAGTTAACGAAGGGGGCTTCTGGAGAAAAGATAAATACCTTGAACTGATCAATGGATTTCATTACCCAAAAAACCATGTTTTTCTGATGCAACACTCAATCATGGATGAAAAAGACAATCTCGTAAGATACCGTTTCTGGACACACTATTTCAATAAAGAAATATTAATCCCCCAATTGGCTGATCACGGATTTGAAAATATAGAATCAAAAATTAATGTACTCCCGGAAGGTAATGTATGGAATGGTGAAAACATTACGTTCTACAAAATAAACAAACCTGTAAATGCTTAAGTTCAGATGAAAATAATCATAACTCTGTTTATAATATTTATTTCCAGTTCAATTCTATATGCTCAGGAACTTTTTATTAAACCGGAAAACGTACAAACCCGGTGGTCCAGCCCGGAGAATCCGAATGCTGAAAAAGGAAAAGGGGGGCTGGTTAATTTTGGTAGAAAAGGCAGAGCACACGTAAATCTGCTTCCAAATGATACTTTGGTCCTTGCTTATGAGCCGGAAGGTGTAAGTGGAACGATACGCAGGATATGGATGACAATCAGGGAACAGGAAAAGAAAATGCAGTTGGGCCTGAAATTGAACATGTACTGGGATGGAGAAAACAAACCAGCAGTTTCTGCCCCTATCGGGTATTTCTTTGGGATGGGCCTGGGTGAGATGTATCCTTTTGAATCGGCACTTTTTTCTAATCCGGAAGGAAGAAGTTACAATTGTTTTGTGCCCATGCCCTTCAAAAATGGGATGAAGATTATCCTGATCAATGAGACCGATACGGCGCAGTCAGCCATCTTCTATGATGTGGATTATACCATCGGTGAGAAGCATGGAGAAGATCATCTATACTTTCACGCCTATTATCGAAGGGAGGATTCCACTGAAATGAGGCATGACTATGAATTCCTTCCGAAACTTGAAGGTTCCGGCCGCTTCCTTGGTGTGAATTTTGGGGTGGAAGCCAATCAGGATGTATTTCTTGATTCCTGGTGGGGTGAAGGTGAGGTTAAGATCTACCTCGACGGAGATACTGAAAATCCGACTTTATGCGGTACAGGTACCGAGGATTATATAGGAACAGGATGGGGACAGGGTCGTTATAGTCACCTGTATCAGGGATCATCATATACCGATACTGAAAATATGCGGTATTGCTTCTACAGATACCACGTGCCGGATCCGGTATACTTCAGCACAGATATCCGGATGACGATACACCAGATCGGTTGTTGTTATCAACAGCATAAGGAGAAATTCCAAAAAAATGGAACCGTATTATATGAAGCCGGGAACAATCCTGAGCCTACCGATTATGAAAATTACAACGGTTGGTTATTTGAGAGATATGGTGATGACTGGTCGAGTTGTG
>CBDUBA010000025.1:0-47228 GCA_965365275.1 uncultured Cyclobacteriaceae bacterium | reverse complement strand
AGGGAGGAAGTAGCAGCAGGAGATGGAGCATTACAGACGTTTATGGCATGTTCATTTTCATAAATAAGGAAATCGTCTAGCAAGCCCCCGGAACGGTCACATGCCTGGGCCCTTACACCAGCACCACCAACTTCCAGGTCGTTTTCCTCAATTTCCGGGATCAGTTTCTGCAAGGCTTTTGTGAAAGCCTTCTTCGAAAAGGATCTATACATTTCACCAATTCCTGTTTTCCAATATTTTGAAGCTACTTTGATAAATCCTGGCCAGGTCAGTGTTTCGGCCAGCTCAGGGAGGTTGATTTGTGTTTTTCTATATCCCTCCCGGGCAAAAGCCAAAACAGCGTTTGGGCCAGCCTCAATCCCTCCATCAATCATCCTCGTAAAATGTACGCCTAGAAATGGGAAGCTGGGATCGGGGACCGGGTATATCAGGTTCTTGACAAGATACCTTTTCATTGGCTTTATCTTATAGTATTCCCCACGAAAAGGGATGATCTTTACGCTTATATTAGGATGTGTTAGTCTTGCGATTTTGTCGGAATATAATCCTGCACAATTAATAACCAACTTGGAAGAAAAGGATTCAACAGGAGTTGATATAATGGCCGCTCCATTTTTAATCTTTATTGCCTGAACTCTTTGACCAAAATAAAATTCAGCACCGTTGGCTATGATGTTTTCTTCTAACTTCTTTGATACGCTTTTGAAGTCTATAATGCCTGTCTGAGGAACCCATATTCCCCCAATTCCCTTAACATGGGGTTCATAATCATTTAATTCATCCTTTTTCAAAAGTTTTAGCCCATCCAGGCCATTCTCTATTCCTCGTTTATGCAGTAATTCCATACCGGGTAACTCCTGTTTGTCAGAAGCAATAATTACTTTTCCACATATTTCATAGGGGATATCGTTCTTATCGCAAAAATCAAGAAGAAGTTTATACCCGTAGATGCAATTCCTGGCTTTAAGGCTCCCCGGTTTGTAGTAAATACCGCTATGAATCACACCGCTGTTGTTCCCAGTCTGATGGGCTGAAACTTTATTTTCCTTTTCCAGCATCTGAATTTTGATTCCCGGATTGGATTTCTGGATTTTATATGCCGTTGCTAAACCAACAATTCCAGTACCTATAATTGTAATATCTGCTTTCAAAAATTCTGTTTTAAAATACCAAAATAAAAAATAATTCTTAAATCTCGCCAGGACGATGTTATCCCAAGATCATCCAGTCAAAGATGATTAATCTCATATTTTTAAATAAAAGGAGTGAATAATTTTGCACTTCCATTTCGAATTTTTTCTAAAATAATAAGTCATGAATTACATGTCTGCAGCTGAGGCTGTAAAAGTAATAAAATCTGGTGATACTGTTTTTATTCATGGAGTAGCCCAGGCCCCCCAATTGCTGATCGATGCGATGGTTGAAAGAGCTCCGGAGTTGAAAGAGGTACGAATTGTGCACATACATCATGAGGCGGAAGCTCCCTATGTAAAACCTGAATATGAAGGAATTTTCAGATGTGAATCCTTCTTTGTAGGGGCTAATGTAAGGAAAGCTACAATGGAAGGCCTCGCAGATTATATTCCCGTTTTTTTAAGTGAGATACCCGGTTTAATTCGAAAAGGCATAGTAAACATCGATGTAGCTCTAATGAATGTTTCCCCTCCAGATAAGCATAAATATGTTTCCCTCGGGAGTTCAGTAGACATGGCCGTTGCAGCAGTACAATGTGCCAAGCATGTGATTGCCCAGGTAAATACAAAAGTGCCAAGAGTTTTTGTGGATGGAAGCATGCATATGCGTCATTTTGATACTTTTGTTGAGCATGATTCGGATATAATTGAAGTTCCGGTACCTCAGCCTTCTCCAACTGAAGACAAAATAGCGGAATACGTAGCAAGCCTGGTGGATGACGGAGCCACCATGCAGATGGGTATTGGTGGTATTCCAAATGCTGTTCTTACCAAGCTTATGAACCATAAAAACCTTGGCGTTCATACCGAGATGTTCTCTGATGGTGTAATCCCTCTGGTAGAAAAGGGCGTGATTAACAATACAGCAAAAAGGGTAGTTCCCGGACAAATTGTTTCCTCCTTCGTTATGGGTTCTCAGAAAGTGTATGATTTCCTGCATGATAATCCTCAGATTGCCATGATGGATTGCTCTTTTGTAAATGACACGCGTATCATAAGAAGGAATCCGAAAGTCACTGCTATTAACTCGGCAATTGAAATTGATTTAACGGGACAGGTTTGTGCTGATTCAATTGGAACAAAACATTATTCTGGTGTCGGCGGACAAATTGATTTCATTCGAGGAGCCTCGTACTCACAGGGGGGAAAGCCGATCATTGCCATATCTTCTCAA
Organism: uncultured Cyclobacteriaceae bacterium; assembly: GCA_965365275.1. Taxonomy (GTDB): domain Bacteria; phylum Bacteroidota; class Bacteroidia; order Cytophagales; family Cyclobacteriaceae; genus JAGTVG01. The sequence goes on along the minus strand of CBDUBA010000025.1, from coordinate 44,861 downwards.
ACTGGCAAAGGAATATCCAAGATTGTCCCAACCTTAAGGGTTGGTGCAGGGGTGGTAAGCACTAGGGCAAATGTACATTACGTAATTACTGAATACGGAATAGCATATCTTTATGGCCAATCCATGAAGGAAAGGGCAAGGCGAATGATTAAAATAGCCCATCCTGATACTAGGGAGACTTTGGAAAAGGCAGCCTATGAAAGATGGGGAGGCCACTGGAGTCCCTGAGTGATTTTATTTCTCCTTCTTTTTAAAATCCAGTGAAGCAGAATTAACACAATAGCGAAGTCCCGTAGGTTTTGGCCCATCGGGGAAAACATGACCTAAATGACCCCCACATTTATTACATACAATCTCTGTCCGGACCATACCATGAGAGCGATCTTCAAATTCTCCCACTTTTTCCTCATTGAGTGGTTCGTAAAAACTAGGCCACCCGCATCCTGAATCATATTTTGATTCTGAAGTGAATAATTCATTACCACAACCTGCACAAACATAGGTTCCTTTCTCTTTATGATCAAAATACTCTCCAGTGAAGGCATATTCTGTTCCCTTTTCCCTTAAAATCTGAAATTCCACTGGAGTCAGGATCTGTTTCCATTCCTCCTCTGACTTGTTTACCTCGTATCCTGATTTCTTGTCTTGATCAGACATATTTGTATTGTTTTGAGATTTAACATTACAGGAGAATATAATTAATGTACTTAATGCAAATAATAATTTTCTCATTATTCTTTTTATAAGTAATTACTGATTTTTCAAAGAATTGTTTTAACCTAGTAGTTCTTTTGCCAATATACCTTCGTTTTCTTTCTCCTTTTGTCTTTGGTATGACGATATGGCTTCTTATGACTTTTGGGTTTAATAGTTTTATGAGTATATCCGGTTATGGGATAGCATCCATAGCTGGCGAATACCATCGAAATTGAAATGAGGAGAATGCCAATTCTCCTTAAATATTTAGGATAATGCTTAAATATCAATTATAATGCGTTTTTGAAGCGATTGAAAATAAATATATTCATTCAAAGATGAAATTTGAGTTCCTGGATCTTTCAAAATCCAATGAATCATGAGCGTTAAATTAATCTTTTCTATTGTTGTAACGGCAATATCCTTAAAATCTTATCCCCAATCCAATATTGATTCACTTCTTTCAAAATTACCAATATCAAATGGCATAGAAAAAGTGGACATTTTGAACCGGCTGTCTGACTACTATAAACTTGACAGTACCAGCAAAGCTAAGGATCTTGCCCTGCAAGCTTCCATTCTATCAGAAACGCTGAATTATAAGCGTGGAATTGGGTATTCATCTCAAAATCTGGGATATATTGAGTACCTCTACGGTAATCTTGATGATGCTATAGAGCACTGTCAATACGCATCTGATGTTGCGGATGAACTGCACGATCCGGAATTAAAAATAAAGACCTATGAGATACTCGCCCTTATTTATGAGGAAACAGCTGACAATGAAAAAAGTCTGCACTATTTTTTGCAGGCATATGAACTGAACCAAAGGATGAAAAACTTTGTAGGTGCAGGATTGTCTATGTTGGGCATGGGGAGAATCTTCGGTAATAAAGGGGATGAACTATTATCATTGGAAAGTAATCAAAAATCACTGGACATTTTTCAGCGACTGCAAAACGATGCCGGTATGGCAAAATCATCCATAGCTATTGCAAGGAATTATTTTAATTTGGATGATTATGATTCAATGACATATTATTATAACAATGCAGAGAAATTGATCCAAATGAAGGGATCGAAGGAGTTATTATTAGAATTATATATGGATAAATACCAGGTTTATTCGGGATCCTATACAGATTCATCACTCAATTATATAAAAAAAGCCATTTCTCTCTCTGGAGAACTCGGAAGACTATTCCTTAAAAGAGATCTTCTGCTTAAGGCATCAGAGCTATATACAAATCGCGGGGAATATCAGTTAGCTTATGATTTGCATCAATCCTATATTCATATTAACGATAGCTTATCAGAAAATCAGGGAAAAATAGGCTCGGAGAAACTTGAATTATTCCTTAAAGATGCCATATATTCTGAACAAGAGGATGTGTTCAGAGAAATTGAAAAGTTCAATAATAGAGAGAGAGATCAGTACAAGACTATGGTATATGGATTTGGATTCATCATTTTACTTATATCAGGGATTCTTGTGGTAATGGTCCTGCGTTATTCATCTCAAAAAAAAGCTGTATCAAAAATGAAAGACCTCTATAAGGAGATAGAATCGCTGTCCGATGAACTCAATAAAAAGCAGGAAATAATTCTGAATTTACGTGGCAAGGATTTGAATATTGAAGCCAGTAATCATATTGATTTAAGAAAAAAAATGGCATTTACATCATCAGGAGTGCATCCCAGCCGTGAGATGACAAAAGCAGAATTTCTGGAACAGGCCAATCATCAGTTTATTTCAGAGCAGTGGGCAAGCCTGATCGAAGTAAGGGATAAACTCAGATATAAGAAAGAACATTTGAGATTGGAAGATATCGAGACAGAAAAATGGGAGTATATAAATCTGGATAGGTTAAGTCAATCATTAATACAATTTAAAAGGAGTAAAGATATTGGAAAAATAAATTTCCATTTTAATGAAAATTCGGATGTTAATGTATTATGTCATAAGGAATTTATGCTTCTACTGTTACATTTATTGCTTCAGAATGCTATAGAAGCAATAACAGAAGAAGGGGGGGATATATATGTTGATTACTATTCAGACAAAGAAAAGGTAGTTTACAGGATTATTGACACAGGTTGCGGGATTCCTCTTGAAGATAAATCACAGGTTTTCGCTCCGTTCTTTTCTACGAAGAAGCAAGGAATACATTATGGTTTGGGTTTATCAGTATGTCTGGAAATAATTAAAAGACATAAAGCAGCTATTTCATTGAAAAGTAAACCGGGACTGGCTACTGAATTTGATCTTGAGTTCTTTTACGAATAATTTATAATTCCTTATTTGCCAAGATCAATTCTTTTTCCAGTTCAGCAAATGCTCCCACACATATTGATTCTAATTCTAATATCATACCAGGAATTTCCTCAATGTTCTCATGCATCCTTCCCTGTCTCTCTATACTTAATATCAGATCCTTTGCAGAATGAATACCCATAAATGTGAATGATGGCTTCATTTTATGGGCGATATCTCCAATCATTTTCCATTCCGAATTTATCAGATAGTTCTTCATTTCATTGATCAGAGGAGGGGTATTTTTTAAAAACGTCTCAATCATCTCTATTTTAAAATCATCATCATCCCCGCATATAGAAACAAGGTGTGACAGGTCTGTCATACACTTTCCATTACGACCAACACTTTCCATATATTAAATAGTTTTTTCTTTTAAATATCGATATATAGTAGATTTCCCTATATCCAGGACATCCGCAACCTTTAACACATTATTGTCATATTTCTTCAAGAAGTGATCAATAATTCTATCGTTATACTCTTTCAATGAAAGTTCCTGGTAGGTAAAATTTTCCTCACTTTTTGGACTGTTAAAGTTTATATCTTCCGGCAGAATTAAATTGTCATTGCTCATCACTGCTGCAAGTTCGATGACTGATTTCAATTCCCTTATATTTCCAGGATAATGATAACGTAGTAGTTTCTCCTGAGTTTCCCTATCCAGGGAAAGATCACCTAAATCATTTTCATTACAGAAGGAGGACAAAAAGTGCTTTGCAAGCAGTATAATATCTGTATCCCGTTCACGAAGAGGCGGGAGTTGAATGGGAAGGCCAAGTAATCTATAATACAGATCTTCCCGGAAATTACCACTTTTTACTTCATCCGCCAGATTTTTATGTGTTGCTACGAGTAATCTGACATCGATTGGTATGATAGTGTTACCGCCTACTCGTGTAACTTCCCTTTCCTGAATTACACGCAATAATTTAGCCTGGAGATTCAAGTCCATTTCTGCTATCTCATCGAGGAATACTGTTCCTCCGTTGGCTTCTTCAAATTTTCCTATCCTCCTGGTTACTGCTCCAGTAAAAGATCCTTTTTCATGACCAAATAATTCGCTTTCAACCAATTCCTTAGGAATGGCAGCTAAATTTACGGGAATAAATGGCTTCTTTTTTCTGGCTGAATTATAGTGTATCCCTTTTGCAACAAGTTCTTTTCCTGTGCCCGTCTCTCCAGTTATCGAAATAGTAATATTTGTTTTAATGGCTTTTTTCATCAAATCAAAAACCCTTTTTATGGCAGGCGAATTGCCTATTATACTATTTCCGAATTCATATTTTTCTGATATCTCCTGTTTTAAAGTATTAATCTCATTCACCAGGGTGATGTTTCTTTTTGCATTGGTTAATGCATATTCAAGGCGCTCTTTTGTTTCTTCATCTTTAATAATATAATCGTATGCTCCTAGTTTTAATAATTGAACGGCTATCCCAATCTCCTCCTGACCAGAAACGATTATGACTGGAATATTTGAGTCATACTCCTTGATTTCCTTCAATATTTCTTCACCGGATTTATCTGGAAGGCTATAATCAAGTGTGATGATGGAAGGCTTTTCGTGCAAAGCATTTAAGGCATCATTTCCATTGGAGAATGTTTTGATCTCATGATCTGGATTAAGCCCTATAACATAATTGAGGAATTTCAAATAAACAGGATCATCCTCGACAATAAATATTTTTATAGATTCATTAGACGACATTATCCTAATCTTATCTTTTATTTGGTTAAACTGTAAAAATTCTCAGTTGAAATAAATTCTAGTTGTCACTTATACTTTATGATAACGAAGTGAATGTGCCGAATAGTCTTTTTAGGTTGTTTTATTCTTATAAAAGTGATTCAGAAGTCCAGAGAAAGCCTTATTAATATGAAATTAACTGATTTTTAAAATGAATTACTTCTTCTTGAGTGAGTGATTTTTATAGAAGGTATAATAATTCACCCATTTTTTAAGTTAATAGTATATGATTAATTATTTGGATCCATTATCTGAAGAGGAAAAGCTCTTTCTGCAGAAAGCACCTGTACTAGTTGCTATTTTAATAGCAGGTGCGGACAACAAGATTGATAAATCAGAAATTAAGGAGGCATTGCGTATTTCCAGATATAAACCCATCAAAGCACGTATCCTCCTGAAAGATTTCTATTCTTCAATTGGCGATGAATTTGAATATAACCTTATTGAAGAGATAGCGTCTCTACCCCGAGAGGCCAGGAAAAGGACTCCTCTCATCATAGAAGAACTTGAGAAACTTAATAAAATCCTTCCAAAGCTTGACCGGAAATTTGCAATACAGTTTTATGAGAGCATGAAGGACATTGCAAAAAGAATCGCTAAGGCTTCCGGGGGAGTATTGGGTTATATATCTATTGATTATGAGGAATCGAAATTAATGGAGTTAAAGATGATTAAAAATCCAGCCTCGTATAAGTGATATAGTTGATATGCATTTGGAGGATAGCCTGGTTATTCCAATTCGATTTGTTTTTATCCTCTGGGCAGTATTTGCCATTGGCTTGATACTACCATTCGATATTGCAGTATTGGGTATTTATCCCAGGACCTTATATGGTATGATAGGGGTCCTGCTCGCTCCTTTAATCCATGGCAATATGTTGCATCTCCTCTCAAATACCCTCCCAATACTGTTCCTTGGTGTCATATTGTTTTTTTTCTATGACCGGATCGCAAGCAAGGTATTTTTTCAATGTTATTTTTTTACAAATATTCTCGTATGGATCTTTGCCCGACAATCCATTCATATAGGAGCAAGTGGCCTGGTGTATGGGCTGGCCTCGTTTCTCATTTTTTTTGGAATGTTTCGAAAAGATTTTAAATCCATTCTTATCTCCTTAATAATATTGATTTTATACGGTGGACTCGTTTACGGGATCTTTCCCCAACAACCGGGTGTGTCATGGGAATCTCATCTGATGGGGGCACTAGTAGGTTTATCAACAGCCTCGCAACTGGCGAAAGTTAAAATTGTAGCTACTTAAAACAGAATTTAATAAAGAGTTTAAACAAACAATTCCTGTTTGTTATAAGACATGTATTAAATATTTGAAGGTACTCTTAATATTTAAAAGATCATTTAAAGAATTAGGGCGAACGCCGACTAAAGGCAGGCTACAGCAAACCTTTAGTGCTTGGAATGGAATCAATTTCGTTTTCGTTTCTTAGGACAGCCATTTTGATAGATTTGGCAAAGCCCTTAAATACTGCCTCTATAATATGATGCTCATTATTTCCTTCAGCTCTAACATTTAGATTACACTTGGCAGTATCAGTAAAAGATTTAAAAAAATGATAAAACATTTCGGTTGGGACATCTCCAATTTTTTCGCGTTTAAATTCAACATCCCAGACCATCCATGGACGACCTCCAAAATCGATAGCCACATGTGCCAATGCATCATCCATTGGAAGAAGGAAACCATATCTGGACACACCTTTTTTGTCACCAAGCGCTGTGCTGAAAGCTTCCCCCAGTGCCAGTGCAGTATCTTCAATGGTGTGATGTTCATCTACTTCCAGGTCACCTTTTACAGATATCTCCAGGTCGCACTTACCATGTTTTGAGATTTGCTCAAGCATATGGTTAAAAAAGTTTAGACCTGTACTGATCTTTGATATCCCCGTTCCATCCAGATTCAGCTTTATATTGATATCCGTTTCTTTTGTCTTTCTCTTGATTTGACTTTTTCTGTCCGGGAATAAAAGGAATTTATATATTTCATCCCAATCATTTGTACATAAATCAGCCTCCTCAGATTTTAATCCGCCATAGAGTATGCTTCTTGAGCCCAGGTTCTGAGCTAACTCAATATCAGTTAATCTGTCACCAATAACGAATGAATTATTTAAATCAAATTCTCCTTTCATGTATTTTCCCAACATCCCTGTTCCTGGTTTCCTATTGATTGAGTTTTCATGTGGAAAACTTGGGTCAATGTGAATGGCTTGAAATTCAATACCTTCGTTTTTCAGAATTTGTAACATTTTGTTGTGAGCAGGCCAAAAAGTTTCTTCAGGAAAACTATCAGTACCCAATCCATCCTGATTGGAAACCATTACCAGATCAAAATCTCCATGTTTACAGATCCTGGACAAACTGGTGATAACTTTGGGTATAAACTGTAATTTTTCCAAGGAGTCAATTTGAAAGTCCTCATGCGGTTCCTCGATAATTGTACCATCACGGTCTATAAAAAGAATTTTTCTCATTTTACTCTTTGTAATTTTTTAAGGTAGTGATTAACGCATCGTTCTCTTTTTCATTACCAACAGTTATTCTAAGTGCATTATCACAAAGAACTACATTTGATCTGCTCCGAACGATTACTTTATTCTCTAATAGATAATTATATACCTTGTCGGCATCTTTGAACCTGACCAGAAGGAAATTTGAATCTGAAGGATAAACCTTTTCCACAATATTCAGATTGGATAGTTCAAGATTAAGTATTTTGCGTTCTGCCAATAATTGCTGCACCATAAAGTCTTTGTATTCTACTTTTTTAATTGCTTTCATGGCCAGTGACTGTGTAGCCCGGTTCACATTATAAGGTGGTTTTACTTTATTAAGCAATTTTATAATTTCCTTGTCAGCGAAGGCCATACCAAGACGAAGACCGGCTAAACCCCAGGCTTTACTAAAGGTCTGAAGAATCACCACATGGTTATATTTTTCCAGAAGATCAAAACAACCGGGATTCCTGGAAAAATCTATGTAAGCCTCATCAATTACAACTATACCATTGAATTTTTCGACTATTTCCTGAATGCTCTCGCGGTTCATGCTGTTGCCGGTAGGATTGTTCGGAGAACAAATAAATATGATCTTTGTATTCGAAGTTATCTTTGCAAGTACTTTCTCCAGGTTGATCTGATAATCATTTGTAAGTTGGACAGCAATTACTTCATTCTGATTAATCCGGGCAGCCACTTCATACATTTCAAAGGTAGGAGGCATTACAATAACATTATCCTGATTGGGATGACAGAAAATTCGTACCAGTAAATCAATGGCTTCATCACTGCCATTACCCAGGAAAATTTTATCCGTTGAAATACTCTTTAGTTTACCAATTGCTTTTTTAAGTGATTTCTGGTATGGATCCGGATATCTGTTGTATGATTTTCTGGAAGTTGAACCCAGAGGATTTTCATTGGCATCAAGAAAAATGCCCTTTTTGCCAGTATATTCATCACGTGCCGAGGAATAAGCACTTAATTCCATAATATGTGGCCGGACGAGCTTTTTAATATCAACCATTTGCTTTCAAGTTCTTTAAACGGATCGAAATGGCCAACTTATGAGCCTCCAGCTCTTCTTTTTCAGCCATTAACTCTATGGCGGGTCCCAGGTTCTTTAAACCTTTTTTTGAGATTTTCTGGAAGGTAATTTTCTTTACGAAGCTATCAACCGATACGCCGCTGTGAGAACGGGCATGGCCATATGTAGGTAAAGTATGGTTTGTTCCGGATGCATAATCACCTGCTGATTCAGGTGTATAGTCCCCCAAAAAAACCGAACCCGCATTTATGATTTTTTCTGCAAGGGCATCACAGTTTTCAGTAGAGATGATCAAATGTTCCGGTGCATAAGCATTAGATAAATCAACAGCGACTTCAAGGTTTTCAACTAAAAAGAAACGGCTGTTTAATAAGGATTTTTCAATAATGTGTTTTCTGGGTAAGTTTTCAGATAATACTTTTATTTCTTTTTGAACTTTTTTAATTAAATCTTCACTTGTTGTAATTAATATTACCTGGCTATCTATACCATGTTCAGCCTGGGATAAAAGGTCAGCGGCAATATATTCCGGAAAAGCTGAATGATCAGCTATTACCGCTACTTCAGAAGGACCGGCAGGCATATCTATCGCAATTCCTTTTTGGTTAACTATCTGTTTTGCAGCGGTTACATATTGATTTCCAGGACCATAGATTTTATCAACCTTTGGTACACTTTCTGTCCCATAAGCCATAGCACCTATGGCCTGGGCTCCACCTACTTTTGCAATCTTATCTACACCGGTTAAACTGGCTGCGTATAGGATCAAAGGATGTACCTTCCCATTTCTGTCAGGAGGGGTACAAATAATAATTTCTTTACATCCCGCTATTTTAGCTGGGATTGCCAGCATCAATACTGTAGAAAAAAGCGGTGCACTACCACCCGGGACATATAATCCAACCCGCTCAACTGGTACATTTTTCCTTCTGCAAATTACACCTTGGGTCGTTTCTACTTCCAATATATCTGTTAATTGGGCCTCATGAAACTTTTTTATATTATTGTAGGCCTTCTTTATAGCTTCCCGGATATCCTTATCAATGGCTTTTTCAATTCCTTCTATTTCTGATGAGGATACAAGTATATTCTCCAATTCAACGTGGTCATATTCAAAGGCAAAGAGCCTGAGTGCTTTGTCACCCTTTTCTTTTACTTTTTTCAAAATAGGCTTAACAATCCTTCTGATCTCTTTCTCTCTAATAGCAGGTCTCTTTAAAAGTTTTGACCATTTTTTTGTATCAGGATTCTTGATGATTTTCATAAAATAGTATTTCAAAGGATCATCTTTTCAATTGGTACCACTAATATCCCCTCAGCCCCAGCATTTTTTAAATTGTCGATAACTTCCCAGAATTGATCCTCATTTATAACGGAATGTAAAGAACTCCATCCATCCATAGCGAGAGGTACCACGGTAGGGCTTTTCATACCGGGGAGTATATTGATGATTTCATTGATTTTATCATTGGGGGCATTCAGCAAAATGTATTTATTCTTCCTGCCATTTTGTACAGCATGAATTCTGAACATTAATGCATCCAGGATTTCCTTTTTCGGTTTTTCGAGCTCTTTATGACATATCAGGATTGCTTCTGATTCGAGTATTGTTTCAACTTCTCTTAAACCATTTGTTAATAAAGTACTTCCGGAACTTACAATATCACATATTGCATCGGCAAGTCCTATTCCGGGAGCAATTTCTACGGACCCACTTATTTCATGCAAATCAGCAGTTATGCCGTTTGAAGCAAGGTATTCAGCTGTAATATTTGGGTATGAAGTCGCTATATTCTTTCCTTCAAAGAATCTTAAACCTTCATATGGCTTGTCTTTTGGTATGGCAAGGGATAATCTGCATTTTGAGAAGCCTAATTTCAGAATAGTTTCAACTTTTCTTTTCTTTTCCTTTACAAGGTTTAAACCTACAATTCCAATATCTGCTACATTGTCTTCGATATAGCCAGGAATATCATCATCCCGGAGGAATAATATTTCCAACGGAAAATTTGTGGAAGAGGATTTTAGTTTTCCTTTACCGTTATTAACCTTAATTCCGCATTCACGAATGAGTTTCATCGATTCATCACTGAGCCGACCTGATTTTTGTATGGCTATTCTTAACATGTTATTTTCATATAAGACTGATAAATGTACATCAAATTTAGAATAGTGTATTTATCGATGTAAAAATTGATGCGAGTATTATATGCCAAAATTATATACATGACAGCTAAATGAGAAGTTTTTTTAAGATTGCATTTTTTTTTTATTATTCTGTAAAAATTCTTAATCTTATGGAAATATATTTGCCCTTGTAAATTTATTTGTCGAATAATACGTAAATATACTTGTATGACGATCAATAAACCGGGACGATTTGAATAAAGGAATAATTATTATACCAACATATAATGAGGCGGAAAATATTGTTCCTCTGATTGAAGATATTGCTGCTCTACCCGAAAAATTTGATATCCTAATTGTCGATGATAACTCTCCGGACGGGACGACTGACAAGGTGGAAGATTATATTAAATCCAGAAAACATGACGTCAAAATTGATGATCTGAAAGTCTTTGTGGATAAAAGGGAAGATAAGAAGGGTTTAGGGACAGCCTACATCTATGGATTTAAGAAAGCTTTGGAAATGGGCTATGAGTATATCTTTGAGATGGATGCTGATTTTTCACACAACCCTTATGATATAATTAATTTATATAATGCATGTGCAGATGAAGGGTTTGACCTGGCTGTAGGTTCAAGGTATATTTCGGGAGTAAATGTAGTAAACTGGCCAATGGGTCGTGTTCTGCTATCCTATTTTGCAAGTACTTATGTAAGGCTGATAACCGGTATGCCAGTAAAGGATTCAACAGCCGGATTTAAATGTTACAAACGTCGTGTTCTTGAGACGATCGACCTGGATAAAATAAGGTTTATTGGATATGCATTTCAGATTGAAATGAAATTCACGGCCTGGAAGTTTGGATTCAGAATTAAGGAAGTTCCCATAGTCTTTACCGATAGGAAACGTGGTGAATCCAAAATGTCTGTAAATATTATTAAAGAAGCAATTTTTGGAGTGATCTCAATGAAAATTAATAGTTTCTTTAAGAAATACGAGACTGCTAATCAAACTTGATCGACTTTATTGGTTCTATCTTAGATATTAATAATGTTGGAATAACAAGGACCAGTGTAACCACCGAAAATGTAAGGATATTGAGACCTATTATTCCACCCCATTCCCATTTGATTGGTACATAATCCATGTAATAATTAACAGGATCGAGTGGAATAAGCTTAAGCTTATCCTGAATAAATCCAAAACTTAATCCGATAACATTGCCCCAAAACAAGCCTAATGTAATAAGCCTGATGCCATGATACGTAAAAATTCTCCGGATGAATTTATTGCTTGCTCCAATGGCTTTTAAAACTCCGATCATCTGTGTTCTCTCCATTATGAGTATCAGCAAAACAGATATCATGTTGAATGAAGCGATAAACAATATCAAGGTAAGAAGAATGGTAACATTGCGATTAACCAGACTTAACCAATCGAAGATCTCGATATGCTTATCGGTTATCTTATCCACAAAAAGATCATATTGGGTACGACGGAAAAGCTCCTCTTCTGCTTCCTCGAGCCTGTCGAAATCGTCAATAAATACTTCCAGCGTGCCAACCAGAGAATTCCGCCAATCGTTCAATTGTTGAATTATTCGTATATCTCCAATCAATAGTTTTTCGTCAAATTCCTCCATACCGGAAGTGTACATCCCTACAACCCTGAACTTACGAACACGAATAGGATTCTGTATAAAGTAAATTCTGATCTCGTCATCAATATTCAGTTTAAGCAGATCTGCAATCTTTTTACTGATCATTATTTCAAATGATGGCTGCCCTGTTTTATTATCAATTACACGGCCTTCAGATATCACCTGTCCAAATTTCTCCAGATTAAAACTCTCATCTACTCCTTTAAATACGATACCATGTATTTCCTCGTCGGTCTGGATCAGACCTACTTTATGAGCAACACCCTGTATGTGTTTTACATAGCCTAAATCATTAATAAATTGGTATATGCTGTCTTCTTTTGAAATGGGTAATTCTTCATAGGTCGAATTAAGAGTATATTTTGTAACCTGAAGATGACCCACAAATCCTACCATTTTATTAGTAATCGTTTCCTCAAAACCACCCATTATAATATAAGAGATGATCATTATCCCCAATCCAACGCTGATGCTGATGATCGCTATTTTGTGAATTAATGAAGAAAAGGTCTGTTGCCCTGGTTTACTGATTCTTTTTGATATAAATAAAGGTAAGTTCAAATTATTCTTAAATTTATTATATTTTGTAAAGATCAATTTATAATTTAGGATCAGTTTTTGATGTAAAGTTAAAAAGGTTTACATGAAAGCAAGGGTTTGTTATATATTTATATTCCTGGTGGGTATAATAACAGTTTCGTATGCTCAAAATATAACTGTCGGAGCAGAGAAGGATAATTTTTATATCGACCTGTTGTTGAATAAAAAGATTGGAGTAGTTGTAAACCAGACTTCTATAGCCCATGGAAAGCCGCTGGTTGAGTTCCTCCTGTCAAAAGAAATTAATGTTACCAGAATTTTTACACCGGAACACGGCTATGAAGGCATTGCGGATGCGGGAGAGCAAATTGAAGATTCTGAAGAACAGGGTACCGGCATCCAGATAATCTCATTATATGGTGATAATAAAAAGCCAAAACCGGAACATCTACAGGGATTGGATATTATTGTTTTTGATATACAGGATGTTGGCGTTCGCTTCTATACTTATATAAGCACATTGCATTATGTTATGGAAGCATGTGCCGAGAATAATGTAAAACTCCTGATATTAGACAGGCCCAATCCCAATGGCGATTATATTGATGGGCCTGTTTTAAGAGATGGATTCCAATCCTTTGTTGGCATGCATAGGATTCCGGTAGTACATGGACTTACGATCGGGGAACTTGCTAAAATGATAAATGGGGAATATTGGTTAAAAGATAGTCTTCAATGTAAAATGGTAATAGTTCGTGTGGGTAACTATCATCATCAATATTCCTATTCTCTCCCGATAAAACCGTCTCCGAATTTGCCTAATGACCAATCTGTGAGGTTATATCCTTCCTTATGCTTTTTCGAAGGAACTATGATGAGTCTTGGCAGGGGAACAGAATTTCCATTCCAGGTTGTAGGCTATCCGGATCCCTCTTTTGGCGAATTTAAGTTTGTCCCTCAGAATCGACCCGGTGCACATACCCCAAAATTCTTGGGGAAAGCCTGCTATGGTAAAGATTATAGAGATATTAATCCTCCCCCAAAATTTAATATCGCCGAACTAATAGAGTTTTATAATAAATCAGGTCGAAATAAGGATTTCTTTAATGATTATTTTAATAAGCTTGCCGGCAATAGTGAGCTAAAAAAACAGATCGAAGCTGGCTTGACAGAGGATGAAATACGGATTTCCTGGATTGAAGAATTAAATGATTATAAAACCCTAAGAAGAAAATATTTACTATATCCTGATTCAAACTAACCTTTTTAATAATGAAGAAGGACTTGCGTATTGTATTCATGGGGACACCCGAATTTGCCATTCCTTCGCTCAAGATTTTAATTGAGAATGACTTCAAGGTGGTGGCTGTAGTAACTGCTCTCGATAAACCAAGAGGACGTGGCAGAAAACTTGCACCATCTCCTGTAAAGGTCTTTGCTGTGGAAAACAATATTCCTGTTTTACAACCTCCAAATCTAAAGGATCAGGATTTCATACAAACCTTAAAAGCCTTCGGGGCAAATCTTCAGATTGTGGTGGCCTTCAGAATGTTGCCAGAGATAGTATGGTCAATGCCTGAATATGGAACAATTAATCTCCACGCTTCTTTATTGCCGGATTATCGTGGAGCGGCTCCAATTAATTGGGTTTTGATTAATGGAGAAAAGAAAACAGGTTTGACTACATTTTTTATAAAGCAAGAAATTGATACTGGAAACATATTGCTAAGGGAAGAAGTTGATATTTTGCCTGATGATGATGCTGGTTCACTACATGATAGATTAATGATAATCGGGGGAAATCTTGTACTAAAAACTGTTCAAACTGTACAAACAGGAGATTTTACAGCAAGTGTACAGGAAGATTCCTCAGATTTAAAGAAGGCTCCTAAAATATTCAGGGATATGTGTGAGATAGAGTGGAACAAAAGTGGTGAAGAAATCAGGAATTTTATTCGAGGACTTTCACCTTTTCCAGGTGCCTGGACAACTCTCAATGGTAAAATGTATAAAATATTTAGGGTGGAACAAAAACCTGGGAGGAAACAAGATGAATTGATTGGTAATATATCAACTGATTCCAGGTCCTATCTAAATATATTTTGCTTAAATGGCGTAATTAGTATACTTGAATTACAACCAGAAGGTAAAAAAAGGATGAATATTGAGGAATTCTTTAGAGGAAACCGAATATGATCGTCTCCATAATTGTAGCAGTTGCAGAGAATGGTGTTATAGGATCAGATAATCAATTGATCTGGCACCTTTCTGATGATTTAAAGAATTTTAAGAAAATCACATCGGATCATTGTATAATCATGGGGCGTAAAACTTTTGAATCCATAGGAAGGCCTTTACCAAACCGTACTAATATTGTTTTATCCAGGAATAAAAATTATAAAATAGAGGGCTGCATTGTACTTGATTCTTTAAGCCGGGCACTAACTTATTCAAAGGAAAAAGGGGAGGAGGAGGCTTTCGTAATTGGAGGGCAGGCGGTTTATAATGCCGCATATGATATTGCTGATAAACTATACCTTACAAAAGTCAAAGCAAGTCCTCCTGGTGATGCATATTTCAAAAAGATCCAATTAGACCAATGGATTCTGATCTCACATAAGAGTATTGAGAGAAACATGCAAAATGACTTTGACTATGAAATGATGGAATTAAAGAGAAAGAAGCACTGATTTTCTATCATTGGTAATTAATTATTGAATAAACTTCCGACATCTTAACATTGGTATTTCTATTTATAGTTCTTTTAGAATGGTTTTATAAATTGAGGTCATTATTATATTTCTCCTTTGAATTTATTTAAGTAGTTTTTAATGATATCTTAAGCTTTCATTATTACTTTTGCCAGAGGTTGTTTATTATTTTTTTGGGAAATAAATATGTTTTTAGACATTCTTAAAAAGTTTTCCCCAATTCTTTCGTATCTGCTTATTTTCTCAGGTATACTTTTGTTTGCTATTTACTTAGTAAAAAAGAATCTATTAAAAGGTAATAAGGAAAAATATAACCTGATCAGCAGATATGAGAAACGGGTAATCTGGAATTCAACCATCCTGTGGTTGGCTGCCTTGCTTATACATCCAAAAAAGATCATTTCTGATAATGTCAATATGCATTATTTACTGGATTTTTTTATTATTCTTATTCTCACATTGTCAATAGCCTATGCCGCGTACTATATTCTCAAACATTATTATCCTGATTACATAAATCGCCGATTAAATCGGTTGAGGTATAAACCAAGGATCTCTCCAAAAACGGGTAAGCCTATGAAATTATTAACAGAAGAAGAAGAGGATGTATATCTTGATGAAGGTATGCAGGCTGAAGAAGATGTGTTTTCTGTTGATTATGACGTTTGGATTGATGAGGAGACGGGATATACTCAAATAGAGAAATATTCAGGTAAATATGCTATAAAGCAATGCCCCAAATGTAATTATCAAACCTTTAAAATTGAAAAAGAAGAATTACTGATTGCCCCCACCGTCATATCATCAGGTGAATTACTTAAAAGATACAGGTGTACCTATTGTGATTACACTGAAAAAGAAATTTTTAATGTTGTAAAACTGAAAGAAGAAAAATAAATTCTGGATGATCAGGAATTTATTATTCATAGTTGCATGGAGGATGATAATGGTTTATTAGGTCATCGTTTATATTTACTCTCAACTTGGAATTATCTTCCCAATATGTGCATATACAGTTTGCATGTTCTCTTGTAAAGCAGTCCAGATCTTTAATCATTTCCTGAACAGTTGAAACATCTTTGCAAGTGCCAATATATAATAAGTTATGATCAACTGTGCCATCATATTTTACGGTTCTGCGGGTAACAACATAAACCGCACCTTTATTTTTCTTAAAATCGTTTTTTATGGGGTATACATTAAATGTGTATTTATGCCCTGATATTCCACTGAAATCTATTGTTCCAATTCTTGCCATAACTTGAAAAAATTTATTGTTTAAAATAATTTCTCACATCCGACTATAAATATATTTTAATAATATTAAATAATATAATGAATATGATCATTTTCAAGAAAATAAGCTCAAATATTCCCAATAATGTATTAATATGATTACATCGGGATTAGAAATGAACTGAAGAAAATATTATAAGCAGAAAATATTTTGTGACGGGGAAATAATTTTTTATATATTTGCCCCGAACACAATTTTTTACAGTCTTGAATTTTTCGGAAATTAAGGAGAGAATAACGGGCTATAGAGAATCTGGGAAAAGAATTTTCACGACCTCTTCATTTCAATCCCATAGCATTGTTTTGCTACATATTTTAAGTAGGATTGATAAATCTATACCTGTTTATTTCATTAATACTGGTTATCACTTCCCGGAAACCATTGAATATAAAGAGGAAATTACCAGAATTCTGGGGATTAACACCATTGATCTTAAGCCTTATACACCTAAATATATGCAGAAAGACTCCAATGGGAGGCTGTTGTTTACTTCCGATCCAGATCATTGTTGTCATTTGAATAAGACTATTCCAATGGAGGAAATCCTGAAGGGATATGATGTTTGGATAACTGGTGTGCGTGGAGACCAGAGCTCCATAAGGAAGAATTTCAAAATTGAACAGGAAGCTCCACATAATGTGTTAAGGTTTCATCCAATTCTTGATTGGAGTGCAAAGCAGATTTTTTACTACAGAAAAGAACATGAATTGCCTGACCATCCGCTTGAGGCCAAAGGGTATATAAGTGTTGGTTGTGAACCTTGTACCAGGAAACTGGATCCCGATATGCAGGAGCGGGATGCACGCTGGTATGGCCAGAATAAGACTGAATGTGGCCTGCATACTGATCTTATCCTTAATTAATAATCAATGAAGGTTTTAATAACCGGTGGTGCCGGCTATGTAGGGACAGAACTTACAAAGACTCTTGTCAAATGTGCAGATGTGGAGGACATACTTGTATATGATAATCTGGGCAGGCAGAATTACAATCTATTTCTCGGAAAGCGCCTTGAAAGACATGAAAAGGTAAATTTCATATCAGGTGATATTCTTGATTCCAGAAAGCTCAGGATGGTACTGGAGGGTGTTGATGTTGTTTATCATCTGGCTGCACGGGTAACCACACCTTTTGCTAATACTGATGCTCATTTTCACGAACAGGTTAATCACTGGGGGACGGCCGAAGTGGTAAATGCTGTTGAAGATTCAGGCGTTAAGAAATTTATATATGCGAGCAGTACTTCAGTATATGGTTCGTCAAAAGATTTTCTTACAGAAGATACAATACCTAATGCTAAGACATTTTATGGAATTTCGAAGCTGAGGGGCGAGGAGCATGTAAGAAGACTACTCAAAAAGAAACAAACGTATATCCTCAGATGTGGCAATGTATATGGTTATAGTAAAAGTATGCGATTTGATGCCGTGATAAATAAATTCATGTTTGAGGCAAATTTCAATAATAGGATTTCGATCCATGGTAACGGGAAGCAATCAAGATCATTTATTAGTGTTGGTCTCCTTGCTGAGGTTATGGAAAAACTAATTATTACTGATGTTCCCGGTGGCACCTATAATCTGGTGGATAAGAATTATTCAATCCTTGATATTGTAGATGCTTTGAAAACACTCTATCCACTATTAGAATTCATTTTTGTTAACCAGCATCTTTCGTTGAGGGACCTTAAAGTATCCCCGGAATCAAAGCTTAGGGATTACCTTAATTATGTAAATAACAAAGACCTTAAAACTGAGCTCCTTGAGTTTAAAAGACGTTTTTCCTTTTAAGCTATAATTGGATTATTTAAAGATTTTGTTTTTACAATGAATTGATTTTTTGTAGCACCTCAAGGAATATGAAGTTTTTCTTTCAATTTTTGCAAATAATTACTTTTTTGTGATGAATTGTATAAATACTAAAACAAATTTTTGAATGTGGGCAGTATTTTAAAGGTAAAAAATCAACTGGTTATGTGTCGATTTAAATCAATTGTTGTACTGTCGCTGTTGTTTGTAATATTTTCATTACAAGCTTTTTCTCAATGTCCCGAAAAGGTAGTGTTGGAAAACAGTAATACTGCCACATCTGATTTTAGGGAGTTGAATGTGTTTGATTCATTTAATTCAAATTTCAATTTATCAGGATTTGAAATCAATATTTTTGATATCAACACAGGTAATTATTTATTTGTCGAAAGTAGTAATTTTCCATCGATCGGGATCACCAACAACATTGAGGTGAGCAAATCAGGTAACCGAATACTATTGAGAAATATGCCTGAAAACATCAACTTGTTAAATTGCATGATCATTTTTATTGGTGAAGAATGTCCTGCTGGGAAAGTACCAATCTCAGAACAATAATGAAGAGATAAAAGAAACGTGAGGAAAATCCGCTATACATATTTTGTGATTCAGACCTTATTGCTGTTAAGTGCTAATGAAATATTGGCTCAATGTCCGGACCGAATAGAAAGTAATAGTACAATAGTGGCACAGGATGAATCTTGTATTGGATCGGAAGATGGATGGATATCAATAGATTTTGTCACTGCAGCTGGGATATATGAACCAAGTTTGGGTGACCTGGATCCTACTGGAGGTTACAGGTACGCATTATGGGACGCAAGCATTCCGGGCTATGTCTATGATGATATCGGAATTGCACCACCCACTTCTCCTATCAATCCTAGTATATTTATAGATTTTACCTCACCAAATAACATAGTATTCAGAAATCTTCCACCAAATGGCGGGCTATTCGGGTATTTTATTATAGCTGAAAGGCAAGATGGTGATAATTGCACCCAGATATATGTGGGAGATCCACTTGGTACACCTATAAGACAAGGGGAACCTCTGCCAACAGCCAGTCTTTCAGGTGGTGGTACCGTCTGTTTAGGTGATCCTCTGCCTGATGTTACCATAAATTTTACCGGATCAGCTCCTTACGATTTCACATATACAGTCTCTGGAATACCCGTAACTGTTACGGGGCATAATTCAGATAGTTATACCATCAGCAATGCCGCAGCAGGGGTTTACCAGGTAACTGTTCTCAGTGATGGGAATGGTTGTACTGGCACGGACCTTGGTTCACCAGTGAGTGTAATTGAGAATCCATTGCCTGTTCCCACCATAAGCGGACCTAACAATGTCTGCTTTGGAGATATTGGAACTTATACCACCGAATCCGGTGCCGGTGAATCCAATTATGTTTGGGAAGTATTGGGAGGAGTGATTTTAAGTGGGGGCACCTCTGCGGATGCTTCAGTACAGGTGCGTTGGGATGGATTAGGCCCTTTCAGCGTATCCGTTAATTATGATAATACTTTTGGTTGCGATGCTGCCAGTCCAGCAATTTATCCTGTAGTTGTTAATCCGCTTCCGGTTCCTACCATAACAGGATCAAATGATGTTTGTATTGGTTCCACAAACATATATACAACCGAATTCGGATCAGGCGAAAGTAACTATATATGGAATGTTTCAGGAGGTACAATAATTAGTGGTGGTGGTGCGGCTGATGGGAATATTGAAATAACATGGAATGGTACGGCTCCCTATCAGGTAAGTGTAAGTTATACTGATGGCAATGGCTGTACAGCATCCACTCCAACAATACTCCCGGTGAATGTAAATCCTTTGCCTGTGCCAGCTTTAACCGGGCCGGCCAGCGTATGTACCGGCTTACAGGAAACTTATTCCACTGATTCTGGAGCTGGTATCTCAAATTATATATGGACGGTTAGTGGAGGTACCATTGTAAGCGGAGGAACTGTTGCTGATCCTTCTGTAGAAATACTATGGGATGGTGGGGCGCCACATGAAGTCAGTGTTAATTATACAGATGTAAACGGATGTACAGCTGCAAGTCCAATAGTTTTATCCGTTACGGTAAATCCATTACCTGTACCTACAATAACAGGAACTGCATCATTGTGTGTTGGATCTACTGAAATTTATACTACAGAATCAGGTTCAGGAGAAACTGGATATTCCTGGACAGTAAATGGAGGAACAATAATAAATGGCGGAACTTCCACTGATCCAAGTATAGAAATACTATGGGATGGAACTGCACCTCACAATCTTAGCGTAAACTACACGGATATTAATGGATGTACAGCCACTTCTCCAACGGTACTGCCTGTAACTGTAATACCATTGCCAATTCCCTCCCTTGATGGGCCAGGGACGGTCTGTGACTTGTCCACTGAATTATATACTACAGATTCTACTGCAGGACAATCAAATTATGTATGGTCTGTTACTGGTGGAACAATAGTAAGTGGAGGTACAATCACCGATCCACATGTTTTTATCAATTGGGATGGCGCGGCTCCCCATCAGGTGAGTGTTATTTATACAGATGTTAATGGATGTACGGCATCCCCGCCTACGGTATTACCTGTAACAGTTGATCCACTCCCGACACCCACTTTAACAGGTAATGATGTTGTCTGTTTTGAATCTATTGAGACGTATACTACTGAATCTGGACCCGGAATATCAAATTATATATGGGCTGTCTCAGGAGGGACTATAATAAGCGGCGGAACAGCTACCGATTCCAATATAGAAATACAATGGGATGGATCAGGTCCTTATCAGTTAAGTGTGAATTATGCTGATGCGACAGGTTGCGCTGCAATTAATCCTACTGTTTTACCGGTGAATGTAAATCCCAGGCCTTCCTCTATTGTTTTTACAGGGAATACAACCATATGTGAAAATGAAAGTGCTGATTTATCTATTGCAATAGCAGGAGGTACTCAACCCTACAATGTATACATTTCCACAGATGGTGGGACAACCGTATCTGACTCTATCCTAGTACCGGATGCGACACCATTTACTTATAATACTGGACCACTGGCGGTGACTACCACGTTCACAGTGGTGAGCGTATTCGATCAGAACACCTGTACACTGGATCCGGCAAACCTGCCTCCCGATGTAACAATTAACGTCAATCCACGTGAAGATGTAAGCCTATCAATACCCAGTTCATCAGGGAATTTGGGAGATCAAATTGTAATGCCTGTCACTGTCCAGGGATTTAATAATATTATTACCTCGAATCTATCAATAACATGGGATGAAACTATAATTCGATATATTGGCGTAGAAAATATAGCTGGCATCAGCGAGTTAGATCCTACCGATTTCAACCTCGCTGATTCATCTACCCTAACTTTATTATGGTCTGAATCGAGTGCAACCGGGCAATCATTGGCGGATGGTCAGAGTTTGTTTGAAATCCGCTTTGAATTGATCGGCCCTGATTGTTTTGCTTCAGCTGTATCCTTCGCCAGTAGCCCGATTAGTATTTCTGTGATTGATGCGAATTTGTGTGAGGCTGACCTGAACCTGGGCAATGGTTCTATTAATGTGGGTGGTTCAGGAATTTCTAACGCACCAGTTTTGACATTCTCAGATTCCCTCAATTGTTTAAATGATCCAATCCCAGACTTAATTGCAGCAGGAGTAAATATTCAATGGTATTCTGATATTAACTTAAGCAACCTTATTGGCACAGGGAATACCTTTACACCGGTACTTGATAATACCTCACCGCTTGATACGATTTTTTACGCAACTCAAACGATTGGCACATGTACTGAAAGCTTACCGGATTCAAGTAGGATCCGTTATATAGATACACCATCCAGTCCACCTGTTCCCGGGCAGCGACGTTATGAAATATGCGTTAATGATCCGGCACCAACACTTTCAGCTATTGGTATCAATGTATTGTGGTATTCTGATCCCGGACTTACAAATCTGGTAGGGACAGGAAATACCTTTACACCGGGACCAGCAGAATTGGATACTTCGGTTCCTGATACAACCTACTTTTACATGGTACAGTCTAACACATGTGGTATTAGCCAGTATGATTCTGCATCAGTACATGTTAAACTCCAATCCTATCCGCCTGTAGTAAATAGTTTTACTAATGTTTGTGTTGGGGATCCTCAACCTAATTTATCTGCTTTGGGAACCAATATACAATGGTATAGTGATGCAGCACTTACAATCCTTGTAGGTACCGGAAATAATTTCATACCCGACTCGACACTTCTTGATATGTCATCGACCGGGACCGCCACTTTTTATGCTACCCAGGACGATGGTTGTGGTGAAAGTATTGGAGCAGAAGTAGTAGTAAATGTTATATGGTGCATTATTGATTGTAGCGTTATTTCATCGACGGTTTCGACAGTCGATCCAGGATGTAATGCATCGGATGGAGAGGTTCAGATTGTTGCCTCAGGGGGAACAGGTTTCTATACCTATCAGCTGATAACGCCGGATAGTATTCTCGTTTCCAACCAAACTGGTTTATTTGATAACCTTGGCGGGGGTATGTATGTTTATGAGATTGTGGATGATACAGCTATGTGTATCACAGAAAGGGATACTGTAGTACTTACTAATCCTTCAAATATAATTGCATCAGCCGACACAGCTTCATTTGTTAATTCTGCCTGCTTTAACCAACCCTGGGGCCGGGCTATAATAAATGTGACAGGGGGTTCTGATCCCTATGAATATTCACTGAACGGATTTACCTGGGATACTTTTAATTCCGGAGAGTATATTGACAGTTTACCACCCCTGGGAACTTATCTTATCCTTGTCAGGGAAAATGCCAGCTCAGTATGTCTTGAGCAGGTTCCAGTTACAATAAATAATGAATACACAGAAATACAGTTTACTTATTCAACCGTAGATGCAACATGCAATAATGATGATGGTATTGTTATCATGGAATCAATAGTTGGAGGATTGGAACCTTATCAATTATCCTTTGATTTCGGGGCTTTTACACCAGTAGATCTGAATGACCTGCCTGAATTTAATGGTCTTTCAGCTGGATTAAAGAATATCAGGGTAATGGATATAAATAATTGTGTTATGGAAGATCCGGATGTGCTGGTTGATTTTCCTGGATCTGTACAGGCTAATATCCAGACAATAGCTCCAACCTGTTCAGGGGATGGTACAGATGGACAGGTCAGAATTTATGTTGATTCAGCAGCAAATAATCATCAGCCCCCGTATATGTATGGATTTGCCGATAATGATACACCAGAATCCGATGTGATTATGCTGCCATTACCATCAAATACCTGGGTTACTATTGATACCTTAACCAACGGATTTTATTATGTGCTATTGTCTGGTTCTACAGCATGTGAAAGCCGTACAGATATAACTTTATCCGGAGGACCCACAGCTATTTCTTTTGATATTACTGATATTGAACGTATACCCTGCAAAGGTGTTAATGGAACAGGATCTGTAACAGTGGATAATGTTATCGGCGATTCTACTTCAATTTATCTATTAGAATTAATTTCCATCCCATCTATGAATGTTGTATTTAATGAGACGCTTGGGCAAGATGATTTTATAGGAGGATATACAATTGATGGCTCCGTAACTGATCAGATAGTTGCCGGTCAATACCAGATACAGCTTTCTCAAAATCAATCTGGTTGTAATTTATCATCAGTCTCTGATGTTTTTGAAATCCTTGAACCTGAATTTGAATTGGCATTTACGATAACAGGAATAACTGAATCATGGATTGATGTCGGAAGTGGTACTGTTTCGATTGAAGTATCACCTAGTGGGGGTGATCCATATGAAACCAGAATTGAAACAATCCTGTCTAATTTTCCTGGACAGGATATAGACAGAGACTGGGATGAGGTAATTTGGGATGGAACAAATCTTACCTACACACATGAGGACCTCTACAGCGGCGTATATGAAGTTTCAGTACGTGATGCATATGGATGTGAAATATTTGAGGAAGTGACTGTAGGATACGATACGGCCATCTTCGTCCCAAATGTGTTCACACCCAATGATGATTCGCATAATGATTACTTTTTTGTGAGGAATTTACCTCCTCCAGGGTCAGGAACTGTTCTTATCGTATCCAATCGATGGGGAAGAACAATTTTTGAATCAGATGATTATAACTACAACAATCTTTGGGATGGTGGAGATAATCCAGATGGGACCTATTATTACAGGTTAGATATTCCAGGTAAGGGAGTATTTAAAGGTTGGATAGAGATCTGGCGCGGAGGGAGCAGATAATCCTTTATTGTGACAACAAAAAGGCCATAGTATCTACATTATCAGCATAATCCCAAGGTTCTGGCATTTGAGCTTTGCCAAAAGGTATACTTCCGGAGAACCATGCCTTCCTGGAAACCATACACTGGATCTTCGATGAATTACGCTTGAGCATCAGTTCCAGGTGTTTGACATCATTATACTTCTCATAATAAATACAAGCTATCGGAGAAACAATATTCCCGTTTTCCATGAGTATAAAATAATCAGCATTAATAAAAAACCTCTTTTCTAAGGAGAATTTAGATAATAAATAGCGATAGTTGTTATTGTATTTTGAGTGTTCTAAAATCCATTTGTAATTATTAAAATTTGTAATCAAATTTTCAATACTGTAACTGTTTGGTACATATATCTTTGATATATTGCGGCAACCCAATCCAAAATAGCTGAATATATCATCGCTTAAATTTATTAGATCCTGGATTTGTTCCTGACCATCGATTATGCAACAACTTGTTCGGTTCTTCCGAATAACAGAGGGGATGCTTTTATAATTGTATTTAAAATATCTGGATGTATTGTCACTTCCGGTAGCAATAACAGCATCTATTTTATTAAGTGAATTGACAAAATTTATGTCATTAACAATTACCGGATCAATGGATCTTAATATATCCAATAAATATGGGATTAAAACATCATCATTATGGCTTAATTTAATAATTGCGTGGTGACCACTTAATAAAACGGTCATCAGGTCATGAAATCCTACTAGGGGTATATTCCCCGCCATAATAATCCCAATATTCTTTTTAGATTTAGAATATACATCGTAATTCGACACCCATTTATTGAGTTTTTCTTCATCCAGCATGTAGGAAATTCCATTCAGTGCTTTAATAACAAATTCCGGAATAAACCATGGATTTTGTTTGCAGGCCCGGCGGATTATCTCATCCTGATTATAAATAATCTTTTGAATTTCTTTCCCTAACCTGCAGAGTGAATTAATTTTTTTCTCGATATTCATAAAAATTATTTCTCAGAATATCCTAACATAAACATATTGCGTTTAGATTTGTTTATTATCATAGTGAAATTAATATAATTCCTTCGTATGGCTATAATAATTACCGATGAATGTATAAATTGTGGAGCTTGTGAACCAGAATGCCCAAATACAGCGATCTATGAAGGTGGCGTTGAATGGACGTGGGGTGGTGGTACCAAGTTGACACAGGTAGAACTGGAAGATGGATCAGTTGTGGATTCCAAGGACAAACAGGAACCCTTCTCTGATGAATTCTATTATATTGTTTCAATGAAATGTACGGAATGTACCGGTTTTCATGAGGAACCACAATGTGCAGCTGTTTGTCCGGTAGATTGCTGCGTGCCTGACCCGGATTATGAAGAAGAACTTGAGGTTCTCCAGGAGAAAAAGGCCTGGTTGCACGGCGAGAGTTAAAAATAAACCAAATAATTAATTCATTCTTGCCCGCTTGATTAGATAAGATGAAAGAATCTTATCAAAATCCTCATTTACATCTGCTTCGATGAAATCAATCTTGAACTGGCCGCATTTTAGTTTGAGATCGTAGTAGTATTTTTTAATTTCTTTCTTATAAAACTCTTTTACTTCTGAGGGTTGTACCTTCAACCTTTGCCTTGTCTCAAGGTCTATAAACAGATATGGCCTTTCTTCAAAGTCAAATTCATATTCTGTCTTCGGATCTGTTACATGAAAGAGAAGAACCTCATGGTTATTGTGTTTTAAGTGGTGCAATGCATTGATAATATCTTTAATCTCCTCCTTGTTATCAAACATGTCACTGAAAATAATTACGAGTGACCTCTTGTGGATTTTATTGGCAATCTGATGCAGAACATCTGCTACTGCTGTTTTCTTTGAAGTTTGTCTTTGATCAAGAAGTTTCTGTAACTCCAGGAATAGTTTGTGAAGATGCGTTTTTGTAGATTTAACCGGACTTTGATATTCAATAGTATCTGAAAACGTGGTTATGCCTACAGCATCCCTTTGCTTATGTAAAAGATATGCCAGTGCAGCCGAAGCCAAAACGCTGAATGTTATTTTTGCTTTGTTTTGTACTGGATAATACATAGAAGACGAATTATCAATTACCAACTGACATCTCAAATTAGTTTCTTCTTCATATCTTTTGGTAAACAGCTTATCCGTTCGAGCAAATACCTTCCAATCAATATCACGGGTACTCTCTCCGGCATTGTATAGCCTGTGTTCTGCAAACTCAACCGAAAAGCCATGATAGGGGGATTTATGTAAGCCGGTTATAAATCCTTCCACCATCTGTTTAGCCAAAAGGTCAATTGTACTTATTTCCCTTATTTTTCTTAAATCTAGCTTCATTGCGTTGCAAAGTTTTCAAGAAAAAGTTGAAATTTTAAAAATATCATAATTTGTATAAACGCGTAAATGTAGATTGATCCGAAATACTTGATTCTTAGCATTAATTTACCTTAGATTTGCATCTTACCTAAATAATATACTATATTTAATTCGATTTTATGGATTTTGTTTCTTAATCAACCAAAAATAATAGGATTGTGGAAGAGAACAAGGAAAATGGAAAAAATGAAATTTACTCTCAGAGGGTGAGAGCTGGTAAGAGAACGTATTTTTTTGATGTTAAATCCACCAGGTCTAATGACTATTACCTTACGATTACGGAAAGTAAAAGGCGCTATAAGGAGGAGGGATATTACTATGAGAAGCACAAAATCTTTTTATATAAGGAGGATTTTGACAAATTTGTTGATGCGCTAAAAGGGACAATCGATCATGTGAAGACAGAATTGCTGCCTGAGTATGATTTTTCTCAGTTAGAATCGGCTAAAGCTGAAAAAAAGACTGATTCGGCTGAAAGTGAATTAAAGTGGGAATAGAAAAATTAAATGGAATTGTTGGCCCTTGATATCGTCAAGGGCTTTTTTATTTAACTTGACTATTTAAGTATGAGAAAACCGATAATTTATATTATCCTGGGAATTAGCTTATTTATCTTCCTAGCATGGTATTTTTCTAACATTTTCTTTTATGTGGTTATTTCCGGAATTTTGGCTACTATTCTACGGCCATTAGTCGATTATATTCATAAGGCCCAGGTATACCGGGTACATATTCCGAGAGTACTATCAGTACTGGCTTCTTTTGCAGTATTCATCTTAATTTTATTTCTTTTTATCTCAGTTTTCATTCCGCTGATAAATGAGCAGATCGGAATTCTCTCATCACTGAACTATGAAAATATTATTTCACAAGTAAGTGTGCCAATCAATAATCTGGAGAATTTTTTGATCCAGAATAATTTATACAATCAACCTGAAGGAACATTAATGACCAATATTCAGGATAGTATTGCTGCGTTCATCAATGAAGGCGGAGCGATCAATATCGGGCTGATCATTAATAATCTTTTTTCAGTTGCCGGTAGTGTTACAATTGGTATAATGGCGGTGATATTTATAACTTTCTTCTTATTGTATGAAAAAGGCATTTTCAGAAAGGTCGCATTAAGAATGGTTCCTAATAATTATTTTGAAATGGTCATTACTGCTTTTGCCAAAATTGAAAAACTCCTTTCTAATTATCTTATCGGATTACTTGTCCAGATGACTGCCATATTTACCCTGGCCACGATTGGTTTATCTATAGTAGGCGTAAAGTATGCAGCGTCTATTGCTCTTTTTGCAGCTGTAGCGAATCTGATTCCCTATCTGGGCCCTATTTTAGGTGCGGCATTTGGTATCGTAATATCATTGTCGGTTTTAGACTTTAATTCAGTGAATGATATGCTGTTTATGATCCTGAAAATCATTACTGTTTTTGGGATCGTTCAAATAAATGATAACCTGGTATTTCAGCCTCTTATTTTTTCGAAAAGTGTAAAAGCACATCCTTTGGAAATTTTTATTATTATTTTTGTGGGGGCAACACTGGGAGGGATCATTGGCATGATTGCAGCCATTCCTGTTTACACCATCGTCCGGGT
This sequence comes from uncultured Cyclobacteriaceae bacterium, assembly GCA_965365275.1. Taxonomy (GTDB): domain Bacteria; phylum Bacteroidota; class Bacteroidia; order Cytophagales; family Cyclobacteriaceae; genus JAGTVG01. Next base: position 16,067 of record CBDUBA010000025.1, on the reverse strand, counting down.
AAGTTTTATCGAATTCACCAGTGGTTTTAAACAATATCAGATCTTTAAAAATTAAGTAAGGCATGGGATTACGTTGTGGGATAGTTGGATTACCAAATGTAGGTAAATCTACCTTATTCAATTGCTTGTCTAGTGCAAAAGCCGAGGCTGCGAATTACCCTTTTTGTACGATCGAGCCAAATGTGGGGATTATTACAGTGCCTGATGAGCGGATTAATAAGCTCGCTGAACTTGTAAATCCCAAGAAAATAACTCCAACAGTAATCGAGTTTGTTGATATAGCCGGTCTCGTGAAGGGAGCCAGTAAAGGCGAAGGATTGGGGAACCAGTTTTTAGCGAATATCAGAGAAGTGGATGCTATAATTCATGTAATTCGATGCTTTGAAGATGAAAATATAGCTCATGTGGATGGCAATATTGATCCGGTTTCTGATAAGGAAATAATTGAAACAGAACTGCAGTTAAAAGATCTCGAGACCATCGAAAAAAGGATCTTGAAAACTGAGAAAACAGCTAAATCTGGAGATGCGAAATCAAAAAAGGAAATGATCATTCTGGAGAAAGCTAAACAACATCTTGAAAAAGGAAATAGTATCAGGACCATGGAAATGGGTGTGCCAGAGAACCTTTTGTTGAAAAAAGAACTCCAGTTGTTAACTTCTAAACCCGAGATTTATGTAGCCAATGTTGATGAGGAATCGATACATGATAATGAATACACCAGACAATTGAAAGATTCTATACCTGACACAAATCGTGAGGTCATAACCATTTGTGCGTCTTTGGAAGCCCAAATTGTTGAATTGGATGAGGAGGATAAGTATATGTTCCTTCAGGAATATGGTTTAAAGGAATCAGGATTGATTCGTTTAATACATGCAAGCTATAATATCCTAGACCTGATAACATTTTTCACAGCCGGAGAGAAAGAAGTACGGGCCTGGACAGTACGGAAAGGTTCAAAAGCCCCTCAGGCAGCAGGGGTTATACATACAGACTTTGAACGCGGATTTATTCGTGCGGAAGTTATAAAATATGATGATTATTTAAACTACAAGAGTGAAAATGCCTGTAAAGAAGCCGGGAAATTATTTGTTGAGGGTAAAGATTATGTTGTTAAAGATGGTGATGTTATGTATTTCAGGTTTAATGTATAAATTGCTCCTGAATTTTAATATATTGAAAAAAAGTATTAATTTATAGACCGAAAAATTATATTTAATAGTCAAACTTTTCGTTATATTAGAAAATCACTATTTTGATAGATTTTTATTGAAAATGTAAACAATTTTTTATCTTATTAGTTTACTTTTGAAAAATAAATCCATTTCTATTGCAAATTTTTACTAGTACTTTTTAACACTTATAAATTTTTAGAGAATTGAGGATCAGATTAATTTTTATTTTAAAAAATAAAGGTGGATATGTTCCATTTCATCATCAGTATCTTCTTACACAACTTATTAAGGGCATCTTGCTCAAAGGCGGTAAAGAGGAATACTTCAGCTATACCGGATATAACTTTTCGGGATTAAAAGGACAGACCAAGATCAGCCGTAATGGATTACATTTCTTTTCGAGCAGGGTAACCTTGGTTATTTCATGCATGAATAAAGACTTTATTGATTATTTTGTGAAGAATGTATTTGATTTCCCGCAGCTTGAGGTAGGGAATCTTACTTTAATTCCTGAAATGGTCGAGGAAGAACAAATGATTGATTTTGAAAATGTCAATAAGTACATCTGTATTTCTCCAATAGTACTGACATCACCAAAATTCAACGATTCTGAAGGTAAAAAATTTATTCATCCGGAGACTGATGAGTTTTCAGATCTTTTGTACGAATCCACCATTCTCAGGATGAACCAGTCGAAACTGTTTACACCTGAGCAACTAAAGACCTTTTTTAAATTTCAACTGGTTCCTGATCATTCCTATCTTATGAAGATCGAACAGAGCCAGAAGAAATTTGCTAGGATTTATCCTGTTTTCGATCAGGATGTTAAATATGAGGTGCGCGGTTATACTTTTCCTTTTACCTTATATGCTGCTCCTGAGGTGCAGAAATTTGTCTTTATTCTGGGCTTAGGTGCATTTACGCATAAGGGATTTGGAATGTTGGATCTTGCTAATATCGATCCTACCAAAAGGACTAAAGAATATAAAGTGGAGAACTATATTTAGTTCATTGGGCCAGTATTGAACGATACATATCCAGCCAGAATATCATATGTCCTACCTTGAGGTTTAATATAAACAAGGATTTCGTAATCGTTCTCTGTTTCAAAATGGCTCCCTTCAACTGAGTATAAATCATCAGGAGTGTAATATATATAATCATACCATCCCTGTTTTAATAGGGCATCTGCTCGGTAGCCTTTCAACTCATCATCGTATTTCATTTTATATTCTGGGAGCAGGTCATAATTGCTTAGTTTTCCGAATATGTAAATGTCCGAGTTTAGTTTTTGAGGAGATTGAAGGAAGAAATGTACGTTAACGTAATTGGATTCAAGCCTGGGATCCTGCCCGTCAATATTAGATATTACAAAACCCCCATTAAGATCCTCCCAGATACTGTAAAATTCGCTTTTCCTAATCTTATCCTGTAGTAAAAATGCATCCACCCTGTCCTCCTTGATGAATACACGATCTACATTTCTGCCGGGAGCGATCACAGAATTGAGATCAAAAAACCTGAATTCATTACCTCCGAAAAAATTATTTTCAAGATTGAAAGGCCGGTATTCTAATTCTTTCTTGAATTCATCGATTTGAGTTGCTTTTAAATTATATATTGCTGTGACCCATGACTGATTCTGGCGGACGACTACTTTTATATCTCTTTGCGGATTGAATAGATCAATTCTGCTATAATTTAGGACAAAATCGATTTGCTGATGGGTCCTCTTTTCCTGGACCCCCATGGATTCACCATATGAATATGCAATGTTTATTATCTGATCATACATCATGAATCGTTTGGAAAAAGCCAGTTCATCCGGATTATCTTTGTCATATACGACAAGCAGATAATTGCCGGGAAGAACGACCCTTGGTAACACAAAAGTATAATGTGTGTAGGGGATCCTGGAATAAACACTATATTCATATTCAAGTATATCAAATTCATTATAAGCTGATAAGTATTCAATAGATCGAATATCTGACGGTTGCCAATCCCAGGTACAGTGTAAAATTTTTGCCTGAAAATATCTTGCATCCTGATATAACTCATCAAATTCGAGTATTAATTGGTTAGGTGAACCAATGTTGATCGCGGGTGGCTCGATTTTTGATCTGATATTCTTGTCGGAATACAGATTTACAGTTTTTATATTGGGATTATAAATAAAATCCCTGTATTTGAGATCGGTGTTACTCTTTAAAGGGTTATTGGCTTTTGAATAGACTTTTTTAGTTGAATAGTCGTTAAAAAAGATAATAAGGGCGAAAATTACGAAGGTTACTTTTTTCATTTGTTATTTTTAAACGATAAAAATAGAAATTAATTTAGTTTCCAACCAAATATATCATATTGGTGTCATTAGATAAAAATCGATGCCAATACAATGTCAGGCATTGAATGGAGGATTTCAAACAATTAATAAATGACTGCATAGCTGAAGATCGGAAAGCTCAGAAAAAGCTTTACGATCTTTTTGCATCGAAGATGATGATGATCTGTTTAAGATATTCAAAGTCAGATTTGGAAGCAGAAGATATATTGCAGGAATCGTTCATTAAAATATTTAAGAACCTGAAAAATCTGAGAGAATATACAAATGTAGCGGCCTGGATTAAAAAAATAGTCATAAACACTGCGTTGAATTATCAACGCAGTAAGTTGTATTTATACCCCATGGTCAATGTAGAACATTTGAAGGTATCCTATGATGAAAATGTAGCGCTTTCTAATTTTCATCATGAGGAATTGCTGAATATGATCCAGGATCTTCCACTTGGATGCCAGGTTATTTTTAACCTTTATGCAATTGAAGGATACACGCATAAAGAAATAGCTGAGCAACTTAAAATTAGTGAAGGGACATCAAAATCCCAGTATTCAAGAGCTAAATCTTTGTTGCAATTGAAATTAATTGAGAGTGATAGAGGAAATTATGAAGAAGCTGAACGATAATTTCGAAAATAGATGGAAGGAAAAGTTTGAAGATGCTGAGGCAGCACCTCAAGTATCTGTATGGGATAGAATTGATGCTTCGATGGCAGGAAGTGAAATAAGACGGTATAAAAAGAAATTGTTCTATTATCAGATAACTGCTGCAGCTTCTATCTTACTGGCTTTGTTGTTTGGATCATATAGTTTATATAATCTTATATCGACCCAGGAAACTGAACAACTCGCGACCACACCTGCTGCTGTAATTGAAAATGACGATAAAAAGGCGGATTCCCGGGATATACAAGAAGAAAGTGTTGGTGGTCTCATGGATATGGAAGAAGAAAGTAATAGTCGCCTTTCGGATATCGATCAGGTCGCCTCTGAAACTAATCTGAGAAGAGGCAATCCAAATTCTACAATCCAATCTGGCAATTTACTTAATAAGGAAACAATTGAGGATAACTCAGGAAGCGTATTAGCATACCTGACTTCTAACCAGGGATCCAAGCAGGAAAATCCTGAAAAACAGTTGGTATCTGATGGAGGTTATTTAAATAATTATGATGTTTTATCGTATCATCCTGTATCATCATTCCAGGTGCCTTATGAAAAACCAGGGAGAAAATTTTATCTTGAGAAGAAAGTTAATCCATTTGATGAACCATACTTGGTGCCTCTGGAAATTGAAGAGCAGGATGAAGATCCTAGTAAATTATGGGCAGGTATAATGGTATCCTCCGGTGTCTTTGATCCGAATATTAATTATAACGGATCTTCGAATGTTATGGCCGACGCCACTCCCAATACACTTGGTTCTGTAGAGCGAATTGATGCTGCAAGTGCAGATCACCAGAGTCAATCGAACTTTCTTGCTTCCTACAAACCTGAGGAATCAGGATATAATTCTGATATGTCCGTTTCATATGGATTGGATTTTGGATATAAATTCAGTAAGAAATTTGTTCTCTTTAGTGGAGTAGGCTACCAGCATAATTTTGGTTCTACGTCCGTAAACACTTATATAGAACCGACAGAAAGTCATGCTAAATATGCTAATCATGCCATTGTAATTGAACGGGCCAGTCCTGAATCAGGACTAGATTCTTATAATGAATTGAATTCAGAGGTCCGATTGAACAGTACTTTTGAATTTGTTACAATTCCGGTGAATTTTGGATATTTTCTGGTGGATAAAAAATTCAAATGGTTAATGACGGCAGGAGTCAGTACGGATATATTTATTAAAAACAGCATTGAGGATTCACAGAACTTATTTGATCCGGTTCAATATAAACTTGGCGATGACTCCCCTTATAATCCTGTATATTTTAATGGTAGGTTTGGAACCATGGTAAACTACACTTTTCTGAAGAATTATCAGATAAGTCTTGAACCATCCTACAGGGTTGGATTAAATGAATTGACCAGTAATACTTCGTCATTCAGCAGTCGCCCGTCTTCGTTTATGATTTCTGCCGGCATAGCCTATGTCTTTAAATAGAATATAGAGCTAAATCGTTTAGGTGATTTGAATATATGAAAAATGTAATGTTGTCAATTAATGTTAAAACTATGAATGTGTTTAGATTTGGGAGTATTGTGGTGTTGTTCTCGTTGTTTTTGTCTGGATGTGGTCTGGATAGTGATGATCCGGCAGCCCCGGGGGGATTGTTGGTGGAACGTAGTTTTTTCGATGAAGGCGATGAGGGTTGGATAGCAGAGTTCGCTGACTATCCGGAAGGCTTGGAGGATTCGATGAAATTGGAATATAGACCGAGTCCTTTGTTCATTTCAGCATCTATTGGGAATGTTTCCGCTTTTAAGCAAAGTGGCTATGCTACGAATTCTGATTTATTTATGTTTGTAAAACAGCAGATATCAGGCCTTCAACCAAATTCAAGATATACCATACTAATCGAAGTAGAACTTAATTCTCAACTTAAAGAAGAGTATACAGGTGATTTGGATAAATTTGAATTCGGATCCTTCCTTAAAGTTGGAGCATTCAAGATGGAACCGAAAACAATTGTAGAACAGGATGAGAATAACCCGGATGTCTCTGTCGTTATAACCGATTTTGATAAAGGGGAAGATGAGCAGGGCGGTCAGGATATGACAATGATAGGAAGGCTGGAATATACGGGTATTGGTGAGAAACCAATCATGCTGAATGGTTCTAATTCTGATTTTCCGATTTATGCTGCCACCGATGCAGAAGGAAAACTCTGGATAGCCGTTGGGATTGATACAAACATACCCGTGTACCAGGAAGTTTCCTATACTTACATCAATGCTACATTTCAATTTGAGAACAGTCTTTAATCTGACTGGATTACAACCATAGGATTTCTGGGAGTGTCATTATATCAAAGCCCAAAAAATCAAGAATCATGAAAAGGATTGGAAACTTTGTAGCCTTATTCTATCTATTAGGCATTTTTTTAAGTGGTTGCACTGATGATTGCGATTCCAGACTATATTATACCTATCTGGAACCGGTTTATATGACTACCCAGGAAATTCGGGAGGCATTCGAATTTCGGGAACCTATCGAGCTAACCTTTCCGGGGAAGATTTATTTGTTCGGAGATTATTTGTTTGTTAATGAAGTTGGCCAGGGGATTCACATCATTAATAATACTGATAAAAGGAATCCTGTCAATATTGGATTCGTCAATATACCTGGCAACTATGATATGGCTGTTAAGGGGAACATCCTTTATGCTGATAGTTATGTCGATCTTCTTGCACTGGATATTTCCAATACCAATGATGTTAAACTGGTTAAGAGGCTTGAAGGGGTATTCAACGATCACTATCATTATGAGTTTCTTGATCAAAATCAGGAAGCTGTTGTTGTTGCTTATGAGGAAACAGATACTGTCTGGTATGATAATCCGGACTGTGGTGGTGTGATGCCACCCTTCTTAAGAGCTGAAGGTGGATTTGTATTGGGAGGAGCCATGAATGATTCAGCTACTCCACTTTCTGCACCACCATCTGTGTCTCCTACAGGTATAGGTGGTTCCATGGCAAGGTTTGCCATTGTTAATGATATTTTATATACCATCGGCAGCTATAATCTTGGGGTTTTTGACATAACGAGCACTTCTGATCCGGTGTTTGGGAATCATGTGGAAATTGGCTGGAATATAGAAACAATTTTTCCCTATGAGAATAACCTTTTTATTGGGGCCCAGAATGGCATGTATATATATGATATTTCGGAACCATCTGCGCCTGAGTTTATGTCGACCTTCGCCCATGTCAATAGTTGCGATCCTGTGGTGGTTAATGAAGACTATGCCTTTGTAACACTTCGATCCGGAACAGAATGTGAGGGATTTACCAATCAATTGGATGTAATTGATATTAGCAACCTGTATAATCCACGCCTTATAAAAACCTATCCCATGCAGAATCCACATGGGCTGGGATTAGATGGAGACGCTTTGTTTATTTGTGAAGGTGAATGGGGGCTTAAAATATTCAATGCATCTGATGTCAATGCCATAACGAGTAACCAAATAAAACACTATACTGATATGCATTCCTATGATGTAATTCCTTTCAATGATAATTTAATCATGATCGGGAGAGATGGATTGTATCAGTATGACTATTCTTCTCTAGAAAACATACAATTGTTAAGTCATCTGCCAATCACGAACGAGATCCAGTAGACATGACGAAGTTCATATTTATTATGCTGATGCCTGTGATTTTGGCAGTTGGATCAGTATACGGTCAGACCGAAACAATGTTGAAGGTGTCAGCAACCACTACCAATGGTGACCGGATAAATGGTTATATAAAAGTTGAATCCCTCCCTCCATACCTTACAGTGCACTATAACGACCTGGATAGTATTGTGCTTAATACTCAACTCCTGAGAACGGCAAGTTTTCGAAAATATAATAAATCTGATGTCACTTCTGATATAGATGATAATAAAACAAAAAAAATAAGAATTCGATATTTTAATAACACGATCGTTGGAGTTCTATCTGGTAAAAGTAATGATGATACTCAACCTGTGGCGAGTCTTTCAGTTGAGACAATAAATGGGATTCGTATCTACCGGTATTTATCGATAGGACTGGGTATTGCATATGATCAGTACAATTCCACAGCAACTTTGCCATTTTTTGTTTCATTCAGGGGTGATATTATTGACCATTTCTTTACACCGTTCTACTTTGTCGATCTAGGCTATGGAAGTGCCTGGGATACCAACCAGGAAAACAATGGATGGGAATTCATTGACGTGGAAGGCGGTATAATGTTCCATTCAGGAATAGGATTTAAAATGTATAGCGGAGACAGGGTAAATGTAATGATTGCCCTGGGATTTAAATTGCAGGAGACAGTCTATCGCCAGGATTGGGGTGGTGGAGGAGAAAGAGTAACAGATCGATCCTACAAAAGACTCAGCTTTAGGATTGGAATCGGTTTCTAGCCAATAGCTAGCTCCAGTTTATCGATTTCATTAAACATCTTCTCCCAGGCTCTGTGCTTATTATTAATATTTATTTCAAGATTTTCGAACTCAGTAGTCATCGCTGAGAGCTTTTCATAATCAGAATATACATCTGGTTTCAGCATTTCTTCTTCAACTTGTTCTTTCTTTTTTTCCAGACTGGATATTTCCTCTTCCAGAGTTCGTAATTTGTTATGCAATGAATTCAATTTATTCTTTAACTTTTTCTGGTCTTCAAATGACCTGGATTTTGGAAACTTTTTAACTCTTTCTGTGGATTTTTGTGGTTCTGATTTCTTTACCTGGTTTAGATTGCCATCCTTATATTCATAGTCAGAGTATGAACCGGGATATTCTTTTATTTTTTTGTTATCTATATACCAGATCTTATTAGCAATAGCTTCAATAAACTGGCGATCATGCGATACCATTATTAATGACCCCTGGAATTTCTGCAATGCTTCTGTCAAAATGTCCACAGAGTTTATATCAAGGTGGTTGGTGGGCTCATCCATCACCAGAAAATTAGCTTTTGATATCAGAGCTTTGGCAAGGGCAACCCTGGCTTTTTCTCCCCCGGAAAGATTTTTGATCTTTTTGAATACGTCATCACCTGAAAATAAAAAAGAACCCAGGATAGATCTCAGCTCCAGTTCCGCATAATCTGAATCAGTTTGTGCAAGTTCTTCTAAAATATTGTTCTTGTAATTCAAAGCATCAATTTGATGCTGTGCATAATAAGATATGTTTACGTTATGACCTGGAGTACAGGATCCTTCAAACGGGATGGTATGCGAAATGATCTTTAGTAGAGTACTCTTACCCAATCCATTGGCACCTATCAGTGCAATTTTATCATTCCTCATTATACTGGCTGATGTATGATCAAAAATATCTATTTTATCGTAGGATTTGGAAATCTGTTTTAAGTCAAGTACATGCTTGCCGGATGGTTGACTCAGTCTGAATTCAAACTTGATGTCCTTGTTATTGTCTTTGGATTTTTCTACAAGCTCAATTTTATCCATCAGCTTTATCTTTGATTGAACCTGCCTTGCCTTAGTAGCTTTTGCCCTGAAACGGTTAATAAACTTTTCAGCTTCCTTAATTTTTTTTTGCTGGTTCAAATGGGCATTATTTTGAATCTCCTGCCGCATCGCTTTCTCTTCAACATATTTAGAATAGTTACCATTATATTGTACAAGTTTCAGATCTTCTATTTCGATAATCTTGTTGGTGGTGTTGTCAAGAAATCGTTTATCATGCGACACTATTATTACGGATCCATCATAGGATTTTACATAGTTTTCGAACCACTTAATAGAAGGTAAATCAAGGTGGTTTGTCGGTTCATCCAACATAAGTACTGAAGGTTTTTCCAGAAGAAGCTTGGCTAGCATTACCCGCATTTTCCATCCACCGGAAAACTCGCTTATAGGCCTCACCAGGTCACTCGTTTTAAATCCTATCCCTTCTAATATTTCTTCTGCTTTAGATTGTAGGGAATAACCACCTTTGATCTCAAATTCACCCTGCAATTGAGCTAAGAGCTCTATTTTCTTTTCATCATGGTCCTTTTCAATTTGAATTATCAAGCCATCAATTTTCTCCTTTATTTTTAATAACGAATCGAAGGCCTGCAGTGCAATGGAAAGAATAGGCAGGGATTCATTTATAATGCCTATCTCCTGATTTAAAATCCCTATGTTACAGTCTTTATGCTTCGAAATAGATCCATTATCTACTTGTAATTCACCTAATATAATCCTCAGTAACGTTGTTTTACCACTACCATTGGGCCCAACCAAACCTACTTTGTCTTTCTCATTAATATGCAATGAGGCATTCTCGTAGATAGGGCGGCCACCAATATAATATGATAGATCGTTAATGGATAACATGTATGCAATTATTAATTCAGCAAAAATAAGGATTTATGCCCGAATATTTATAAAAAGAAATAATCAGGGATTTAAATGATGTTCACCTCAGGTTGTAGTTCAATTCCAAATTTTTGAGCTACGTCTTTTTTGATTTTCTCTGATAAACTTAATATGTCTTTACCTGATGCACTACCCAAATTAACAAGCACAAGGGATTGATTAGGGTTTACCCCTGCATCCCCTATACGTTTTCCTTTCCAGCCACATTCCTCAATCAGCCAGGCTGCAGGTATTTTAAAATTAAATTTATCAAGCTGATAAGAAGGAATCCTTGGGAATTCAGCTTTCAATCCTTCGAAATCAGTTTTATCTATTATTGGATTTTTAAAAAAGCTTCCAGCGTTCCCGGTTTTAGCCGGATCAGGAAGCTTACTTTTTCGGATGTGGATAACAGCATCACTGATGTTTTTAGCATTTATCTCTGTCAGATTAAGTAATTCCAAAGTCTCCTGGATCTTGTCGTAAGATGTATTAAATGATGGTTTTTTATTCAATCGAAGCGTTATCGATTTTATGAAGAACCTGTTTTTGAGTCGGTTTTTAAAGATACTTGACCGGTATTCAAATTCGCAATCTCTGGCGTTAAAAAGTAAAACTTCTCCCACTTCAAGATCCAATGCTTCTACCTGATCAATAAATTGCTCAATTTCAACACCATAAGCACCTATGTTCTGTACAGGAGCAGCACCCACAGTTCCCGGAATTAATGATAGATTCTCAAGTCCCTGCAGGCCCATTTCAATCGTTTTGACTACTAGACTATGCCAATTAAAGCCAGCTTCTATACGTAACCATGTATATTCTTCATTTTCTTTAATCTTGGAGATATCCGATAAACCAGTTTTAATACAAGTACCTTCAAAGTCCCTGGTGAAAAGAATATTTGATCCATCACCCAATATTAAAGATGGTATCTTATTAAAGTTTTTTCTATTGATTAACTCAGCATAATCCTCCTCGCGTTCAATAAGGATAAGCTCATGGGCATAAGCTTGAACTTTAAAATAATTGTAAGAGGAAAGGGGATAATTATGTAAAATTTTCATCTAGATTATTTTATATCCTAACGATATCAAAGCTGTAAATAACCATTTTCTTGAAATACAATTATTTTGTTTTACAGTATCAAGATCAGTATTTTAAAGATAAGATATATTATTTATAAGGTTTATATTTAATTTATCAGACAAATGTAAAAAGTGACACTCATTTTTAGGAAATTTGCGGAACTGTGTTTAAGAAATTAAAGGAAATAAAAGTGAAATCGACCTGTTTAACTGTAATCTTTCTAATATCATTTTTTTTACAAGATGGTATGGCTCAAAAAATGTTCTGGAATGATATGACAGTAGATGACAAAGAATACGCCATTGAAATTTCCAATAGATTCAAAGATGATGTTCAGTCAGCTAATATTGAGAGTTTGAGTAAGTCAATTGCTGACGGAATGGTTTATACCGGGAATGGTCAATGGATTAATCATAAAGATGTATATCCCGAAATAAAAAAATTATCCAATTCAATAGATTTCTCTTCATCAGAATCATTTGCCTATACTTTTGATGAATTCCTGGATAATCATACGAATAATAAATTGATTAGCAGATGTTACGAAGTATTTGATAATCACTCGGTACTGGTAGTATTCAATTTTGAAAAAAATGGAAAAATTGATGAATGTTTACTCTCCATCAGGAAAAATAAAAATATGACCTGGGAAATAACGGGAATAATAGGTTTAATATCAAATACAGGCGCCCGCATGAATGTTGATACAAATCTGTTTCGGGAAGAAAAAATATCTGACATCGGGATTTTGATCCCGATTCCACAGGAATTTGATAAATCTGATCACTTAAATGGACAAACGATATTTTATTATGAAGGCAAATCCGGCCGTGATGCTGCTATTCAGATAATGATGGATGACCTTAAAGCCAAAATCTATTATTATACCTATAAATTTGTGGAACATAATAATCAGCAGTTCAAAATGTCTAATCTGGTTGTGAAATATGTTCCTGCCGGCATAAAGTATGAGTATGAAGTGGTTGATCCAAGTACCGGCACTTCTAACAAAGGGATTACTGTAGGGATGGAAAGGTCCGGTAAGGTGGTTCTAGTCCAATATTATTCTTTTTTAAGTGTGTATAAAAAAATTAAATCCAGGCTAGACTATACCTTGTCAAACATTAAATTATAAAATCTTACCAATAGGAACTTTACACCTTCGAAAATTAAAAAGACCTTTTAAGGTTTACTTTTGATGAAATAACGGCAGATTCATTCCCCGCTTCATCTCTAAATCTGATAAATAATATTTTTTCACCATCATCTCCAGGTAAAATATAATTGCGGATCTCCGATTTATAGGGCTCCCATGAAATACTTTTCAAGGTCGGATCTGTTCCGATGGCCATTTCATATGCGCCTTCTGCCTTGATCTGAAGATCTACTTTTTTATCCGGATCGTTTGTCCAGCCTTGCCCGTTACCAATAACAAAGTTTTCAGGTTTAGGAGGGGTTCTGTCAAGTGTAATGGTTGAATTTAGAGGCTTAGTTATATTGCCTGCCTCATCTCTGAAAGCAATTCCAATCTGTTTTTTGCCATCTTCTCCCAGTAGTACATAGTCTTTCTGAGAAGAATACGGTTCCCAATCCCCTGGTGCATGGCCCTGTTGGACTATTTTCATTTCTGTTGCTTCAGATGCTTCGATCTTCAATGTAACTTTTTTGTCTTTGCTGTTCGTGAATTTTTCGCCTTCATTTATGGTGAAAGACAATGCCTCGGGGGGGGTCGTATCAAGTATTACTGATCCTGTGATAACATCAGTCTCATTCATGGCTTTGTCTCTGAATTTAATATAAATATTCTTTAGACCATCACCATTGGAAACTTCAAACACTTTTTTAGGAACGAAAAGCTCCCACCTGCCATCTTCGAAATTAGCATCTTCTGTAATAAATACCTTATCGGCTCCTTCAGCGGAAAGTTCAAGGGGAACCTTCCTGGCTCCTGGCTGAACAAATTTTTGGTTTGCATTAAATATAACCGTTGGATTGGTTGGGCCAACCCTGTCTAATATTATACGATCACTATATCTGCCAGAATAATTACCTGCTTCATCCTGCAGTACAAGGTAAATGGTCTTTAAACCATCTTCACCATCCAGGGTCCATTCTTTTTCTTCTATATACTCTTCCCAGATTATTGATGGGCTGGTAGGATCTGAAATAGGATTATTGGATATAGCCATTTTTATAGCATCCGGGGCTTTTATTTTTAAGGTTACTTTCTTCTGAGGATTATTGCAGAAATCTGATTCATCTTCAATTACAAATTCCTCACATACTGGAGGAGAATAATCCAGTTTTATTTTATCTGAGATCAATTCTGAAATATTCCCGGCGGGATCTTTAAACTTTGCGAAAAGTTCTTTTTCCTCTTCTTTTTCGGAAAATACCCATGTGGTTACATTCTTAAAGGTTTCCCACTCTATCCCGGTAAACTCAGGATCTTCACTGATCACAAAGTGAGAAGCTCCGCGGGCACTTAGCTGAACACCTGCTTTACGAGCAGAGTTAGTCAGCCATTCATTTCCTTCGTTAATTACCATGTTTAACTCAGTGGGTGGTTCCCGATCAAGTATAATGGAGGATGTAATAACATTTGAATAATTCCCGGCTTCGTCCCTTAATCTGAGGAAAACCGTCTTTACACCATCCTCACCATCAAGTACCCAATTATTGATTTCCGGTACAAATGGCTCCAATTTGATATCGGTAAAATCTGGTTTGTTCGTGAGTTGAAAACCTTTACCGTCCTCCGAAATAATTTTAATATTTACGAGTTTATCTGAATTGTTTACAAACTTGGAACCTTCATTTATTGTGATCTCTCCTGTTGGTGGTTTGGTATCTAGGGTGATCATTGCATTTACAACTTCTGAAATATTGTTGGATTCATCCTTAAATCTCAAATATACTGTTTTAGGACCATCCCCGGGGATAAGCGACCAATCAACTTTTGTGGGTTCAAATTTCTCCCATATTTCCATGTTTGAAATGGCATTGGTATTGTTAATCTGCATATGAGAAACATCTTCCACATCCATATTTATATTCACTTTTACAGAGGTTGTCCAGGCACTTCCATCATTAATATTAACATCAATTACCTTGGGTGGAATTCTATCGAGAATGACTTTTGCCTGAGCTATTTCGGAGTGATTTCCTGCCTCGTCTATAAGTTTTGCATAAATTGTTTTCATACCGTCCTCTTCAGCGGGTAATTGCCAATTATTTATAACATCCCTGAAGTTCTGCGGGCTTGCGTCTGGAAAATCTATTTGGTTACTTATCATCAGCTTAACAGTTAGAGGATTTACCCTGCTGGTTAAGCGAATATTTACTTTCCCTTCTTTATGATTTGTAAATCTTTTGTCCCCGTTTATTATGATATTTGGAGGAGGAGGGCCTGATTTATCAAAGATTATTTCATCTTGAATAACTGCTGTTGTTCTGTTCTTTGCCTCATCCATAAAATATACCCTTACAACCTTGGTCCCCTCGGCAGAATCAAGGGACCATTCAATTTCCATGTGTTCCTGACCCTCATTTACTTCATAAGGAAAAGTCTCTGATTTGCCAGAACTTACAATACGGACCATAGCCGCATCTTTGGCGTGTATTTTTAATACAACCCGGTTGTCTTTTGTGAACTTTGAATCATTGTTAATCACAATAGATCCTTGCTCCGGTGGATTAGTGTCAAGTATGATGTCATCACTAACTATCTGGCTGATATTCCCTGCACGATCTTTAAATTTTGCATAGACTGTTTTATTCCCATCTCCACCTGCACCATCAAGCGACCATTTTTTAGTACCACCCATTTTTTCCCACTTCGAATCGCTAAAATCGCTTTTGTTACTGAAAATCATTTCCTCAAGATCTTCTTCAGTAGAACGGATATAGATCAGAACTCTTCGTTTTTCATCCCCTGAATATTTCTCATCATTATTGATGGATATCTGAACATCTTGTGGGGGGGTAGTATCAAGTATTATTTTTGATGATTCAATTGGAGACATATTGCCTGCAATATCACGAAGTTGTGCATAGACTGTCTTTTCCCCATCACCATCGGAAAGCGTTAAATTGACTTTATCTGTTGAATATTTTACCCAGGGAACATCACTTAATGAAGGATCAAGGCCGATCTTCATCTCAGCAATCAAACTGTCGCCCAGTTTCAGAGATTTTATTTCAAGAGATATATTAGTCTGGTTGGTATACCGATTTCCCTCGTTTATTCTAAATGCTATGATTGGAGGAAGATTGCTCGAAAATAGTGGTAAGGATATCACTATCTGAAAAAATATACCAATTATGAAACTGTAAAGAATCTTAGTTTTGAACAACTTCTTTTTCTGCATTTTTTAAAAAAAACCTAGCCTGGTGTAATATTATAATATGCTTAATGAACGAAAAATAGCATTATATAATATATTAAAAAAG
>CBDUBA010000024.1:0-47636 GCA_965365275.1 uncultured Cyclobacteriaceae bacterium | reverse complement strand
TATTTTTGCATTCAATTTTTTTAATACGATAATTAAAATTCTTTAAATATGTCTTCAAAATTAGTACCACCACATGGTGGCGTATTGAAACCTTTATTACTTGAAGGTAGCGAGCTGGAAGCAGCTAAGAATAATGCAAAAAATTTACCACAAGTGCGGTTAAATTCAAGAGAAACATCCGATCTTATAATGCTGGCCGTAGGGGCGTTCAGCCCATTGGATGGCTTTATGGGTGAAAAGGATTACCTGGGTGTTGTCAACAATATGAAAATGGCAGACGGCACTTTATGGCCTATACCTATTACACTTTCCGTTTCAAAGGAACAGGCAAAAGAACTGTCTATAGGTGCTGAGATTGCACTTGTTGATGATGAAAGTGATGAGTTAATGGGCTCAATGGTCATCAATGATAAGTTCGATTATGACAAAAAACATGAGGCTGTAAATGTTTTCCGAACCGATGATGATCAACATCCTGGAGTCGCTAAAATATATGATCAACATGATGTTTACCTCGGTGGCCCTGTCAAAGTATTCAGTGAGGGTCCTTATCCTGAAATGTACGGGGACCATTATGCAAGACCAGCTGAAACAAGGGCTATATTCGAAGAAAAAGGCTGGATCAGGATTGCCGGTTTCCAGACCAGGAATCCTATCCACAGGTCACATGAATATGTAACTAAGATTGCAATGGAAGTAAGCGATGGCGTACTTATTCACCCACTTGTAGGCAAATTGAAACCAGGTGATATACCAGCGGATGTACGAATGAAATGTTACACTGAACTGATTGACAAATATTATGTCAAAGAAAACGTAGTTCTAAAGGTTTATCCAATGGAGATGCGCTATGGTGGACCAAGAGAAGCCTTGCTTCACGCTATATTCCGTCAGAATTACGGTTGTAGTGCTTTGATCATAGGAAGAGATCATGCCGGCGTAGGCAGCTATTATGGCCCATTTGATGCACAGAAGATCTTTGACGAGATCCCTGAGGATGCTCTGCACATCAAGCCACTCAATATTGACTGGACTTTCTGGTGCCATGGATGCGGTGAAATGGCTTCAATGAAAACATGTCCACATGGAAAAGAAGACAGGGTGCTGATCAGTGGTACTAAAGTAAGAGAGATGCTGGACAACGGCGAAATGCCACCTAAGGAATTTACAAGGCCTGAGATTGGGCAGATACTAATGGATTATTATCAAAGTTTATAAATATAGAAAAAATGGCTGAACAAAAAGCAACGAATATTACATGGCATTCAGGTGCCATTACAAAGGAAGATAGAGAAAGACTACTGAACCAGAAGGGCATAGTTATATGGTATACAGGTTTATCTGGATCAGGAAAGTCAACCTTGGCACATGCAGTCGAAGAAAAACTGTTTGAAAATGGAAATGTCAGTTATGTCCTGGATGGAGATAATATCCGTCACGGGCTGAATAAGAACCTGGGATTCTCACCTGCTGACAGGGAAGAAAATATCCGAAGAATCGGCGAGGTTTCTAATCTGTTTGCTGACTCCGGAGTTATAGCCATGACTGCGTTTATTTCACCTTACCGAGGAGATAGAGATAAAGCGCGGGAATTAGTGCCAGAAGGAAGGTTTGTAGAGGTATATGTTAAAGTTCCGCTCGAGGTGGCTGAAAGCCGGGATCCAAAAGGATTGTACAAAAAGGCAAGGGCTGGTGAGATCAAAGAATTTACCGGGATAGATGCCCCTTACGAAGAACCATTAAATGCAGAGCTTGTAATTGATACCAGTGAGCATTCTCTTGAAGATAGTGCTGATATGGTTGTAAATTATTTGAAAGAGAAAAGCCTGATCAACTAAAAGCTTTTTCCCCTTAAGAAAAACTGCCTTTTAAGTTTTAAAAAACATATCTCGGTTTAGAGGGAAGTGTTTGAAATTTATCAGGCAGTTTTTTTATGCCCTCTGGAATTGTTTTTATAACTGATTTTTCAATATAAGATTTGAATTAGCATATCGGTCCTATAATTTTCTCGATGTAATTCTACAGTTGGTTTTTTGTTCATTGAAAAATTAATTCTTCTGTGTTCTAAAATAAACCACTTTGATCAAATGATAATTTAGCGGTCCTTTACAAATCACATTGTACCACTTATTGAACCAGTTTAATTATACACCGATAGAATACTATCCAAAAAATATATTAAGATATCTGGTTAATCTAAAGTGGGTTTATCAATGTTAAACGGCGGGAGATTGTAGCTTATAGAAATCTGGTCTAACGATATATAAGCTTATTTAATAGGTAAATAAATACATTTGATGTATGCATATCTATTAAATCAGCCATTAACTAATGCAATCTGCAGTGTAATACGGCTTTAATAGGCTGAGAATGATTTTTTAATTAAAAAAACTTTAATTTTGCCAATCCAATAAAACAATAAAAATTCTGCATAAGTAGAAGATCATCATGGATTTGCTTGAGAAAATAAAAACTATCAAAGAGGAGATAAAGGATTTCAGTGCATTGGATAATGATCAACTGGAGTCTTTCAGGTTGAAATTTATAAGCCGAAAGGGAATCATGTCAAATCTCTTTGATGAGTTCAAATCAATACCCAACAATCAAAAAAAAGCTGTTGGTCAAGCCCTGAATGATCTCAAAAATGATGCGCAATCAAGATTTCAGGAATTGGTATCTGCTCTTAAATCCCAGGAGGGATCATCAAAATCAAGTGGCTTAGACCTTTCCCTTCCTCCTGTTCAGAATACCCTTGGGACAGTTCATCCGCTTACATCGGTTAAATTACAGATCATAGAGATCTTTGAACGAATAGGGTTCAATGTTTCGGAAGGACCAGAAATCGAGGACGACTGGCATAATTTTACAGCCTTAAATTTTCCGCACAACCACCCTGCCCGGGAGATGCAGGATACTTTTTTTATCGAAAAACCAAGTAAAGCAGACGATAAAAGTGACGACATTGCATTGCGTACGCATACTTCCTCTGTACAGGTGCGGGTTATGGAACAGACCGATCCACCTATAAGGACCTTATCTCCTGGAAGGGTATTCAGGAATGAGGCTATATCTGCACGTGCACATTGTATATTTCATCAGGTGGAAGGACTATATGTTGATGAGAATGTAAGTTTTGCAGATCTTAAGCAAACATTGTATTACTTTGCCCGTGAGATGTTTGGGAAAGAGACTAAAGTTCGATTCCGTCCATCCTATTTTCCTTTCACAGAACCGAGTGCAGAACTTGATATCACCTGTCTTATTTGCCATGGAGAGGGATGCCCAATATGCAAATATTCAGGGTGGGTTGAAATTGGTGGGGCAGGCATGGTAGATCCAAATGTTCTATCAAACTGTGATATCGATCCTGATAAATATACCGGATTTGCCTTCGGTATGGGAATTGAAAGAATAACCATGTTAAAGTACCAGATAAAAGATATCAGGTTATTCACAGAAAATGATATCAGATTCTTAAAACAGTTTACCTCTTTGTATTGATGGCAAGAGTACTAAAATATTTTTATCTGCTACTTTTCTCAATTCTAGGATTCCAGGCATGTGATGATCAAACAATTGAAGATGGAATTCCTATTGTTATCGTAAATGAAACGATAAATCTGAATAATTATCAGTACCAATCCCTCAACCTGATTGGAGGTTATGCTTATCTGAATGCTGGCGTGAGAGGTATTATCATTTACAGGCAATCTTTAAACCAGTTTACTGCGATCGAGAGAAATTGTACCTTTCAACCCTATGATGATTGTGCGGATGTAAGCGTGGATAAATCTACATTATTCTTAATCGATTCCTGCTGTAATTCTACCTTTGATTTCAATGGATTTCCTACCGGAGGGCCTGCTACATTTCCTCTAAGGCAATACCGCACTATTCTTAATGAAAACCTTCTAACAATTACTAACGAGTTTTAAGAGGATTAAAGAAGTTCTTCTATTATTTTATCCACAGTTATTCCTTCCGCCTCAGCTTTAAAATTCCTCAATATCCGATGCCTTAGTGCAGGTTTAGCAATGTCCCTGATGTCTTCAATATCAGGAGAATACTTGCCATTTAATAAGGATGCACATTTTGCCCCGGTAATTAGAAACTGTGAAGCCCTGGGGCCGGCACCCCAATCAAGATAATCATTGGAGATCTGGGCGGCACTTTCTGTACCCGGTCTCGTTTTATGCACAAGATTTACAGCATACTCAACAACATTAGGCGTAACAGGGACTTTCTTAATTAAATCCTGATAAAACAGGATCTCATCTTTCCCCATGACCTTGCTGATTTCAACAATACGCGAAGTAGTTGTCTTTTCTACAATTTCCACTTCATCCTTGAAGGATGGATAATCCAGCAGAATATTGAACATAAATCTGTCTAACTGGGCTTCCGGTAAAGGGTATGTTCCTTCCTGTTCAATCGGATTCTGAGTAGCGAGCACATAAAATGGACGGTCCAACTGATGAAAATGACCGGCTATTGTTACAGAGTATTCCTGCATGGATTCTAAAAGAGCGGCTTGAGTTTTGGGTGGTGTTCGATTGATCTCATCGGCAAGGATAATATTTGCAAATACAGGTCCTTTTATGAACTGGAAATTTCTATTGATATCCAATGTTTCTGATCCCAGAATGTCTGAAGGCATAAGATCAGGTGTAAATTGTATCCTGTTAAAGCTAAGGTCCAGAGCTTCAGAAATGGTTTTTATGAGAAGTGTTTTCGCCAGGCCTGGTACCCCAACCAATAAACTGTGCCCCTGACAGAAAATGGATATTAATACCAGCTTGATTACTTCATCCTGACCAATGACAATTTTGGAAATTTCTTCATTCAATTTTTGATAGGATTTTACAAGATTGTCGGCTGCTTCTACATCTGATTTGATATCTTTCATACACTTATAGATATTGAAATTAATTTGTCAGAAAATCATTCCATAACATTACAATACTTGTAATCGTCATCGATTTGAATGAATACTTCATTTTTTGCCCTGTCAAACCACTGTTCCATGACTTCTTTTCTTTTTTCATTCATAGTGGCCATCTGAATTTTCTGATAGTCTTCTTTTAAATTGGCTTTATGAGGTCTAAGCCGGTCTTTGTAGTACAATATCCTAACAGCTTCCTTCCCGTCCTGCATCCTGTAACGCATAGGATTGGAAATCTGTCCCACTTCCATGGTGTCGATAGTGAAGAAAACAACCGGATCAAGATCTTCAACAGATACCCTGCTCGAGCCAGAGGCGTCTACTAGAAATCCTCCATTCCCTGAGGTAGCATCATCATCCGAAAATTCTTTGGCAGCCTTTTCGAAAATCAGACTATCGTAAAGAATTGCATTTTTCAGGCTATCAAGAAAATCTTCAGCCTTATCGAAATCAAGCGCAGTGAAATCTGGCCTTATTAATATATGGCGGGAATTGTATTCATTTCCTCTTCTGTCCAATAACTGTATCAGGTGGAATCCAAAATCCGTTTCAATAGGTTTTGAAATTTGACCCGGTTTCATGGTCATGGCCGCCGCTTCAAATTCCGGCACCATTGTTCCACGAGCGGCATATCCCAGATCTCCACCAAATCGGGCTGATCCCGGATCCTCCGAGTACTCCCTGGCCAATTCAGCAAATTCCTGGCCATCTCCATTAAAGGAGGTAATTTTCCAGGAACCAAGAATAAAATCTAAATTAATAACAGGCGATTCCCTGGATTGGTTATCCAGTTTAACGGCTGTAAATTTCGATGTGTTATTTATATCATTATTTTCAAATCTTAAACTATCCCTTCCATATTTTGTTAGTTTCCAAACAAACTGAAATTCATTGGCAGTAAAACTGATCTCATTCAAGGTTAATGTCAATAATCTGTCATTTACAGCATACTCCCATGATCCAGTATAATTATTGCCGAGATTATCGTTAAGTTCAAGAACATTCCCAGGTTTTAACGTCAGGGTCCAATCTCCATATGTCGAAGTAAGATCCGGACCATTAACGATCCTGTCCCTAATATCCAATAATTTACTTTTGGCTTGTTCCTTTTGATTCTCACCAACTTCCGGAATAACAACAATCTGTCCGATAGAAACTTCAGTAGAGAAAAATGGAAGGCTATCAACCGGAATGCGGTTGAAGAACCGCTTTACTTCAGAAGGAGTTACAGTAACGCCTTCCGTGATGGTTCGTTGCATTTTATCAGCTATTAACTGCTCCTTAATATCATCAAACAGTTCCTCTTCAAACTCCTCGACTGTCTTTCCATAATACTCTTCAAGTCTCTCTTCTGAACCTATTTGTGACAGGATAATCTGCATTCTTTGAGAAAGATTCATCTGAACTTCTTCATCTAGTACCAGAACCGAATCTATTTCGGCTTTGGCAACCAATAACTTAGTCACAACAAGACTTTCAAAAATCCCACATTTGACATCCTCTCCACCTTCCTGCCCGCTTGAAACAAACTCCAGGTAGGACCTATCCAAATCAGATTTAAGAACGATATAGTCATCAACCTTTGCAATTATCTTGTCGATCATCTGACCTTTACTGTATTGAGCCCGCAAAGCAGGGCTTAAGTAAAGTAAGGAGCCAACAAGAAAAAGGTTAATTATTAAATATTTCGAAATCTTCGTTTTGTACTGCCCTTTCATATATTCCTTCTTCTAGTTCTTTTGCCAGTTCTACTTTTCTTTTGTTAATAATAATCCTCACAATATCGTCATATACCCATTCCATTGGAGAAATCTCATCCGAAATTTTATAATCAAGAATCTTTAAAAAATATTGAAAATCATCATCTGAAGTTTCATAATAATTTGTTCTTCTAAGAAATTGAATCTTATTATCAAGTGTTACCATTGGAGTATTTTCTATAACTTCATCAAAATTAACCCAAGTGGAATCAAGATGGAATGTAGTCGAATACTGGTAACAATAAGACTTCAATTCTTCAAATTGCTTTTCACCTTCAGAACTGAATAATCTTTTGAATACATTCAGCTTTGGTGCTTCTTTCGCCAATTTAACATATCGGCATTTAATAATATTCTGCCTTAGCTGAAAATTATCCATATTTTCAAGATAATAATTTTCTACCTCAGCAGGTGATACATCCTTTTCAAGTTTATCATTGATATACAATTTCTGATACTCATGAATCATAAGTGCATATCTATAATCCAGTACTTTTCTTTCAATCTCAACCTCACCGAGATTCAGTTTATCAGAAGCTTCAGAAATCACCAATTGTTTGTTTATCCAGCTTTTCACATACCTTTGAATAAGATTGGCACTATCAGCCTTAGAAATATCCGAAGGAATTAATCCCTCAAGATCATCAAAATAAAGATATTGATCGTGTGCTCTTGCTATTGGTTTAATGGTTGCATTATCACTAAACTTCAATCCTGCATCATTGTCTTTAAAGTTAATAATGTCACAGGAAAAAAAAACAAGCAAATAAATTGGCACTAATTTAATTAACCTTGTATTGTTCATAAATCTTTGATAAGGCTTTATCATTTATGCTTACAGTGAACTTACTCCTTAATTTTTTAATCCACATATCTTCAAGGTAATTTTGATAATCTGCAATTACCTGCCCTCTAATTTCATTCAGGTCTTTGTTTTTGGCTGGCATCATTTTATTTATATATACCAGATACTCCATATTTTCAATGGATAAGTCGTATGTGCCAGGATTCCAATCAACCAAATCAATTATATCATGATCCCCTTTTTCATATAATCCTGATTCGACCAGCAAAGTTAAAGCTGAATTTCCATTAATTTCCTTTTCAACCCATTTTTTCGAGTTAGAAACAATGTTAAATCCTGAAGTATCTCCTTCAACTTCCCGATAAACGAACTTTTCAAGTAACAGGCCTTTGGATTTTATAAAATTATATAACTGATCCCAAACATCATAGTTACATGAAACTTCAAGAAAATAAGTTGAGTCATGAATGACTATCTGATAAAGACTATCCATTTCATCCTCAAAAAAATTGATAATTTTCTCATTTTCTGTTACTGAAACATATAGTGTATCTTCAAAAACTGGGTAGAATAACTTTGCCAGGTATATACGGGCCAGGTTAATATCTTCGATTTTCTCGGATCTGAATATTATAGCATCAATGCGTTCTCCCCATTTATAATTTTCTGAATTCCTGTCAAAATACTGTTTCAGCCCCGTAGTATCAATAATGGCTCTATTCCAGACTTCCTGATCCATCAATTCAAATAAAAGAATTCCTTCCCTGTATTCTCTGACTAACATTTTATAGTCAAAATATTTTTCCGCAAGGTGAGCTTTTTCATACTCGATCAATTGATCATCGATATAAGTGTTTATGAATTGATTCATATAAACCACAGGATCTATATTATTCTTAACCTGTTTTATTCTAATATTTTTGAAAAGATCATTAACTAAATAATTGCTATCCCTTATTGAGAAAATATATTCCTGCAACAAAGAAATAGTAGTATCAAAAGTCCATTTTCCCTCAATTAAACTACTATCAGCCATTGCCAGACAATTATTAAGCGTTTCATCATTCAACTTGAAATTATTTTCCTTTTTTAATTTCCTGATTAAGTAAGTATGGGTTAATTCTGATCTGGAATCACGTTTTACCTTTTCTGTAATTTCATCTTTTATTTCAGTGTACGGTTTAACAGGAATTTTTTGGACTAATTTAATTATATGCCAACCATATGGAGTTAATACAGGTTCACTAATATCTCCGGAATGTTTTAAGTTGAAAGCTGCTTCAGAAAAGGAAGGGACTACCCTTCCAGTCTCAAATGGTTGTAGCATGCCACCCTGGTTTTTTGTATTAGAGTCCTCCGAAAAATTTTTACATAAAGTATCCCAGTTATCTCCTTCTTTTAGTGAATTATAAATCTTATATATCCTCTCTTTGATAGCTGAGGAATCACTTGCACTTGAATTGTTTCTGAATCTCAACATGATATGAGCAACCTGAACTTTTCCTCTGGCAGGTCTTATGTCATTTACCTTTAAGATGTGGTATCCAAACCTGGTTTTAAAAGGATCTGAGTAATGATCCACAGGAGTATTATAGGCTACAGTTTCGAATGGGTATACCATCTGAAGTGCTGTAAAATATCCCAGATTTCCATTATTGGTCCTTACTGAAGGATCCTGTGAATACGCTATCGCCAGCTCCTGAAAATCAGCCCCTGAATTTAATTGATCATAAATATGTGTAATTTTCTCAAAAGCTTGTAACGTGTCAACTGGATCATTCTGATTCTGAATTCTGATTATAATGTGTGAAACATCAATTTCATAAAGCATTCGATCATAAGCTTCCTGAACTAGCTTTATAATAATTGAATCATCCTTAAGATATGATTCAGTTAATTGATCCCGATATTTATTAAATTCATTTATAAAAGAGTCTGTTGTATCCAAACCTTTTTGTTCAGCCTCCTTGACCTTTAATTTGAAGTTAATGTACAAATCAAGGTATTCGTCAATTTCTTCTTTTGTAATGGATGAATCTGTATTACCTATATTTTTGTTTAAGTTGTAGGTAAATTCTTCTACTGATACAGGTGAACCATTAATATCGAAAATTGTAGAAGTATCAATTGAATCCTGTTTGATCGATGAACAGCTAAGGGTAATAACAGATAACATTAACAGGCATAATCCTCTCATAATCAGCACGTACGCAATATTAATAGAGTGCAATTTTACATAATTTTAAGCAGAAAATATGAATGAAAACTGAATAAAAGGGCTTTATTTTGTGGTGAGGATCTTTTTCTTGAGGCGACAAATATTGCTATTGTTGATCTTTATAAATTCTACTTTATCCATGATTCTTTTAACCAACATCAAACCAAGTCCACCTTTCTTTTTTTCTACAATTATTTCCTTGATGGTTGGTTCCTGATAATTCTTTATATTAAATCCATTGCCGGTATCTTGTATTTCAATTATTACTTCGCGTTTTTTAACATCAACAAAAAGGTCGATTGATTTATTGGGATCACAATTATGGGAATGAATCATAAGATTGGCACATACTTCATCCACGGCAAGGACCATATGGTGTATATCAATCTCTGATTTAAAATGATTATTCAAAGTCTTGCTCATAAAACTTCTGATATCAGCAAGATTCTTTTTTGAACACTGTGCCGAGTAATTATATCGCATCAACTAAATTCTTTGCATCCTCCTTAGATTCAACCATATTAATTAATTGGTCCAGACCAAGTATATGAAATACATTCTTAACATTATTCCCAAGACCAAATAATACCATTTTTATCTCGCCTTCCTCCATTTCATGAATATATGACATAAAAACACCCAATCCAGCAGAAGAAATATATTGTAGATCATTACAATCCACAAGGATCTTCTTCTCAATCTTAATTATTTCCCCGATTTTATTATCCAGGTGAATAGATGAACTTGCATCAACATCACCACTGACTTTAATTATACAAAAATCTTCTTCCTTGTTAGTTTGAATTGTAATCATGCTTTTTTACGCTTATAAATAAACTAAGTTTTGTTTTCCTTGAACTTTATTATAATTAATGTTGAATCATCTTCCAGGGCATTTGTTCCACAAAAAGAATACATTTCCTTAACTATTGCTTCCTTAATTTCATTCGGTGATGATTCTGCATTTTCAACGATTATGTTTTTCAACCTGTCGTATCCAAATTCTTCCTGCTTTATATTTCTCGCCTCAGTAATTCCATCCGTAAATAAAACCAAAATATCTTTCGGATTGTATTCAATCTTATCTATGTTAACGTATCTATAAAATTCATTGTTTCTAATTATCCCCAATCCGAGGCCAATACCATAAAAATAATTAGCAGAATTCTTTCCATGATCGTAGTAAAGTGTCGGACAATGTCCTGCTCTCGAAAATACCACAGATCCTTTAGTCCTATCAATAATATAATATGCTGCTGTAATAAATGAATTTTTATCCAATCCTTTAGCTAGTGCATTATTTGCATAAATTAAAAAATCCTTTGGTGATAATTGCAATTGTACCAGGCTATGAAATATTCCCTTCAATTGGGACATATGGAAGGCTGCTGAAGTCCCTTTCCCGGAAACATCCCCTATAATGATTATAGTTTTATCTTCATTGATCTTAAAGATGTCATAATAATCACCTCCAACCTCATCGGCTGATTCAGAGTAACCTATGATATCGTAGAAATCGCTTTGCTCAAGTTTTGCCGGAAGCAGATTTCTTTGTACTGTTTTAGCAATATTTAGTTCCTTCTTATACCTTTCGTTCTCTACAGCTGCATCTATCAGGTTAAAATTCTCAATAGAAATGGATGCCTGGTTAATGAAAGTACCTATGATATCGATCATTTCATCATTAAAACCATCACTGATCTCCTTTAATAGATTTAAGGTTCCTAGAGAATCATTCTGTATGTAAATTGGAAACACCAGAATGGACCGGTACTTGTAATCTCGAATTGAGGATATATAACGATTTGTTCTTAGATTCTTAACAGGATCCGAACTAAGCAGTTTTTTGATTTTCCCTTTTGGAATATGGTCAAGAACATCGGGAATATCTTTTTTCTTTATTTTATATGTGAGCTGTTTTGTTTCAAGCGAACCAGGTTGGTCAATATCCAACCAGGCAGCATCTGCCATTACAGCACTAACAGCACTCTCCAATAAAATTTCATAAACTTCCTCCTTGTTTTTACCGGTATTTCTGGATTGGCTTAAGCGTTGAAAATTAATTATCTCTTCTAACTTCTTTTCAAAAACTGAGGAGGTAGGTAAATTAAATAACAAAACAAGTATGGAAGTTATGGCATATACAAAAACAAAAATAAATATGATAAGCGTGGTAATGTTATCAAACAAGTCCAGCTCCAGTTCATCACTTGAATCATCCAAGATCCGCTTTATAAAATACCCGAGGTAGATTGCAACCAAAATAAAAAGCAATATGCTTTTCCATTTCTGCTTGTAATTCAGGTAAGCAACCCACTTCAAATTCACCGAAAAATAGATACTGATAATAAATGACATCCCGATGATGATATAAAAGATGGGATCACCAAAGCCAATTTGAAGAAATATTAAAAACAGGGAAAGTAGTAAAAGATATAAAAATGATTTCCAGGAATAAACGAGGCGCTTGGATTTCTGATAAAATATAAATCGTTCCCAAACTACAAATGTGGATAGCAGAAAGGCTAAAATTAAACCCAGGTTTAGAAAATATATGAAATTAATAAAGAGGGGATTTTGGCCTATTCTATTATTCCTAAACAGGAATTCAAACAGTATTAATCCAAGTGATAATATTGTTGCTATCAATCCAGTAACAAATACCTTCCATAATAGATCTTGTAAATTTGCATTCTTTAATCTACCCAGGTGATAATGATAAAAAACATATAAGGATAGGAAAAAAATGATAAAGGCTAAATGAGGAAGAAAATGTGGAATCCCGGTGGGTATATCATTATACTTTGAGAAAGTTAATACTAATCCTGAGGCAGACAGCAGTAAAAAGCTGATAACCCCAAGAATAAATGAAATACGTATTCTTAATGTTCGGCTAATCAAGTAAAATAATTTTTAATAAAAATATGGAATTTGATCTTACCTTAAAAGTAATATGAGGGCCTCTTTAAATTATATTTATGCATTTTAAGAATTACTATAAAAATGACCTGATATTTGAAAGTTTATTTTGAATTTTACAATGATTAAGGCCAAAATTAATATTTTAAAAAAAGCAAATTTTTTATCCACAATTTATCAAACTTATCCACACTTTTTTTCGATTAATGTATAAGCGCCTGAATATCAGCATTTTATAACATAATTAAAAAATTAAATTCCTGTGGATAACTCCCTCATTATGACAGAGTTATGCAAATGTTAATAATTTAAGTATAATATTTAAATTTTAGCTGAAACAAAAAATAATATGGCAAACCTGGAAATTTGTACTTTGAATTCAGGCATATTTCTTTCGTTTTAAGTTATTCCTGTAAGCATTAAAAATGGTTGATTTTGAAAGAAATCCCTCATACTTGCCTTCAGATAATACAGGCAGGTTCCAGGCACCGGTTTTTTCGAACTTTCTCATAACCTGATGCATACTATCATTCAGGTTTACAGTATCTGGCGGACTATGCATCAGACTTTTGATATCCGTTATTTTTTGAGCTTCCTCATCGAACATAATCTCCCTGATATCATCAAGCATAATGATCCCTTCCAGGATTTTATCTTTGCTAACCACAGGGTAAATATTCCTTTTGGATTTTCGAACGACTTTGATCAGGTGTTTTAGTTTTCTCTCTGGCTCAATTGTTAAAAGGTCTCTTTCAATTAATTTATCCAATGGAATATTGCTTAAAACCTGTTTATCCTTATCATACGGGTTATAATCGCCTCGCTCAATCAGATTCTTAGTATAAAGAGAGTGCTCCTCATAATAGGAAATTGTTATGAATGATATTGCCGATACAATCATCAATGGCACAAACAGTGTATAACCACTTGTGATCTCTGCTATAAGGAATATTCCGGTAAGCGGGGCATGTAATACCCCGCTCATTACGCCACACATTCCAACAAGTGTAAAATTCGAAATGCTTACTATGTTTGAACCTGCAATATTATTTATTGTCAAAGCACTTAAATAACCTGTAACTCCCCCCAGAAAGAGTGATGGAGCAAATATTCCCCCACTGCCTCCCGATCCAATGGTCAGTGCCGTAGCTATTGGTTTGATCAGGACGATTCCTGCCAGAAAGATACCAAAAACAATAAGATTATTATAGTCAGTTACAAATAGGTTATTGACTAGAATATCACTTTCATTGTTATTCAACAAGGCCTTAATAGTATCGTATCCTTCACCGTATATTGGAGGTAGTAATATGATAATTATCCCAAGAAGAATACCTCCCAGTAGTCCCCTGCCAATATAGTTCTTAATTTTTATGATCCTATTCTCGATGATATACATCATTTTGGTAAAATACAACGAGATAAATCCGCAAATAACCCCCAGAAGAATATAGTAAGGTGTATCGGCAGCTTTAAACGTATCTTTAAGATCAAAAGAAAAGAGTATTTCTTCTCCAGACAAGGCGAGCGATACGAGTGAGCCTGAGACAGAGGCAATCAGCAATGGAATAAATCCCTTAATAGTAATCTGAGTCAGGATAACCTCGAAGCAAAAAATTACCCCCGCGATTGGGGAATTAAATATAGCTGAAATGGAGGCAGCTGCACCACATCCAACTAACAAAGTCCGATGATTGTAGTTCATATGCATGAACCTTGATACGTTTGATCCAATTGCAGATCCAGTAACAACAATTGGTGCCTCCAAACCAACAGAACCCCCAAATCCGACCGTTACCGCACTGGTTATCATCCTGCTGTATATCTTACTTTGTTTGACCAGGCTTAATTTCTTGGAGATGGAATATATAATATCTGTAATACCATGACCCAACTTCTCTTTAAATATATATCTTGAAATGATTACGGTAAGAACAATGCCTATCAGAGGATAGAGGAAGTAGGTATAGTTAGGCAAGAAACCACTCTTTAAAAAAGACTGGATATAATGGACGGTTCCCTTCAGTATGACAGCTGCCAGACCGGCAAGTATACCAATTACAACACTCAATATAATTACAAAGGTGGGGCTTTTAATATGTTTTATCCGCCAAATAAGTAATTTCGAAATGAAATCTCTGGATATCATATGTGCAAAATTAACAGATAACATAGATATAATTGTATCATATTAAATAGATTCACAAAATATTTTCAATCTAAGATTCTATCAGGTGACCAATAGAATATGCAATTTGTTTAATATTGAATTTCCTATCATTCAGGCCGGAATGGTTTGGTGCAGTGGCTGGCGCTTGGCTTCAGCTGTAAGTAATGCAGGTGGACTCGGATTAATAGGTTCCGGTTCGATGTCCTCAGAAATACTTCGGGAACACATTATCAAATGTAAAAATGCTACTATAAATCCATTTGGAGTAAATCTACCATTAATATATTCTGAAATTGAAGAGCATATTAAAGTAATCATTGAGGAAGGTGTTCAAATTGTATTTACTTCTGCCGGGAATCCCAAAACCTGGACGAGCTTGCTAAAGAAAAAAGGCATCAAGGTTGCTCATGTCGTATCCTCTTCACGATTCGCTAAAAAAAGTGAGGAGGCTGGAGTAGATGCAATAGTAGCTGAAGGATTTGAAGCAGGAGGTCACAATGGAAAAGATGAAACAACCACATTGTGTCTGATCCCAAATGTAATAGAAAATACCAAATTGCCTGTTATAGCTGCAGGAGGTATCGTATCAGGAAGATCTATGCTGGCGGTAATGGCTCTCGGTGCTGATGCTGTCCAAATAGGATCGAGATTTGTCACTTCTACAGAATCTTCAGCTCATCTAAACTTTAAGAAGAAAATAATCAGTCTGAAGGAGGGGGATACACAACTATCGCTAAAGAAACTGATTCCAGTAAGACTCATTAAAAATGATTTTTATAACTCTGTACAACTGGCTGAGGATAAAGGTGCCAGTAAATCAGAACTATCTCAATTACTGGGAAAGGGAAGATCGAAACAAGGTATGTTTTTTGGAAATATCAGTGATGGAGAATTGGAAATCGGCCAGGCATCCTCCATGATTGCTGATATTAAACCGGCTGCGGAGATCATCCATGAGATTTGGGAAGATTACATTGTAGCTAAGAAGCGGTTATGCAATATGGATTAAAAGACGCAGATAATGTAAATCAAATGGATATAGAATTCCCTTCCAGATTCAGATTAAAAGATTGTGAAAATATATATATTCCGACCTTATATTAAACTTCATGAAGATTATAAAACCGGTAGTGGAGATAATATTTATTTGTCTCCAGGATATTCAAAACATATTCCCATAATATATCATATGGTATAATTTCCAACTCCTGATGCCAATCTGGAGGAATTTGAGTATTTAATAGTTTTTTAAGATAATTTGATCCTTTTTCTGAAATAGATTTAAAATCGTAATTCTTTTCGTCTATTATTTCCAGCATCCTGATAAATATACTGTTCCTGTAATTATGTCTTTTGTCTAAATGGACAGAACTTAATTTAGATAAGTGGTTTAATTTAATCTTTAAATTTCTTATGTCTGCTTCTCTGAAGTATAGTAAAAACTGTATGATTAAAGTGGCAATATTATATCCCTGATATTCCTTATTAAATCTCGGGATTTCTTCTTTATATTTTTCTAAATCGAATCCCCACTTAACCAGCTTACTGTCATTTACAAATAATAGATATACCCGGTATATGGTCCATCGTTCTTTGTCGATGTCATCAATCTTATGGTAGTTTTTATTTATTCTTACCGAACGGAATACATTAGTCGCCTGATGGAATTTCCCGGCCTTCATTAATATAAGGAATTGATATTCTTTAAACCGGAACCAGTCATCATGTCCGGATTTAAAAATATCTGAAGTATTGAAAGCATATTTAATCCCCTCTTCGGTATTGTTTAGCACGTACAGTGCATGCAGCTTAAGAAAAACAATTTCTTTGTATTGCAGGTCAACTTTAATTTTTGAATTATCTTTTGACAAATACTCGGTTTCAAGATATGTGGATATCTTTAATATGCCAGTTTGGTTCTGTAGAACTGAATAATATGCTATCTTCAATTTCTGAGCAAGTATATCCAGTCTTTTTATTTTATGCTTTTTTGATAATTTCTCAATTTTATCAATTCTTTTCGGGATATCATCTAATATTTTTTCACATGAACTTATTGATTTATTCATCAGCACAAGTGTATCATAATAAATGTCCTCGCATTGATCAACAATATTCTTTTTGGGTATAATTTTTTGAATATCATTTTCAGAAATGCTTAATGGGGTGCATTTACCCATTCGTGAATATTCATTCCTGATCAATTTAAGTGATTCTAATGCAATCTCATATAATTCAAATTCAACGGCGGTCTTAGCAAGAGAAGGGATTTTCCTGATCGCGATACAGCTGGCCCCTTCCAATAATAAAATTTTTATTTGATGTAACTGATTTAATAAATCATAATAAACAGTTTGATAGGCAGTATATTCAGATTTCTGATAATCCAGGAAAAAAAGATTGTTTAAAAGTTTCTGTTTAAGTTTTGCTTTCGTATTTCTGAAATTTCTGTTTCCAGGATCAGTTTTAAATAGTTTTTTTGCTGCCTCCTCTTCATTTTGATATTCTTTATTCAGGAGACCATTATAAAGAATATTATCCTTTGATTTTTCCTTTTTTCTGAAATTCTGATTCACTAATTGAAGGCTTCTTTGGCCTTTGTGTTTGACAATACCTATTAATTGCATAAGCTCTTCCATGATGCTATTATTTAGGATTAAAAAATTAAACTTCCTCTTAAAAATCTATTTATAAAATTTTATATCTATGACACACTATTAATTCCATCCCTGACTTCGATCTGGGATTTATGATATACTCTTGAATTTGGAGGTATACTCTCTGTCAGCCATACGTTTCCTCCAATAATACTATTCCGGCCAATTATTGTGTTTCCACCAAGTATTGTTGCTCCAGCATAGATCACAACATTGTCTTCAATGGTGGGATGTCGCTTAATTTTGGCCATTTCCTTTTTGACACTTAAGGCACCCAATGTTACACCCTGATATATCTTCACATTGTCCCCGATTTTGGTTGTTTCTCCAATTACTATTCCTGTTCCATGGTCTATACAGAAATTTGTCCCGATTGTGGCTTTGGGGTGTATGTCTATTCCTGTCCTGGAATGTGCATATTCGGTTAATATTCTGGGCAATAATGGAACGCCTATTTGACAGAAGGCATGTCCGATTCTATAACAAGCTATTGCTAAAAATCCAGGGTATGTTCTGATTACCTGGTTCCTGCTCACAGCAGCCGGATCACCATCATGAATTGCCTGGGCATCATCAATCAACTGATCATATATTGCCGGAACGGCATCAAAAAAAGCATTAACAATTTCCTCAGCTGGTTTATCCAAATAGGAATGGGTATTTAAAAAGATTATCTTCAGGTCATTCGTTAAAATATCAGCATAAACCTTAAGCTCCTCCCGGTTGTGAAACCTCTTCTCACTTAATTGAGGGAATAAGAAATCTAGAAGCCCCTCAGTGAATTTGCATATAGCTGATCTTGAAGGAAGTGGATCCATTTCCTGATGGGTAGCATATAATCTATCAATAAATTTTCCATCCATATTTGTAGAATTTTCTAGATGCAATTTAGATCAATATTCACTATTAAGTAAGTTATTTACTGAATAAATATCATCGATATTATAGAACCTCCTTAATTATAATAAGGTTTTTTTTCAAAAAAAGGTTCCAGATAATCCAACTTTGGTTGATATTTTTTAAAATTTAGTATTTCTGATTCAGGATAATTGTTATTTACAGCTGTTTGTTAAAGAAATTCTCTTAGTGAATATGGGACCCTTGGGGGGATTTTTAAATTTATTAATTGTGTGTCGGGCGAATTAGATTTTCTATTTAGGAAATATTCATAAAATGAGCACTTCGTATTATTAATTTATAACATTAATGGGTTATATTTGCACCTCGTTTTTAAATAAGGGAATAATGAGTACAACTACAATAAAAAGAAAGGCCTTAAGAAACAGGGTAAAAGCAAAACAAAGAAAATCATCAATAAAGAGGTTGACCACAAAGCCTACTTTGAAAAATATTGATATTGAAGAAATAAAAGCAGCTTTCGGGCAAAAGACAACCAAAAAGGAGACACCAAAGGCTTCTGAAGTTGATGTTGACAAAACCGAAAAGCAGGAAAAACAGGTAGTCGATACGAAATCCTCCCCAAAAACAGAAGCGAAAGTTGAGAAAAACGATACTGCAACAGAAAAGACAGAACCTAAAGGTGCAAAGGCGAAAGCTAAACCAGAAGAGGAAAAGCCTAATGCTAAAGACAAAACTGAAAAGGTAGAAACTAAGGCTGAAGAAGTAGAAGATAAAGTAAAAAAGACGGAAGATAAAAAAGATAAGGCTAAAGAAGAGAAATCAGTATCGGCTAAAAGTACTGAGAAAGAATCCACAAAAGCAACCAAAAATCCTGCAGCTAAAAAAGAATAAGGCGAATAATATAGATATTGTATTTTATTAGTAATCCCGCATCGCGGGATTTTTTTATGCCCTTTTGCCCAATTCTATAAGTTGAATATTTTCAATTTTTCCACCTAAAATATTGAACCTGATAATACTTCTCATATGATGGAAGCCCTGCCTCCCTGCCGCACCTGGATTAATATGCAATAATTTTCTTTCCGGATCATTTATAATTCTTGCTATATGCGAATGTCCACAAATAAATAAATCAGGATTTATTTCATCCAGTCTACTTCGAATACTTTTATTATATCCCGGGGGGTAGGCACCAATATGTATTATGAATACTTTCAAGCCCTCAAGTTCAAAAATTAACTCTTCAGGATATTTGTGTCTTAGAGAAAGCCCATCAATATTCCCATAAACTGCCCTGAATGTCCTGAAATTTGACAATTGATTTGCAATTTCAATAGATCCAATATCTCCTGCATGCCAGATCTCATCACATTCTTTAAAATACTTAAATATATTTTCATCCAGGAAGTTATGGGTATCTGATAATAAACCTACCTTCATGCTTCAGGATTATAAGTAGATTGATAAAAAATAAAACCTCAAAAAATCTGATCAAACATTCAGATCCAGGCTAAGATCTTCAAGATAGTTGTTAATAGTAAGGATGTCTCCCTCACCAATATCGATTTCACCTGCCTTAAGGTTTTCTTTAACCTGTTTGGCGTTCCTGGCGCCAACTAATGCAGAAGTAACAGCTGGTTGTTTTATTGTCCAGGCAATAACAAGTTGCGCCAGCGTTATACCATGATCCCTGGCTATAGGTTCAATTCTCTTTAGAAACTCATTGATCCGGGAAAGATTGGGCTCCTTGAAATAAGGTGTTTGAGGACGGTGGTCACCAGGATTGAACGGATATCCGGTGGTGATCTTACCGGTCAAGACACCACGCTGAAGCGGACTATACGCTAATATCCCCTTCCCGTTCTGAAGACAATAAGGCACTAATTCCTTTTCAATATCCCGAAGTACCATACTGTAAGGTACCTGATTTGTAACAATTTCAGTGATGCCGTCTGCTTCTTTCATCTGATCCGATGTATAATTGCTGACACCAGCCGTAAGTATTTTCCCATCTTTCTTAAGTTTATTAATGGCCTCCATAGTATCATCTATTGGCGTTGTGGGATCATGCCAGTGGATCTGATATAGATCTATATAATCAGTTTTTAAGCGTTTTAAACTATTCTCACACTCCTGAATGATGCTCTCAGGGCCTGCGTATCTATGTATTGAAACTTCTTCATCTTTAGAGTTAGCACTTTTAAAGTAGAAGGAACCCTTATCTGTATCCCAGCGAAGACCATATTTTGTCAAGATTTCCACTTTATCCCTTTTATCTTTGATTACATTACCCACAATTTCTTCACTTTTGCCAAATCCGTATATTGGTGCTGTATCGATGGAGGTCATTCCAGAGTCAATAGCAGTGTTAATCGCGTCAATAGCATCGTTTTCATCAGCACCTCCCCACATCCATCCTCCTATAGCCCACGCACCAAAAGAAATAACTGATACTTTGTAATTTGATTTTCCAAGATTTCTATATTCCATGATTTATATTACCTAATTTTGAACACTCTACTATATCTTATTGGTTATTTTCAATGATTTAAAGTTTCGAAATATATAGAAATAGGGTATAAAAACATATTATAAATTTAGAATAATTGAAGCTGATTGATTAAATTCTAATCAATTTTAAAGCTACTTAAAATATATATATTTAAGTGATCAGGCTATTATTTTCAGTGATTGGTATATGTCTTTCCATACATTTAAGTTATGGGATCGATATTGACAGCCTTGAACAGAAATTGAACTCAACCAAAAACAAAAAACGAAAGGTCGAGATCCTGAACCGTTACAATGCATCCTATACAAAAGGAGATAAAAAGCATACACTAAACAGATTCCGATCTGCTCTGAATATTGCAAGGGATATAAAATACAGGAACGGCATTGCTACTGCACATTCTAATCTGGCTAATTTCTATTTCCAGAATAAGTCGGTTGACAGTGCTATATTCCATTATAATAAGGCACTTCAAATATATCTTGAGGAAACAAACGATAAAAAAACAGGGGAAAGTTTATATAACATTGGATTCGTTCATTACGCCTCATCAAATTATCTTGACGCTTTTGAATATACTGAGAAAGCTTTAGATATATTTAGTATTAACGGGGATATGGAGGATATGGCCACTGCTCATACCTTGTTATGTGATATTTTGTACAGTTCCGGATTTGATGCTGATGCCATAGACCATTGCCTGATGGCTCTTAACCTTTATACAAATCTTGAATCAGTGGAGGGTCAATCGAATTTATATAATTCAATAGGCAGAATTTACTTGGATTTGGAACAATTTGATGAAAGCTACCAACATTTCAATCAAGCCTATTATCTGGCAGAAGTTGAAAATGATCACTCATTATTATCTGAGTCTCTACGGCATCTGGGACAATATTATTATGGGATCAAAGATTATGAAGAAGCATTGGAAACCTACGATAGAGCTCTGATTCATTTGGATAATGATCCTGACATTGAAAAACTGGGTTATTTATTTTTAGACAAAGGAATGGCCAATACAGGCCTGGAAAGATATGATTCAGCTGTTGCTAACTTGAAAGAAGCACTATTTTACGCTGATTCATCCTATAACCTGGAGCTAAGGGCTAAAGTATATTCCGAGTTGGGAAGTCTATACTCTGCAATTGAGAAATATGATATCGCTATAGTTTTTCTTAAACAAAGCCTATTCGTTGCTCAAAAAATAAATGCTGATCCGATTTTGGAACAATGTTATAAAAACCTGGCTAATTTCTATGATCAGCAGAATGATACTGAAAATGCACTCAGGTATTTCAAGTTGTATACTTCACATAAGGACACCTTGTTTTCGAATCAATCTGCTATTCAGATTGCCGAAGCAGAAGCCATATATGATCTTGAGCAGAAAAACAAACAAATTGAAATGCTCATGAATGAGAACCGGATACGAGAAATGGAGGCTGGGAGGAAAAACATGATCAACATATGGCTGATATCAGTGTTAATTTTCGTTTTTATCCTTACAATCATATTATATCGGCAATACCGCGTTCAAAATAAAGTTAACCAGGCACTAAACGACCAAAAAAATGCTATTAACCAACAAAAAATTGAAATAGAGATTCAGAAAGAGAGTATTGAAAAGGCCAATACTATCCTTGCTGAAAAAAACAAGCAGATAACCGATAGCCTTGAATATGCAAAAAGGATTCAATTGTCGCTTCTGCCTGATAGCAACCTTCTGCGATCAAAATTCAATGATTCCTTTTTATGGTACCAACCGAGAGATATCGTTGGGGGCGATTTTTATTGGTATGCTGAGTTTAAAAACACCATTTGCCTGGTCGTTTTGGATTGTTCCGGCCATGGAGTGCCCGGGGCTTTTATGACGGTACTGGCCAACACCTTACTGAACCGGCATGTTTTCGATCTGAAATCCGATGATTCCCCCAGTAAGGTCCTTGGATTCCTGGATGAAAATGTTAAAAAGGAGTTAAACCAGCAGGGGATACAACTTTCGGCATTTGAAGGAATTGACTTAGCCGCCTGTATGATAGATAGAAAATCCCGAAATCTAAAATTCTCAGGAGCAAAAATGCCCTTATACCACTTTACCGAAGGTAAGCTAAACCATATAAAAGGAAACAGATTTTCAGTTGGTGGTGGCAATAGTACAGTGAAAAATTTCAGTGAGATCAGTTTAGATCTAAAAAAAAATGATGTCATTTACCTGGCTACTGATGGCTTCCAGGATCAATTTGGAGGTGAAAAAGGGAAAAAATATATGAAACTTCATTTTAAAAATCTTTTACAATCAATAGCTGAACTTCCTCTCACCGATCAGGGTGAAAAACTGAAATCTGTTTTCCACCAATGGAAAAATTTTAATTTGCAAACAGATGATATTTTAATAATTGGAATCAAGGTTTAGTTTGATTGGTTTCTTGATGGATCAAAGTAGTATTTAAAATCAATGGATAGGGGAAAAAGTATACTGAATAAGAAAATATCACAAAATGAGATCCTGAATAAAATGTTCAGATATTGTTCTTATCAGGAACGCTCTGTTCAAGATGTAAAAAAGCAATTAGACAGATATCACGCTGACAGTTTATTGATAAAACAGATTATAGCAAAATTGATTGCTGAGGGATTTCTGAATGAAAAACGTTTTGCAGAAACATATACATTAGGAAAATTAAGAAGCAATTCCTGGGGTAAGATAAAAATTATGCAGGGCCTCAAAGAAAAATCAATTGATCACCAAATCATAAATGAGGCCATTGAATCCATTGATAAATCTGAGTATCAACATATTATTGAAAAACTCATCCTTAAAAAGATAAAAATGATTCGTGATACTGATCCATATATTATTAAAAATAAGGCGGCCAGATATGTGATCAGTAAGGGATTTGAAAGTCATTTGGTGTGGGAAGAAATAAATAATCAATTTGATAAATTAGATTCTGTGTAAATGTTAGATTGTACATAATTGATCTGTCCTTGTCAAACCCTTGGGTATTTATTAATAGAATTTTATCTATTGTAGCTATTATGGAATAACTTTATACTCCAATTTATTTAGTCTGAATGGAATTAAAAATAACTGCAAAACTTGTATTGGATCAGTTGGTAGTCGTTCTGGACCAAATGAAGGCCGACCATTACGCTTTGAATATACAAACATTAAATGCTTCTGTAAGCCAGCATGTAAGACATATACTTGAATTCTATATCTGTTTATTTGATGGGATTCAATCTGGAATGATAAATTATGACAACAGAAAAAGAGATCCTAGAATTGAGAATGACAAAGCCTTTACATTACAATTGATTGATGAGATAAAAGAAAATATTAGTAATCAAACCACAAATGATGACCTAAGCCTCATACTGAAATACGGAGAGGATGAATCTGAGGCCGGCATCCGCTTATCTACCAATTATTTTAGAGAACTTTCCTATAATATAGAACATACAATCCATCATCTGGCCATTATCAAACAGACCATAATCGAACATTTCAATTATGTTGAATTACCCGAAAATTTTGGAATAGCTAGTTCAACAGTAAGATTTGTTAATCAGAAACACAGTTAAAAATGTGTACAGTTACATTCATACCCATAACCGGGAGTGAATATATTCTTACATCCAGCAGAGATGAGCAAACCACGAGGCCATCGGCTACCGGCCCAGTGATATCGAAATTTGGATCCCATAATTTGATGTATCCAAAGGATCCGAAAGGTGGAGGTACCTGGATTGCATGTGATAATACTGGCAAGACGGCCTGCCTCTTCAACGGGGCATTTCATGCGCACAAACCACAATATCCTTACAGGCACAGTCGGGGATTAATTGTTTTAGACTTTTTCAGGTATATTGATATTCAGACCTTCTCAGAAAACTACAATCTGGATAATATTGAACCCTTCACTCTTGTGGTAATACAAAACAGGACGCTCACTGAATTTAAATGGGATGGAGAAAGAACATACATTCTAAATCATGATTTTTTAATACCCAGAATCTGGTCATCTGCAACATTGTATAATAAAGATATTATAAATTTAAGGGAAAGGTGGTTTAAGGAATGGCTCAAAAGAAATCAAATATCTAAACAAAAGGATTTAATTGACTTTCATTTGAATGCCGGAGACGGGAGAAAGGAAACAGATGTATTAATGGAAAGAAAGGAATTTTCACTAAGAACTGTAAGTATAACCTCGATAGGTGTTTTGCATAATAAGATACAAATGAATTATCTTGATTTGATCAATAATAAAACTGTAACGAAGGAACTTAATTACTAAAACATACCCCATAATTCTTTGAGCATTTTCAAGAATAGTAAATTCCTTATTAAGTGTGTAAACTGGGAATATTGGCCCTGGCAGATCTTTTATATTCCAGTATTTTTCTATTTTCTATGGCTTGCTGTAAAGTCGAGGTCACTCTTCTTCTTTTTCAATGCCAATCCTAAAATTGAAAGTGGAGGGATGCTTATTGAATCCAAAAAGAAAATTCTTGATCTTTTACCGGATGATCTGATTCCTAAAACCTTGTTTTTCAGTCATCCCGTTTCGAAGGATGAAATAATCAGTGCAATGGGAGCCCACTCGATTCACTTCCCGATTATCATTAAACCAGATTATGGGGAGAGAGGGAAAGGGGTTGAAAAAATAGAAGACTCAATTGAGTTAGCCAAATATCTCGATGTTAATCGTCTTAATGTAATTATACAGGAATTCATAAACTATCCTGTTGAATTAGGTGTTTTTTATATACGACATCCCGATAAGGAAAATGGCAGCATTACTTCAATTGTAAAAAAGAAACTTCTTTTTATCATTGGTGATGGGAATTCAAAAGTCAAAGATTTGATCAAGGAGAATCCCAGAGCATTGATACAGTTAAAAGACCTTGAGAAAAGGCACCCTGATCTAATGAATTTAATTCCTGATAAAAATGAAAGAATTGAATTGGTATCCATCGCCAATCATTGCAGAGGCACAACTTTTATAAATGGAAATGACCTGATCAACAAATCTTTATTGAAAGTCATTGATGATATTGGGAGAAACATTGATGGATTCTTTTATGGCCGCTTTGACATCAGGTGTAAAAGTATTGAGGATTTAAATAAGGGCAGTCATTTCAAAATACTTGAGTTAAACGGTGCCAAAAGTGAGCCTGCTCATATTTACCATCCAGGATACTCCATAATTCAGGCCTACAGGGTTGTGTTCGATCATTGGAATGAAATCTATAGAATTGCTCAAATAAATAGGAAAATGGGTATACCATTCCCTTCTTTCCGGGAAGGATGGACAACCTGGAAAAAGTATCGTCATTATTCAAAACTGAAGGTCTGAACCCTACCAGTCAAGTACGTCCTCACCTTCAGCAGGGGCCTTATGTATACCAATAGAGTTATTGCTATATAAAATTCCAAAATATAAGTTTCCTTCACGTATTCCGATCCCAAAAGCCTGAATGGCCTTTATCATTTCATCGGATTCTTCCGCATTATTCAGTGAATCATTTTGGAATAAATACTTTGCATTGCGAATTGAATTATTATCAACCCACTTCTTCTCGAAATTTTCAGCATTTGCAGGTGTAACGGTCTTCAATGACATAAATAACAGGCTGAAACTAAGAACTACCATTGAAAGTCCAATTGAAATGCTTAACACCCTTTTGGATAATAAATCTAGGTTTTTCATAATTTATGGAATTTAATGTTTTAATATTCAGATTCTTTCGTGGATTAAATTACTATGATTTTAATTATGATATAAGGAATCAGTCAATATAAAATTGAAATTTAGGATTGTTTGTCAATGGAATTATCATAAGATCGTTAAATTTAAGTCTGCATAATCTGTTTCGAGCTAGAATTTTGCTCCCATGGTTAATAAGTTGCTAGAAGGAATACATTTGATTCAAAAACTCACCATCTATAAAGTATGGAATATTCTATTGCTAAAATTAAGTTACTTCATATCCACCAGAATCAAAAAAGACATACATTGGGGTAAGCCTTATGCTCTATCAATAGAACCAACAACCGCATGTAATCTAAAATGTCCTGAATGTCCGAGCGGACTAAGATCATTCACCAGGCCAATTGGTTCCATAGAATTTAATTTTTACAAAAGTATCATTGACGAATGCAGATCCTTCCTCTCTTATTTGATATTATATTTTCAAGGTGAACCATTCCTTAACCGAAATTTCTTTGATCTTGTAAGTTATGCATCTAAAAGTGGCATATATACTGTTACCTCCACAAATGCACATTTTCTTGATAATGAAAATGCCAGAAAAACTATACTTTCCGGATTAGATAAGATCATTATCTCTTTAGATGGTGCAGATCAGGAAGCCTATGAAAGCTATCGAATTGGTGGAGACTACAACAAGGTTGTTAGTGGTATTCAAGAACTTGTTTATTGGAAAGAGAAATTAAGTAAGCATAAACCCCTTATTGTTTTACAATTCCTTGTAATGAAAACCAATCAACATCAGCTGAATG
Organism: uncultured Cyclobacteriaceae bacterium; assembly: GCA_965365275.1. Taxonomy (GTDB): domain Bacteria; phylum Bacteroidota; class Bacteroidia; order Cytophagales; family Cyclobacteriaceae; genus JAGTVG01. Next base: position 20,260 of record CBDUBA010000024.1, on the reverse strand, counting down.
ATATCAAGAGGTTAAGTATTGAGTTGAAGGTTGATCATCTATTAATAAAAACTGCTCAGGTAAATGATTTAGGAAAAGGATCGCTAATAATTCCAGATAATGAAAAAATGAGCAGATATAAAAAGGTTAACGGAAACTACGTAATTAAGAATAAGCTAGAGAACAAATGTTGGAGAATGTGGAGCTCCTCTGTAATTACATGGGATGGGAAAATGGTTCCTTGCTGTTTCGATAAGGATGCCAAATACATATTTGGGAACTTGAGTGAAAACCGGTTTTCCAACATCTGGAATGGTGAAAAACACACCCTATTCAGGAAAAAGATTCAATCATCCCGAAAAATAATAGATATCTGCCAAAATTGTACTGAAGGAAGTAATATATGGGCTAACTAAAAAATTATTTTCTTTTGTGATTTTTAAAGAACTGGACCTGAACTTTTTTCATATCCTTTACAGAACATGATGCACAGCCTTTACTGTTCCCAGAATCTGTATTTAAAGATTTCCAGAAAATAGTCCCAATAAAACCAATAGCCCCAAAAAATAAAGCAAACACCAATACCTCCTGAAATATCACCATAGATTCTAATTATGATGTGCAAATATAATCATTTTGACGAATACCAATATTTATTTATTATTTTTAACATATCAGGTTGAACAAATGTTCCAGCAATTATTTCCTTTCCAAAGATATAATCATCCCCACCCTTAAAATCAGTTACGATACCACCAGCCTGCTGCACAATCAGACAACCTGCTGCTACATCCCAGGGACTAAGGAAAAACTCAAAAAATCCTTCACACCTGCCACTGGCTACATATGCAAGGTCTGCCGCAGCACTTCCAAATCTTCTCAAACCATGTGAATGCTCCAGGAAGTGATGCATTATCCGGTAAAAACTGTCCATTTTAGAAAAATCCCTGTATGGATAACCAGTTATATAAAGGCCATCCTTAAATTCTCTGATATTCGATACCTGGATAGGCTTTCCATTGCAATATGCTTTGCTATGTTTATGAGCATAATAACATTCCCCCGCCGTAATTTCGTAAATCACACCCAGAAGGATATCATTTCCTTTCATTAATGCAATGCTTACAGAATAGGGTGGTAGTCCATGCATAAAATTAGTGGTGCCATCCAGTGGATCTATCACCCAGTTGATCTCCTTTTTTTTACCTGTTCCTTCTTCAGCAATAAATCCTGAGTCAGGCAATATGCTTTGCAGATTATCCACCAATAACAATTCAGCTTGTTTATCCACATAGGAAACAAGATCGTTTGGCCCTTTATATTCGATCTTCGAGAAATCAAAATTCATGCGTTCATTGTGAATAAATTTTCCGGCAAGCTTTGAAATTCTTATCGTCTCTTGTAACAAATAATCTAAATCCATTGAATATTAACTTGTGTTCATCCTGATTAGCGGTAGTCCCTATAAATATCATTAAAAAAAAGACGAATCCTAAGGAATTACCAATTAACTGCCCTGCACGATAAAAACAAATTCCCCTTTTATTTTACCTCCTTCAAAATGATGCTTAATTGATTCAAGTTTCCCATTCACCGTTTCCTCGAATTTTTTTGATATCTCCCTCGATACAGAGGCTTCCCTTGAAGGTCCAAAATACTCGATGAAATCATCAATCGTTTTTAATATTCTATATGGTGATTCATAAAAAATCATAGTTCGTGTCTCACCGATCAATGATTCAAGGCGCTTCTTTCGGCCTTTCTTATGTGGCAAAAAACCTTCAAAGGTGAACCGGTCAATTGGAAGTCCCGATTTTACAAGGGCAGGTACAAATGCAGTAGGACCAGGAAGGCATTCTATTTCAATATCACTCATTAGACAGGCTTTGACGATCAAATACCCAGGATCTGAAATACCAGGAGTCCCTGCATCCGTCACAAGGGCTATTCTAGATCCATCCTTCAATAAGCTAATTATTGATTTTTGGATCTTATGTTCATTGTATGAATGATAACTTTTCAGAACATTGTTGATATCATAGGACTTTAGAAGATTCAAGGTGGTCCTGGTATCTTCAGCATAAATGAAATCTACCTCTTTTAAAATGCGGAGCGCACGTAATGTAATGTCCTCAAGGTTTCCTATCGGTGTAGGTACCAAAAAAAATTGTGCTGATTCTTTCATACATTTAGGTTAGCAACTTATCTATTTCACCTGCTAACTCATGGTCCTTATCTGTAACAATATCTCCCATATCATGTGTGTTTAACATGATCTCCACTTCATTATACACATTGGTCCAGCGAGGATGATGATTCCTTTTCTCAGCAATAAAAGCAACCTTTGTCATAAAGGCAAAAGCTTCAGGGAAATCTCTAAATTTAAAAGACCTTTTCAAGTAATTATTTTCTTCCTTCCACATCCTTATTTTTGTTTTTTTTAGAGTTATAATAGGATCTTACAATTAATGTAAGAATAATTGGGATATTGGCTGTATTTAATTGTTGAGGTAAAATCTTCCAGGTTGCCAGAAAGAGAATCAGAAATATCATCCAGAATTGAAAATAATATCTCATCCAGATTGTTTTCTTATTTCTCAGTATCATATATGGCAAAATCAAATATGCGGGAAAAGTCCACAAAAGATTTAGGTTGTCCTTGGTGCTTATATGATCTGTGGCAAACCATAGAAACAAAATCAAAAGACCAGCAATTCCAATTACCAGAAATAGTATTGAATCGATGTATTTGAAGATTCTTTTTCTGGAATTAATAAATAGTGATACAAGTAAAATAATAATAAATACTGCCCAGAATAAAAGCGAAGGTGAAATCTCGCGATTTTCGTTTCCGGGTAGTATAATAGATTGATTAATCACATGGGTACTGTGAACAAGGGGCACTTCAACACTATCCCGTTCAATACGGGCATATCCGAACGCATCAAAAAGTTTATAGGGTAAAAACATGTACTCACGGGAGGAAGCAGTAACATCGGCAGGGCGGCCAATTATTAAGTCTATCCCAAAGTCTCCCCACTTTGCATCGATCAGAAACTCATCCAATAATTGTCTGAATGTCTTTTGGTCTTTTATATGATCTTCATCAAAATGGAGGTGTGGGCCTAGGATCCTTTCAAATACATCCCTTATTCGGGACGAACAATTATCGAAGAAAAATTCATACAGGTAGTATCGATTCTCAGGTAAATAGTTGTTATTGAGGAAATTGTAGACTGCTACTTTTTCCTCATAATTCAAGTTGATAATCTGTTCATACAAAGATTGATTATAGTATTTGTAGGCATAGACCATCCTTTTGAAGTCATAAACCGAAAGAAAGTAATTCAATTTACCCATTAAGAACTTAGGGTAGAAACCAGGTGCATCAAAATCAAAAGTGCCATAATTATATACCAGGTCAATGCCATTCATTGGATCATATACCCTTATCGCACTGTGACCAAACTTTTCATATAAAGCATCTCCCGGTTCTCCGGTGATAAGACTTATATGGGCCTGTTCAGATAAATCAGGAAATTCAATAGAATCAATCTGCGCAGATATAACCTGGAGAGGAATATATAAAATAATAATGATGATAGAGATAATACTTAAGCGCATGATATTAATGTTGAGCAACAATGATGTATTGATATTGCAGACTACTATTATCAATTTCAAGGATTCTAAATCCCGCTGATTTCATCTCGGTAATGGCTTTGGTAATGGGAACTTTAACAGCATCACTTGGACCAATAGGCATATCCCCTGTTTTATAATCAACAACCATGATTTTACCATTCTTTTTTAATCCATGTTTTACTTTTTTCAGGTAATTTACTCTGTCATTGATAAAATAATATGTGTTTACTATCAACACCCAATCTGTTTCGTTGGCATCCAATCCGGGATCATCAGGATAAGACAACCGGGTAGTTAACCTGTTTGCAGTCTCGGGAGATAGTTCTGATTTTCTTTCCTCGATGTAGTCAATGGATTTTTGATCAATATCAATACCAATTACAGTTCCACCTTTTTTAACGATCCTGAAAGCAAAATAACCGGTACCAGCTCCTATATCTGCCACAACAAGATCATTTATATTTCCCATTTTTGAAATAACCATTTCCGGATTCTGCCAGGTTACCCTACCTGGATCTTCACTCTCCTGCATTAAAATGTCAAAATCTTCTATGGGGATCTGTCCGTAGGAAACAGAATCGACAGTATCTTTTGGTATTTGTTTTTCTTTATTATCAGGTTGAGGAGGTGTGCAACCAATTATGAAGCCAAGAATGATATAAGCAAAATATCTGTACATAGAATTAACTTAAAAATATATCATTTTTAGCAGATACATAAAATGAAATGAATAAAAAACACCGAATCACAGAGAGATGATTCCATCTATAGTATATGCTTTCTTATATATCTCTATTACTTCATCACTGGACTTAACTTTATGCTTTTTGGAAAAGCTGATATATTTACCTGTTTTCGATCGTTTTGTATCAAAGTGGATTTTGCTAAAAAGTTTTTTGAAATCATCAGATTTCTCTGCAGGTACAATAAACTTAAATAAATATAAAGTAGGAAAAGTATAATGATCTACCAGTTGTTGCTTAAATTCATCAAAATTGGATTGATCTTTCATTTTTTATTCTAGATCCTTGAAAGAAAGTTATCATTAATCTTTAATCCACTAAATCTGGCACCTGTCGAACCTTATCAAAGAAGATTTTATGGCGCATAAAAACTTACAGGATTTTCTAAAAGAATTTAAATTTGAATATTAGAAAAACCGGTATCTTTCGTCAACTATATCTGAATATTCCTTTATAGCTTCAGAAGTCAGAAACGAAGTTCTACTAGACCGCCTTTGCAATAACTGATTTTTATAACTTGTATAATCCGCTATTTCGGGAGATTCAATTAATGAATTTAATTGTATAATCACTACGCCATCATTTTCAATAATTGGTTCTGATATCTCTCCTTCATTCATTGAAAATATTGTTCCTACTGCTACAGGAGCAAATCCTATGTTGGGTATTGAGTTTGAAGATAATTTTATATCGAATGATTCATATACCCTGGCATCACTTCCATATTTCTCTGCAATCTCATCGAGTGAGCCTTCCAGATCATTCAATTTCTGAATAATATATTCAGCTTTGAGTTCATTTTTAACTTTCGGAGTCAATTGGATCCTTACGTCCTCAAGAGCGGCAGGACCTTCTTCAGTTTTATCAGTCAAAACAGCAATGATGTATTGGTCGTCCAGTTCGAAAACAGTCGAAGCCTCATCAATTGAAGCATCTAAAAATGCCCAACGGATTATTTCCCTGGCATCTCCCAACCCACCTATTCTTCTGTCATCCTTTTTTAGATTTTCGGCTTCATTTATGGTTAGTGAGTCATTAGCTGCATTCCGCTCGAACTCTTCACGATTTGCGGTAAGGCTTGCAAAATAATCAGCTTTTCTAAATGCTTCATCACGGGTGATATCACTGGCACTAATTTCCCTTTCGATTGTAGCAACCTTAAATAATTTGTTTGATTTCTTACCGGTGACATTTATTATGTGAAATCCAAATTCCGTTTCAACCACTCTTGGGACCAAGCCTTCACTGGTCCTGGAGAAGACAGCATCAGCAAACGGCTTAACCATTCTATTTTCATCAAACCACCCAAGATCGCCTCCTGCTGAGCTACTAGGATCATCGCTATTATCCCTGGCCACTAGAGCAAAATTTGCTCCATTTCTTATCTGGTTTAACAGGTTTTGGGCTTCCTGCCTTGCATTATTTTTATCAGCGGAACTTTCTGAGTCAGGTTTAATGAGAATATGACTAGCTCGTGCATAAAACATGGTATCTTCCAGAATATCGGTCACCTTGTTGATAACATAATTTCCAGTTTGGAGATAGGGTCCAATAACGTATCCCGGGGATAAATTATCCAGGTCATTTCTTATTCGTGCCGGAAGTTGCCCCAAGGTGTATGTCTCATAAGGTGAATCTCCATCGGTATTAATCCTGGCATAAATGGAGTCATCATCAATTTCTGCAAACTCCTTTGCTAATTTATCCATTTCATCCATGAAGAATAAAGAATCATCACTGGATGGTATAACTGGAAAACTCACATATATAAGTGATCGGGAATCCTCATTCTGATAACTATTCTGATGTTCAGAAAGATATTTCTGAAGATCATTGTCAGTAACTGTTACTGTTGTATCGCTCAGGGAATAATAAGGAATATATAAATATTTTATCTCGGCTACTCCGTTCTCCTGCTTATAAAGTTGTTCTGCTTCAACTTCTGTAACATAATCTGTTTTTATTAGCAAATTATCATACTTTAACCTTAGTCTTGAAGGTTCAAGATTGCTCTCAAACATATACCATCCGGCTTGTTGCTGAGGAGGCATTTGATTAATTTGTTGCAGGTACATTACAATTTGCTCTCTGTCAAATTCACCTGTTTGTGGATTAGTAAAGGCTTGTACCAGATCAGGGTGTATATTTTTACCCTGAACCATATCAACAAGTTCTTCCTCGGTAACGGTCAAACCCAGCTCATCAAATTCCTTCTGAAAAGCTTTTTTAACAATCAGATAATCCCAGGCCTGCTGCCTGATGGCGACCATTTCATTTTCAGTTGGATTACGGTTAAAATTTAAGGTATAATTATATTTCAACTCTTCAATCTGCTGAATATATTCTGCATGATCGATCGTTTGGCCAGCAATTTCTCCTACTTCTGCCCTATTGTTGCCCAGTATCACTGAATTTGGTCCAAGAATATCTCCGCCTACAAGGAATAAAATCAATCCAAAGGCAATTATTCCAACTGCTAATCCAGTTTTTTCTCTTATTTTACTAATTAGTGCCATTCTATGTATATTAAGTGGCGCAAAAATATATACATTAACAGTAAACTCAAAATTTGAAGGGAGGCATTATCTGTTGGCTACTTTTCCTTCTCCTGCAATAAAGTCATTTTTACGAGGTTAATTCTGTTCTCTTCAATAGAGACAATATGAAATTTAAAAGGTTTAATAATAACATCCTGATTCAGAGAGGGTATATCCTCGGTAATAGATAAGATTAATCCACCTAAAGTATCGTATTCTCCCAAGGGTAAATTCCATTCATATCTTTCATTAAGATAGTCTATTTCATGCCTGGCACTTAATAAAAAACTATCATCATCCAACTTATGCTCAACAAGATCCTGTTCGTCATGTTCATCTTCTATTTCACCAAATATTTCTTCAATAATATCTTCTATGGTCACTATCCCTGAGGTACCACCAAATTCATCAACCACAAGTGCCATTGATTTTCTTTCTGTGATGAATTGGACCAGTAACTCATTGGCTAAAGAGGTTTCGGGAGCGATGATAAGAGGAGACAATATGCTTTCTATATCACTGGGTTTTTTAAATAGTTCCAAAGAATGACAATACCCGATTATATCATCAATCGATTCTTTATAAACCAAAATTTTAGATAATCCACTTTCCACGAATTCATTTCTAAGCGTTTCAATATCGCTGGATAATTCAACAGCAACTATCTCAGTTCTGGGGATCATGCATTCTCTAAGTTTTACAGTTTTAAATTCAAGGGCATTGTTAAATATCTTAGTATCGATATCAAATTTACCTTCTGCCTTGTCGTCAATGAATTTGCTTTGAATAAACTCATTGAGATCTGTCAGACTAAAAACAGGTTCGTCTTCCTTGAATTTCAGGTGTAATACTTTAATTATTATATATTTTGATAATCCGACAATGCCGTAAACTATGGGATACAAGATGAAGTATATAATAAGTAAAGGAATGGCAAACACGCTTAAAAAGAAATTCGGATCAATTCTGAAGATTATTTTAGGTAAAAATTCAGCTGTTAAAAGTACGACAAGAGTAGCCAGAATAGTCTGTATTATTAGTATAAGTGATTGATTATTCAGATAGGCAGGAAGTATATCCGATAAGACCGGTTCAATGAGGTTGGCCATAAATATTCCGTAAACCACCAATGAAATTGTATTGCCTATAAGTGTAGTCCCTATAAAATGGGCCTGATTTTTTGTAAACCGGGACAAAATTTTCCCCGCTATTGATCCACGTTCCTTTTCAAGCTCGATATGTAGCCGGTCAGATGAAATAAATGCTATTTCAATTCCTGAGAAAAAGCTGGAAAATAATAAGGAAACTAGAATTAAGATTATGGAATTATCCATTCTAAATTGAATAATTACTTTTTGTTTTTCCCCCTATAATAAGCAAAAACTAGATATATTGCGAAGGTAAGCATAAAAATCCAATAAGATTCCTGAAATCCAACCGTAATGGTTTGATGGGTTCCAATTATAATTCCCACTATTATAAGTGAGAACAATACAGTCTTGAGTCGTTTATTCATCCAGATATATGGTTCCTCTCATCTCTTCCAGTGTCCACCAGGAGAAATCCTGCCTGGCCTCTAATCCTTCCCCCATTATTATTTCACCCTCCGTTTCAATCCGCACAAATTTATTTGTGTAGACTATTTCTTCATCAGGAACCCAGAAAAGCTCTTCTGTATCCAGTTGTTCATTATTTGCTATGTTCTTAACCACCACGTTTCCAAGGGCTCGCCATTTATCTTCTCTTGCATAGTAATAGCAATAATTTGCACTCAAATTTGAGGATAAAGATCCATCAGGTTCATAAAATTCCAGATAAATACCTTCTTTGAATTCCCGATCATTGTTCTCGAATTCCAGTTGTTTAGGAGCCTGGAGTTTTATTCTTACCACTGATGAATCACTATAATAGGTGGTGGCATTTGTTAACTCAAGAATGGGGCCTTCATAAATGGGCATTTCACTTTCTTCATGAACTTCATTACAGCCCGTCCATACGAAAACTATGAGGATTAAATATAAAAACCGGTATTCCATAAATGAAAAAACGGTCAATTAGCTAAAATTGACCGCTATTTATTTAAAACTTGAGTCGTTTAGTCTCTTCTTTGAATTGTAACAACTTCGTTGATCCAACATCCAACCTTAATGGGTTGTCCAACCTCCATGTTATAGGTAAAGATCTCTTCCATTGTAGGAAACTGCGCCTTTGCACTTCGCATAGCATCCTGATCACCAGCATTCCTGTACATCTCATATGCAGCAAAGTATACTGCACGGTCTTCAACTATGTTTTGTCCTTTTTTACAGTCACTATAACTTGTATAATACAAATTACCTATCAGAGTCCATGCTTTTTTAAGAGAAGGATCAGCAGTTAATGCCATTTTTGCAAAATCCCTTGCAGCAGTCTTTTGGTCTTGCCTGCTCTTAATATCAGCCTCTTTAAAGTATATATCAGCAATCTTGACATTGTCTTCCGTTAATTTCACAGCTTCTCCATAATACTGCAGAGCCAGTTCAAAATCTCCACCAGCATAAGACCTGTCACCAATCAGTTTTGCCAAACCGAAATTGGGTTCCTGCTCAAACATAACCTTTACAGCTTCAAGAAATATTGGTGAGTCAAGGCATTTTCCAGCCATGGATAATTTAAATATATTCTTCGCCAGTTTCAAGTCAGTGGGATCCTCATTAAGCTTAGGTCCAAGTGTATTCTGTATAAAATCACAATCCACTTTAACTGTTGCAGCCAGCAATTTATCAACATTATCGTTTATAATTTCAAGGCGATCAACATTCTTTCCCTGATCAATCTTAAATTGGATAATCTCCACAATCTCATCATAAATATCAAGAACCTGCTCATCGGTAACACTACCTCCCGTTAGTTTATATCGTCTAACAATATCCATATAAGATAATAGGTTCTGATCCCAAACCTGATTATTGTTAAGTTCAAAAGTCTTTTGATATAATTCAAAGAGTTCCTGATACTTCTCTTTATCGTCCTTATAAAACTTGTAAGCTGTAAATGCTTTTCGATTTAATACAGCAGCCTCATCATTGAAATACTTAATTCTAAGATCGTACATTAGGAGGGCTGAATCCTGATATACTTTCTTTTGGTTTTCATCCTTCTCAGATTCTTCCAGGTTTTCATAAATTTTAGCACCATTAATATAAATAGATTCATTCAGGTCAGGTGCGTTAACTAATAACCAGGTTAAAGGCGGGACAGAATGTTTATAATTGCCTAACTTCATCATATCAGTATATATGACATTTTTCTCTTCAGCAGTTTGCCTGTCTTCCGGCCAATTCCAGCCTGGTGTTTGTGCATAAACATAGCTAAATCCAACAAGAATAGTTGCTAGTGTAAAAAACGTATATTTCATGACATATAATTTAATCAATTTTCCTTCTGTAAAACCAAATATCATTAACGGTTAATCCCAGTGAAAAACGAATGTATTTTTCAGAGATTGCTGTTGTCAGACTTCCATCTCTTTGCCCATAATTCAATGCCAAATTTACTAAAGATGCCTGACCCACAGGTAAAGATACACCAAAATTTATACCAAAATCATAAATCTGATCATTATTGACCACATAAGGAGTCCTCTCATAATACAATCCAGTTCGGTAAATCATCCTACTCATATAGCTGCTGACCGAGTTTGCATCCGGTGTTAACTCAAATCCTAAACTTGCCCTGTAACTGTCTGATAACAAAGGAGATTCACCACTATAATTTTTATAACCCGTCCATTCCTGAAAAACAAAATCAGCACTTAGGATCCACTTGATACCCTTAACAAAAGACATACCCAATCCATATTTCTGGGGGAGTGTGATTGATGTCTTTAAATTATTGATAATCGTATCAGAAGACAAGGTAATTCCAGTGCCTTTTTGCTGCCGGTCGAGTAATTCATACACTGTGGTATTAAGGTCTGCCTTCAATTCATAAATACCTCCAAAATATAACGCTGTAGCTTCCCCGGTACTCAACCGATAGGCAGCCCCAAAACTAATATTGAAATCCTTGACCCTGATACTTTCGACAAGTGCCGAATTATATGAAAAATCCTGATCCAGTTGAATTACCGTTTGATTGTCAAAATTCCCGAACAAATATGATATTTTAACACCTATTGAAAGACTATTTAATACACGAATACCATGCGACCAGAATAATTTATTCAATCCGCCATCGCCCTTGAAGTTATAAATAGCTTCTTCGTCCTCTGCTCCGTTCACATTGCCGGTTGTAATGATATTATAGTTGGCATAACTGTAAGGTACCAGGCCGAACCCGCTCATCCATCTTCCTCTTTTGATTGGGAATGCTATTCCCAGATACATTAGATTACCGGATCCATTTCTCTGGGTTAAATCATTTTGTGTGATGGAACGGGTTTCTCCGGTATATCCAGCTTCAAATGTTGTGAATGATTCCTTGACTCCAAGTAGAGCTGGATTCATTAGATTAAAATGGCGCGTATTGGGGTATCCTATGGAAATACCTCCCATACTCACATTAGTTACAAGATAGGGTTGAATAATCTCGCCAATTCCCAATGCTGAATAGGGAGATTGGGAGGATTGTGCGAAAAGGATGTTGCTGAAAAGCAACATGACTCCCACTACCAAACTATACCTTACGCGACCGATTATTATACTCATAAATACTAAAAAGTCCCAAGAGACCCATATTTGGGATTGCAAAGATGCTGCGTTTTATTTTAGATTCAAAAAAAAATGCCGATCCTCCACTCATAAAAATTGTTAAATTGTCAAATTTCTCCTCATATCGATTGATAATTCCATCTATTTCAGCAACAGTTCCGTTTAAAACTCCACTTAATATTGAATCCCTAGTGCTATCCCCGATCAATAATACTTTCTCTTGAAATGATACTTCTGGAAGATTGGCTGTATATTCATGTAAGGATTTAAACCTCATTTCCAGTCCGGGAGAGATGCCCCCACCCAGATAAATACCATCCTTGCCGATAAAATCATATGTAATACAAGTGCCGGCATCTATAACGAGGATATTTTCATTGGGATTTTTTTCCCAGGCATAGGCGATCACAGCTTTGCGATCAATCCCAAGGGTTTCTGGTGTTTTATAATTTAATTTAAAAGGTACTGGTGTTTCATTATCAATATTATATATTGGAATATCTGCTATTTGTTCCTTAATATTTTCAATTGAGAAATTCACAGAACCAGCTACTATATTGGTGGGATTTAGTTTTCTTACGGTCTGCAAAACCTCTTTAATAGATTCTTTCTTATAGATTTTATTTAACTTTCCATTGTCAAATTGACCTATCTTAGTATAAGTATTCCCTGAATCTATTACTAGAACCAATATTTTTAAGATTGTTGAAATGCAAAATTATCAAATAAATACACAAAAGAACACATTGAATGCAATTGGTGTTATGTCAGGCACATCTGTGGATGGTCTTGATATTGTAGCAGTCTCCTTTTCAAACAATGGCAGCTGGGGGTATAATATGATTAAGGCAGATTCAATTGACTATCCGGCAGAATTGAGGCAAAGATTACTGGATTGTATAAATATCTCTGCACAGGAATTGGTATACTTGGATTTGGATCTCGGATTGTTTATTGCACAAAAAATTACTGAATTCCTGAAGGATATAACTACACCGATTGATCTGATCGCTTCTCACGGCCATACAGTTTTTCACCAGCCTGAGAATGGAATGACAAAACAGATAGGAGATGGCCAGACCATATTACAAAAGACTGGAATTCTAACCATAAACGATTTTCGTTCAATGGATGTATTGAATGGAGGACAAGGGGCTCCGCTGGTCCCCATGGGAGATCAATTATTATTTCCCGACTATGATATCTGCCTGAATATTGGTGGATTCGCCAATATTTCATTTATGGATCCCGGGGGAAACAGGATTGCTTTTGATACAGGCCCAGCCAATCTTATCCTTAATTATCTGTCACGGAAAACAGGACGTCAATATGATCCGAATGGGGAAATCGCCAGAAAGGGAAAATTAATTGATGACATATACACTGATTTTAATACCCTCTCTTATTACACCCTGAAACCCCCAAAATCTCTCGGCCTGGAATGGGTAAAACATAATATTTATAAAGCTTTAGATGAAGCTGATAATGATATACATGATCTTTTACATACATGTACCAAACATATTTCATACCATATCAATGAGGCTATCAAGAACGAATTCCAGGATACACAAAACTCAAATGATGTGATAAAAGTTCTGGTAACTGGGGGTGGGGTGCATAATCAATTCTTAATGGATTGCATTAAGATGGATGGTCAGAATATAAATTATATATTACCATCAGAAGAAATTATTGATTATAAAGAGGCTCTGATATTTGCATTTTTAGGGATCCTGAGATACCTGGGAAAAGAAAACATATTAAGGTCGGCTACCGGGGCAAAAATAGATTCCATGGGTGGTACAGTTCATAATAATATTATATCAAGTTAATTATGTAAAGTAAGGATTTTTATAATTGGATTTTTTAGTCTAATGTTGCAATACTTTTTAAGTGATCATATTAAACAATTTTTAAGGATCACTTACAATAGAATTTAATAGTGATTTATTGTTGAAGTAATATTAATTCATAATGAAATCTATAAAATATTTCCTATTCTTTTCAATTCTGGCATCCTCTATTATTGTTACAAATCTTTCCTTTGCCGATACTTCTGGAATAACTACAATTGAAGAAGAAACCCTTGTAGTAAATAATGATTCCCTATCCGATGAAGAGGGAGCCGAACATACAAGTTCAGATGAATCAAGTCATGCTCAGCCTGCTGGCTGGTCTGTAATTCCTTTTATACTGTTGTTATTGATGATAGCCACCGGGCCATTATTTTACGAGCATTTCTGGCATAAAAATTATCCAAAGATTGCTGTTACTCTGGCTATTATAGTTGTTGCATATTATCTATTTGCCCTCCATAATTCACATCAGCCCATCCATGCACTTGCAGAATATATTCAATTCATTTCTCTCCTTACAGGATTGTTTTTTGCCTCGGGTGCCATTATGATTAATGTGGATAAGAAAGCCACTCCTATGGCCAATTTAATTATTCTACTTATTGGAGCGGTAATAGCCAATGTAATCGGAACCACTGGGGCATCCATGCTATTGATCAGGCCTTTTATACGTCTCAATAAGGGAAGGATCAAAGCATACCATATAGTATTCTTTATATTTATTGTTAGTAATGTCGGAGGATCGCTCACACCCATAGGGGATCCGCCTCTTTTTCTGGGATTTCTTAAAGGTATACCATTTTTCTGGACATTAACACACAACTTCCTACCCTGGCTGGTTGGGGTTATTTTATTAGCTTTCATGTTTTTCGTAATTGATTCGAGAAATAAAAAAACAGATAACGAAGGTGTTGAAGAACCTTTTTCTAATAAAATATCCTTGATCGGATCGAAGAACTTCTTTTGGTTGGGAATAGTTGTTATGGCTGTTTTTATAGATCCTAATGTTTTTGATTGGGTACCTGGAATAAACTATCACGGACAGAAAATTTCGTTTATACGTGAGATAATTATGCTAACAGCAGCATTTCTTTCATTTAAGCTGGCGGATAAGAAAGTCCTTGAAGAAAATGAATTCAGCATTGAACCCATTAGAGAGGTGGCATTCTTATTTATCGGTATTTTTGGAACGATGATGCCGGCACTTGAACTGGTAAGCATTTTTGCGAGATCTGATACAGGACAAGCCCTTATCACTCATAATGTGCTCTACTGGGGAACAGGAACTTTATCCGGATTTCTGGACAATGCACCAACCTATCTTAATTTTCTTGCTGCTGGTATGTCCGCGAGAGGTGCTGATATTGGCCTGGTCGCGGATGTGATCCAATATGCCGAGGGAGGTGTTTTTTATAATTCAGTTATAGATCTCAAAGCTATTTCAATAGGGGCAGTATTCTTTGGCGCATTTTCTTATATTGGAAACGGGCCGAACTTTATGGTTAAGTCCATTGCCGAACAAATTGGAATTGATATGCCGTCGTTCTTTGGGTATATAGTGAAGTATTCTATTCCAATATTGGTTCCTGTTTTGATTATTACATGGCTTATTTTCTTCTTTTCTGTACCTGTATAATTCTAAACATAAAGGGTTTTAATAAAATGCATCTTCGATGTGTTCAATTAAAATATCAGGTTTCAGAATAATAGATATGATATCGAATCTTATATCTCCATTCCACTGGTTCTGATATATGAAATGATCTGCGCAGGAAAGAATATGATCTGTTTTCTTGTTATCAACAGCTTCTTCAGGATAACCATATTGTTTTGATCGCCTCGTTTTTACCTCGATAAAAACGATGGTATTCTCGATTTGGCCAATAATATCAATTTCAAGGCGTCCAAACCTGTAATTCTTTTCCAATATAATAAATCCCTTGTTTATCAAATATTCAACGGCCAGGGCCTCCCCCTTTCTTCCTATTTCTTTATTTTTGCTCAAATTGTTAACAATAAAATCTTATGCTGTATCCACTGAAGTTTCATCCCATATTTAAAGATAAAATCTGGGGAGGTAAAAAGATACAAAGTATCTTAAAAAAGGATTTTTCACCTTTAGATAATTGTGGTGAATCTTGGGAGATATCTGGTGTTCCCAAAAACGAATCAAAAATAAAAAATGGTCAGTTTTCCGGGGAAACGCTTAACCAGGTTATTAAAGAATTCAAGGGGCGTTTACTTGGTCATAGGATTTATAGAAAATTTGAAAATGAATTCCCCCTCTTGATTAAATTTATAGATGCAAATGACGACCTATCGATACAGGTACATCCGGGAGATGATCTGGCCCGCAAGAGGCATAAGTCCTTTGGAAAAACAGAAATGTGGTATATAATCCAGGCAGATGAAAATGCTGAACTGATAGCCGGATTTAATAGGGATATGGATAAAAATCTCTATATGGATCATTTCGATAAGGGTACTTTAATGGATGTATTAAACAGGGAAAAGGTTGAAGCAGGAGATGTTTTTTTTATTCCGGCAGGCAGGATTCATACCATCGGCAAAGGTCTTTTGCTGGCAGAAATACAACAATCATCAGATGTTACCTACAGAATATATGATTTCGATCGAAAAGATAGTAATGGTAATACCCGGGAACTTCATGTTAATGAAGCACTAGATGCAATTGATTATAATTTTTACCCTGAATATAAGTCAAAATACAATGAAAAAATGGATCAGCCTGTTGAACTCGTAAGATCAACCTATTTCACAACCAATAAGCTTTCTCTTCAATCAACATTAAACAGGGATATAAAAAACTATGATTCCTTTGTAATTTACATTTGTCTGGATGGCCAGGGGCATATTGAACATAATGATACCAGAACACGTATTGGTATGGGTGAGGTATTGTTAATGCCAGCAGAAATAGAACATTATTCATTGATCCCCGAAGGTCAAATAAAATTATTGGAAACCTATATTACGTAAGTTTAAATTGAACCAAGAGAAGAATAATAAAGTCATATTTCAGAATTTAGGTCTGATTGATTACAAAGAAGCCTGGGATTACCAGGAGAAGATCTTTGATGAAATAATCCAGGAAAAACTTCTGAATCGCGATCGACCGGATGGAGAAAAATCCTTAACATCCAATTATCTCCTGTTCTGTCAGCATCCGCATGTCTATACCTTGGGTAAAAGTGGCGATGCCGCAAACCTGTTAATCAATGAAGATGAACTGAAAAAAAGAGGGGCTTCCTTTTATCATATAAACAGAGGAGGTGATATAACCTATCACGGACCTGGTCAGATTGTTGGATATCCGATAATAGACCTTGATAACTTTACAACTGATATACATAAATACCTCCGCTATCTTGAAGAATCAATTATACTCACTTTACATGAATTTGGAATCATAGGAGGACGTATACCCGGGCTGACAGGTGTATGGATTGATGCCGAAAATAAGGCAAAGGCCAGAAAAATATGCGCCATAGGTGTAAAAACCAGCCGTTGGGTAACTATGCATGGCTTCGCGCTGAATGTAAATACCGACCTTAATTATTTCAATTATATTGTCCCGTGTGGTATCGATGATAAAGCGGTCACATCTATTTCCAAAGAATTGAACGGAGATGTTGAAATATCCTCTGTCGAGGAAAAAATAAAAAAAAATATTGAAAAGGTATTTGAAATGGAGCTTGTCGAAAGCTAAAACCTTACATTCAGATTCGCGGCATTCTTAATTATCGTTTTTCATCGTATTTTGATACAATAATTGTCCCCTTCTATTCCATTCCCTATACACATAAGGACTAAAGCGCTCCTCATAGGGATCGCTTTTATATTGAATTTGTTTCTTGGCTCTAAGTTTTATATCAAAATACTCGGTCCAGCGTCCAATTTTCTCTCCGTATTTATACTGCCCTTTTACAGCTATTTCACCATTTTCATGAAAGAAATAATAATCACCTTCCACTTCGCCGTATATGACTGGAATTACTTCCTTCAGTTTCGTTCTATTATCATCATAGAACTTAACTAGAGATTCTTTGGGCCATCCTTTATAATATTTCCTCTTATCGATCAGAATATCATTTTTATCAAGCTTTACCCATCTTCCATGCTTGGTCCCTACATAATATATACCTTCTTCAATCAATTGGCCACCACGCATTTTGGTATAAGGGCCATGCAGGATCCGGCCATATTTTTTGTCAATTGTACCGGTATTGCGGATCTTTTTTCTTCGAAAGTCAAACCAATATATATCCTGAACATAACTATCCGGCTCAACCCATTCCTTCAGATAATGAAAGATCTCTACTGTCGTATTATCCCCATATCCGACTCGTGTGTAACCCTTTTTTGTCTTGATGCCGTAGTACACATTTTTCTTGGGTTTCTTCTTTTTCCTTTGCGTTTCCTCCTCTTCTTCCTCCTCCAGATCAATTGTGATCGGCTGTGATCGCTCAATAATGAATTCTATGGGTTCAGCATCGGATTGTACTTCCTGGGCAACCAGGAAGTTGGTTCCTGAAGATATAAATAACCAAAAAAAGTATGGCAAGTACCTCTTCATATCAATTTACTCAACGAAAGCTAATTTAAAATATTTCACAAAATTAATAAGATAAAATTGTAGTTTCAATGATCCCACAACATTCATTCAATTGCTCCTCATTCATGACAAGAGGCGGTGCGAACCGTATAATATTTCCATGAGTTGGTTTTGCAAGCAAACCATTATCTTTTAGCATGAGACATATATTCCAGGCAGTATTACTTTCGGGAGAATCATTAATTTCTATTGCATTTAACAGCCCGCGACCGCGGACTAATTTTACGATGTCACTCTTTGCTACAAGTTTAGTCATCCTCTCCCTGAAAATGCGGCCCAATTTTCTGGCATTCTGCGCCAATTTCTCTTGCCTTAGAATTTCAAGTGCCTCAATAGCCACCATACTACCCAGGGGATTCCCTCCGTAAGTAGAACCATGCTGTCCGGGTTTTATAACATCCATTATTGCAGAGTCGGCCAGGACCGCTGATACGGGATACATTCCACCTGACAAGGCTTTTCCAAGAATCAATATATCTGGTTTTAAATAAGTATCCTGCCTTTCACAATCTCCCGCGCAATTACAGTTACCGCATACCGCAAGTAAACTGCCTGTTCTGGCCAGGCCTGTTTGAATTTCATCAGCAATGAATAGGACATTATTTGTTTTGCATAAATTGTAGGCATTTTTTAAATAATCATCCGATGGGACGATCACCCCGGCTTCTCCCTGAATAGGCTCCACCAGGAATCCCGCTACGGTTTCACTCTCGATTACCTCCTGAAGTGATCCTATATCATTATAAGGAATCCGTTTAAAACCCGGGGTATAGGGCCCAAACTGATTATGGGCTTCCGGATCATTGGAAAAAGAAATGATGGTTGTGGTCCTGCCATGAAAATTATTATCACATACTATTATGCTAGCGCTATCTTCTGCAATCCCTTTCCTCTCATAGGCCCACTTTCTGCAAATTTTAATAGCCGTTTCAACCGCTTCAGCGCCAGTATTCATGGGTAAGACCTTTTCATAACCAAAATATTCTGTGATATATTTTTCATAAATCCCAAGAACATCATTATAAAAGGCCCTTGATGTTAGGGTAAGCTTTCTGGATTGATCTATTAGTGTATTAACAATTTTCGGATGACAATGTCCCTGATTTACAGCACTGTAGGAAGAAAGAAAATCATAATATCGATTCCCTTCCACATCCCAAACATAAACACCCTCACCTCTGGATATTACCACAGGGATTGGATGATAATTATGCGCCCCATATTTATTTTCCAGATGGATACCTTCGGCGCTTGATTTAAGACTTCTTGCCATTGTTAATACTTTTAAATAATAAATTAAAATGTTATCGGTAAATATGGTAAAATTAAGAAAATGATTCTTAGGAAATCAGGTTTTGAATAGAAGAAAAGGTCTAATAATCAAAGATTTTAATAATATACTTTATCGTATTTATGTTTTTATAAGTTTTGATTTTTACAAAAAAAGATCCACCTTTGCAGACCAATTTAAAAGCAATCTATAGAAAGATGTCAAAAGTTTGTCAGGTATCAGGAAAAAGGCCACGAGTAGGAAACAATGTTTCCCACTCCAATATTAAGACAAAACGTAAATTTTATCCGAATTTACAAAAGAAGCGCTTTTATTTAGCTGAGGAAGATCGATGGATTACTTTAAAAGTATCTGTATCCACCCTCAGGACAATCAACAAAAATGGCTTATCTGCTGTATTAAAGAAGGCTGCAGAGAAGGGTACACTTGTATTGAAATAAATATTAGTAAAAATGGCTAAAAAAGGTAATAGAGTTCAGGTAATTTTGGAATGTACAGAACATAAAAATTCCGGACAGCCTGGTACATCAAGGTATATAACAACAAAAAACAGGAAGAATACACCTGAAAGACTCGAGTTAAAAAAATATAACCCGATCCTCAAGAAATATACTGTTCACAAAGAAATCAAGTAATCATGGCAAAGAAAGTAGTTGCTACCCTAAAAAAGGGTAAAGAATATGCTAAAATAATTAAGACTGTTAAATCTCCGAAAACAGGGGCTTACTCATTTAAAGAAGAAATGGTACCAGTCGATATGGTTAAGGAAGTACTTGCTTCCAAATAATAAAGATTTACAGATATCATCACTTTATAGTCCCGCATTGTGGGACTTTTTTATTATTTTTCAGGTTAAATTCTACACCATGGCCCTGTTTA
>CBDUBA010000023.1:0-47853 GCA_965365275.1 uncultured Cyclobacteriaceae bacterium | reverse complement strand
ATGATGAAACTTTTTTCAATAAATATGGCCATCAACTTAGTGATGATGAAAGGACAAAACCAGAAGAAATAATACTTCCACCCTATTTCTTTGATTCTCCTATGGTACGAAAACTATGGGCAAGATATTATGACCTGGTCAGGATCATGGATCGCCAGGTTGGAGATATCTTAACTCAACTGGAGGAAGATGGATTGAAAGAAAATACGATCGTCTTTTTTTATTCTGATCATGGCACAGGTATGCCAAGAGCAAAAAGAGCTTTATACAATTCAGGAATACAGGTCCCTTTTATAGTGCATCTTCCGGATAAATATCAATCCCTATCAGAATATCTACCTGGAAGCAGATCAGGGGATATTGTTAGCTTTGTGGATTTTCCACCAACCCTTTTAAATATCCTTGGTATAGAAATCCCGAATTACATGCAGGGAAAAGCATTCCTGGGAGAAAACACTGAAAAAAGTGAATTTGTATTTGCCACCTCAGACCGTGTTGATGAGGCTTTTGAGATCAGCCGGGCCGTTAAAAGTAAAAAATATAGCTATGTCAGAAATTTCCTTCCTCACTTACCATTGATTCAACCCAATTTTTATACAGATCAATCAGAGATCATGAAGGAATTACTCAGGCTTAAGGAGATTACCTCAATGACACCCGAACAAGAGAGTATGTGGTTGGCAAAGCGATCACCAGAAGAACTTTATGACCTGGAAGTGGATCCTTTTGAAACAAATAACCTGGCTGATAACCCTGATTATAATGATATTCTACTTGAAATGCGTAAACAATTAAAAGAATGGTTAATAAAAACCCGTGATACCGGCTTAATACCTGAGGGATACCTTCTTGAACATTGTGACCCCCAAACTGCCTATGAACTTGCTCAAAGCAATGAATTCTTTCCTGTATCCGATATATTAAATGTTAATGATGTATTGCTTGAAGAAAATACTGACTATAGCGTGATAATCAATAATTTAAAACATGAAAATTTGTTAAATCGGTATTGGGCAGCCATCACATTACAATACATTGATAATCCCTCTGACGATGTAATTAATGCATTGAATGAGACCCTGAATGATCCCTCTTTATATGTGAAACTTGCTGCTGCCGAAACTCTATGCTCCTATGGTCATTGTAGCCGTGAATCACAGGAAATAATTTTATCAGGTTTCAGATCTGATGACCTAATGATCAAGCTTATGGCAGCCAGGATATTTGAATTAAACAAGGATAATGCCACCTCGATATATAAAGAGGTGGAGAAGATCCATGAGGAGTTATGCAAACAGGCGGAAGGAAAATGGAAGGGGTATGACCTTTATGCCTGCTGGGCATTAAATGAAGCTATTAAATAATTCTGTATGCGATATTTTTTATTGATATTGATCGCACTGTTTATTTTTTCCTGCAAACCGGAAGATCATAAATTGAACCTGAGTGATTATAATCGTGCCGTTAAATTTTTACCAGAAAATATACAGAAGAAAATATATAATCTGGACGTAAGGCCAAACTGGTTTGAGGATAGCGTCTCATTCTGGTATAAGACCAACACCACCACCGGTTCAACATTTAATCTCGTATATCTGGATAGCATGAAAATAGTCAAAGCTTTTGATCATAATAGACTAGCCGATTCATTACAAGTCCTCTTTGATGAAGAAATTAATACTCAGGATCTACAGATCGAAACAATTCATTATGCATTAGATGATTCAATACAATTTACATACAGGGAAAGGACTTTCAACCTGTATAAAAACACCTATGAACTCAAAGAGATTGAAGATAAACAGGAGCAGGCAGCAGATAATTCAGAGATCCTTTCTCCGGACGGAAGCTGGCTTGCTTTTACCAGGGATCATAATCTGTATATTAAATCTACCAAATCAGGCAATGTAATTCAGCTAAGCTATGATGGGAATCAAAACTATGATTATGCGAATTATTATGGATGGGGTGACGTGATTCGAGGCGAGGATGGGACCAGGAAAGACAATTTCTGGGTGGATTGGAGCCCTGATTCTAAAAAGATGTACACCACGATTACCGATTTCAGAACAGCCAGGAAAATGTACCTGCTCGACTGGTCAATCGATAGCCTGTACCGTCCCGACCTGCTGTATTATTATCGTGCATCCCCGGGCGATACTAACCTGGTTTATCAGGTGCCGGTAATTTTTGATATAGAATCCGGGAGAATGATCAAAATTGATATGGAACCCAAGGCACACTTCAATTTACCTGATCTGAGATGGGCGAATAATGGACAATTTTTGTATGGAAGAAACTGGCACCGCGGTTATAAACAACTTGATTTTATAGAAATAGATCCTTCAAGTGGTAATATAAGGGTAGTAGGAAGTGATAGCAGTAAAACGAATATTGAGATCATGTATTCAATATTCGAATACAGTGAAAAGACCAATAAGATTTTCTTCACATCCGAAAAAAGCGGCTGGAACATGCTCTACAGCATGAATTGGGAAACAGGGGAAATCACAAAGATCACAAATGGATCATATTTCATAAAAAGCCTCGAATATCTTGACGAGGAGAATGAGATCATTTATTTTACGGCTGCAGGAAAAGAAACCAACGTTAATCCTTACCTTCAATTCCTCTATCAAGTCAATTTTGATGGTTCCGATCTCAGGCTTTTAACTCCTGAAAACGCAAATCACATGGTCGATTTCTCTCCTGACGGTAGATTTATAGTTGATAATTACTCCACACTCGACCAACCTACTATTTCTGTTATAAGGAATGCCAATAACGGGCAGATACTCCTGGAGATTGGCAATACAGATATATCCCCAGCTTTGGATATGGGCTGGCAAACCCCCATTTCTTTTAAAGTAAAAGCTGGTGATGACAAAACCGACATTTACGGGGCTATATGGCTACCTGGTAATCTTGACAAGCGCAGATCCTATCCTTTGATTGATTATAGTTATACGGGACCGCATACCTCAGTCTATCCAAAATCCTTTAACCAGGTTGTATACGGATCAGAAAAGCAATCATTGGCAGAGTTGGGATTCATTGTGATGGTTGTTGACGGCCGAGGGTCTGCTATGAGATCAAAGGAATTTCATGATCATTCATATGGCAAGCTTGGATATAGTCTGGAGGATCACATTGTGGCCATAGAACAACTCTCTGAAATGTATTCATGGATCGATAAATCCATGGTGGGAATTTATGGACACTCTGCAGGAGGTTATGATGCGGCACATGCTCTTCTTCAATATCCTGATTTTTATAAAGTGGCTGTATCCTCTTCAGCAGACCATGATCATAGAATGGAAAAAGCCTGGTGGCCTGAAATGTATATGGGCTGGCCTGTAGATTCTCAATATCATCAACAATCAAATATAACCTTGGCCGGTAATTTAAAAGGTAAGTTGTTTATAACCCATGGAGGAATTGATGAGAACGTGAACCCATCCGCTACTTTTAAACTGGCCGAGGCCCTGATAAAAACCGATAAAGAATTCGATATGCTTATTTTACCCGGTATGCGACACGGGTATACCGGCGCACACTGGGAGTATTTTACAAAAAGGAAATGGAACTATTTTGTGGAGCATTTACAGGGGTCTGAACCACTATGGAATTTTGAATTTTAAGTTATCCGGACATCAAAATGAAAATTTCTATGAAACCAAAACTTCAGGGGACAAAAGCGATTCATATTTTCATTAAAATATTGCTATTTTCCTATATTATACTTTTAATTTCAGCATGTAACAATACTGGACCCAAAGAACAACTACCCAATATTGTCCTGATCATGGGAGATGATATTGGCTTTTCTGACCTTGGTTGTTATGGTGGAGAAATACTGACTCCGAACCTCGATAGATTGGCCAGTGAAGGGATCCGCTTTACACAATTCTATAATATGGCCAAATGCGAGCCTACCCGTTCAGTCATGCTCACCGGACATTACAGAGGGGATGATCGAAGCCTTTCAATTGCTAATTTGTTAAACAGAGCGAATTATACGACCATTATGTGTGGCAAAGAGCATTTTCAGCAATGGGTACCGGAATCAGCCTATGCGGTGAACAATTTTGACCATAGTTTTACATTCTGGAAGATCAGTGAATTTTTTGTTCCTCCGGGGGGTGAAATGGCGAACCCTTTTACCTTAAACGGTCGCGAGCTTTCTATTCCTGAAGTTGAAAATGAAATTGATCCCTTTTATAAAACTGATGTGCTGACAGATTATGCTATTAAATTTCTCGATACCGCATTAAGCAGCAATAATCCTTTCTTTCTGTATCTTCCATATAATAATGCCCATTATCCTCTGCAGGCAAGAGATGAAGATATTGCAAAATTCAGGGGAAAATACCTGAAAGGATGGGATGTGATCCGCAAAGAGCGGTACGATAAAATGATAAAACTGGGTATCCTGGATCAAAAATATCCAATGAGCCCACCAGAAGGTAACATAAACAGATTTCGGGGTCATCCTGAGGGTGATGAGGAAATACGTAAAAAAATCCCATTATACAGACCCTGGGAATCATTAACTTCAAAGGAAAAGGAGGACCTGGACCTTGAGATGTCTGTTTTTGCCGCTATGGTCCATCGCCTGGACATAAATGTTGGGAGGATCATTGCATATCTGAAAGCCAATGACCTTTACGATAATACCCTGATCATGTATTTATCGGATAATGGATCCTGCCCCTATGACAGCAACCGTGATTTTATTCATCCTCCCGGTGGCCCCGATGGCTACAGGACACTATGTGCTGCATGGGCCAATGCAGGGAATACACCATTCAGGTATTATAAACAATATGGTCATGAAGGTGGCTCTCATACGCACTTCATCGCAGCCTGGCCAAGTAAGATTACAAATAAGGGAAGTATTACCGATCAACCCGGACATGTAGTCGATATTCTGCCTACCCTGATTGATATTGCAGGGATCTCCTACCCAGACCAGGTATCCGGTAAAACTACCCTTCCTCCCGATGGCCGGTCCCTGTTGCCTGTTTTCCAGGGTAAAACCAGAGAAGAACCAGAATATTTCATATCAGGCCATACGGATAGATTCCGCATGTACAGGGAAGGTGAATGGAAGATTGTAAGAGCCAACGAGGATGAATGGGAACTGTACAATATGAACGACGACAGAACTGAAGTCAATAACCTGGCTGGTAAACAACCTGAAAAAGTCCAGGAATTGGTTTCTAATTATGAAAAAAGAAAGTTAGAAAGGCCAGAATGATACTATTATGAAAAAAAGCAATACTTTATTGGCATTAGTTTTCCTAATATTGCTTGTTGGGCCAGTATTAGTAAAGGGGTGTAAACCAGCGCGACGAAATATTGATAAGGAAGATCTTGTAAATAAAATAAATACTCTAGCCACCCAATATCATCAAAAAGGAGCATTTGATG
Organism: uncultured Cyclobacteriaceae bacterium; assembly: GCA_965365275.1. Lineage (GTDB taxonomy): Bacteria > Bacteroidota > Bacteroidia > Cytophagales > Cyclobacteriaceae > JAGTVG01. The sequence continues at coordinate 42,420 of CBDUBA010000023.1, read as the reverse complement.
GCACAATCCTGGTGGCTGACAGCAATGGTATCCTATTTAAGGGGGCATACGGCTTGTCCAACAGGGAAAGAAACATACCTCTTAGCGTTGAATCACAGTTCTACCTGGCCTCTGTCAGTAAGCAATTTACAGCAGCAGCGATCCTCATGCTAGTTCAAAGCGGAGAAATTGAGCTAGATGAAAAGATCCGAACTTATCTTCCTGAATTAACTGAAATATATCAGGAGATTAGCATTAGGAACCTATTAAATCATACAAGTGGGATTCCGGATTATTACAATTTTGCTCAATTATTTCCGGGGTATACGAATTCAGACGTCCTCAACACACTAACTACAGTTAAAGAACTGGAATTTGACCCGGGGACTCAGTATAGATACAGTAATTCCGGGTATGTACTATTATCCATATTGGTCGACAGGATTACAGGATCCAGTTTTGCCAGGTTTCTAAAGGAAAATGCATTAGAAAAATCAGGATTAGAAAGCACAATAATTTATGATCAATATGCTGAGGAGCCCGAAAACCGGGTGACTGGATATGGAAAGGACGGCAAATTAACAGACTATACTTTTAGAACGACTGGTGGAGGAGGCATTTTTTCGAATGTTGAAGATCTGTATAAATGGCATCTTACCTTGTCATCGCATTCCTTGATCAATAAGGATATAATGAACCTGGCGTACCAACCGACTACACTGAAAAATTCTGAGACTGAATATTATGGCTTTGGATGGTTTATTGATCCGGAAGATCCACAACATGTCATGCATGATGGCAACCTGGAAGGTTTCAGAACACTTTTTGATCGTCAGTTAGATAATGGAAATGTTATTGTTTTACTTTCCAATAATAGTAGCGAACATTTGGATAAGATCACCCGTGAAATAAGAAAATTGCTAGGTTACTGACTCGAAAACACCACCATCCCCTATTATTATAGCAGAACATCAACTTTATCCCTGGAAACTAAGGTGTGATCAGGGTATTGACTGAATTCTGAAAGAATTAGGTTTCTGATTGGACGATAATTCATTCTTAAATGCTATTTTAGGCATCTGAAATTTCAAAGATCATTTTTTAAACCGATTATAGATGAGAAAGATTACAAAAATTGTCCTGGTACTGCTTATTGCTATCCTGAGCCTCCCGATTCAAGCGCAGGAATATTTTCTTAAAAAGTATGCTCCTTTTGATGCGGACATACCTTCTCCTGAGGAATTTCTTGGTTATCCTATCGGTTCGCATCATACAAGATATGACCGTATCGTTGCATATTTCAGTAAATTAGCCGAGGTTTCAGACAAAGCCCTGATCACACAGTATGGACAAACATTTGAATACCGACCACTTATTATTCTGACCATATCCAATGCCGAAAACATATCGAATCTTGATGAGATCAGGGATCGTCATCTGAAAATTATTGATCCATCGCATGAGGAAACTATACCAGATGATCTGCCTGTATTTATAAACCTGGGATATGGGGTACATGGCAACGAACCTTCAAGTGCTGAGGCAGCTATGTTAACAGCCTATACCATGCTGGCTTCTCAAAACCCACAAATCGAGAGTTATCTTGAAAATGCGGTCATATTTATTGATCCCACCATCAATCCGGATGGCCGGGACCGTCATACCTGGTGGGCTAATATGTACAAAGCGAATCCTCTTGTCGGAGATCCTATGGACGCGGAGCACAATGAAATTTGGCCCAGGGGTCGCACCAATCATTACTGGTTTGACCTGAACAGGGATTGGTACCTGGCCATTAATCCAGAAAGCCGCGGAAAGCTTACCTGGTATCACCAATGGTACCCGAATGTGATCACTGATTTTCATGAAATGGGCTCGGGCAGCACTTATTTCTTTGAACCTATGAAAGACAATGGATCTCTGAATCCTATTATGCCTGAAGCGAACTACACCACATTAAACGACACGTTCGCCAGGTATTATCAGGAAGGACTTGACAGCATCGGTTCGCTTTACTTTACGAAAGAAGTGTTTGATGGAACGTATCCCGGCTATGGATCCTCCTACCCTGATCTTCAGGGTGGCCTGGCTTTACTATTTGAACAGGCAAGCTCCAGGGGTCATCTCCAGAAACTGGATAATGGCATTACACTATCTTTCCCTTTTACTATAAGGAACCAATTTGTTTCAAGCTTGGCCACCATTACCGCAAGTGTCGAGAACAAATCTTTATTACATAACTATCAGCGGGATTTTTTTAAATCCGCTCTTACAAATGCATCAGGGAGCAATGTTGGCGCATATGTATTCGGAGATCCATATGACAGGAACCGTACGCTGGCATTCATTGACAAATTACTCCTTCACAAAATAGAAGTTTATGCATTAAATGAAGAGATAACAATTTCCGGAAAAGAATTCGAGCCGGAATTCGGATTTATCATTCCAACCAAACAAGCTCAGTACAGGTTGATTCAATCTGTTTTTGAAACATATAATGAATACCGGGATAGTGTATTTTATGATGCCTCGGCCTGGTCATTGGCCAATTTCTATAACATGCCCTATGCCGCGGCTTCAGCTAACCTAAAAAAAGGCGAATTAATTACCGATCTGCGCAAACTGGTTAACAAATCACAGGTTGAAAAGTCCGATTATGCCTATATTATTCCCTGGGAGGATTATAATGCACCTGCCTTACTTTACTATCTACAAGATCATGGTGTATTGGCCTCTTCTGCTTTTAAATCTTTTTCAATTTCAACCAATCTGAAGGAAGATAGGCAATTTCAACCCGGTTCATTATTAATCCCCGTAAAAAGGCAATCTATTACTGAAGATTCCCTGTACCATCTTATCAGGTCAGGTGTTAATGAGTTTAACGTGGAGGTTCACACTGTTGAAACAGGATTTAGTACATCAGGCATTGATCTGGGTAGTGGCAATATCAGCATATTAGATAAACCAAAAGTGCTGATGATTATCGGAGAGGGTGTATCCTCCTATGAGGCAGGGGAAGTCTGGCATTTATTGGATACAAGGATGCATATGCCAATCACTAAAGTTCAGATCCGGCACTTCGACAGGATAGAATTCCACAAATACAATGTTATGGTCATGGTATCCGGAAACTACGACGAACTTGACTCCCTTAAACAACAAAAGATAAAAGACTGGGTTTCACAAGGGAATACGCTCATTTCCATTCGTAATGCGAACAATTGGATTATCAATCAAAAACTGGTTGAGGAGGAACTGATAAAGGAGGAGAAGGATACCACCATAGAAAGATTACCCTATATTGCAGCCAGGGAAAATATTGGCAAAGAAAGAATTGGAGGTGCTATTTTTGAAGTTGATCTTGATCTAACACATCCTTTGTGTTTCGGATACCGTTCAAGCAGACTCCCGGTATACCGCAATAGTACTGTCTGGTTAAAACCGAGCAAAAATCCTTATTCCACAGCTGCCAGGTACACAGAAGATCCTCTGATCGATGGATTTATCACGGACAAAAACCTCGATGAATATCTAAAAAAATCGGCTTCCCTGATTGTGAGCAGAATAGGTAGGGGAAGGGTTGTTATGTTTGCAGAGAACCCGAATTTCAGGGGATCATGGTATGGTACCAATCGACTTTTCCTTAATGGTATTTTCCTGGGGCAGAAAATACAGGTTCCTGAATAGAATTATATGAAATTGTACTGAATAGTTAATAAGCAGTCTAGGCTGGGATGATCCTAATTTTCAAAAACAGAAAGATTATGGCCACTTTACTGTAATAAATCAAGATTCCGGTAAATAGTAGTTTAATATCGGGTCAATCCAGGGTCAGCCAGACGGCCATTTCACCCATATCCCTGTGTGCCCAGGCATAATATGGTATGGCTTTGAAGCGCTCTTCTTTACTATCAACAATAGCATTACCTGTTATGGTGCCCAAACCACCGAGTAAATTCGGATCATAGTCAAATATAAAATTTGCTCTCTTCTGTAACGAAAGATCAGCAACACCCAATGGATTGTCCACTTCTTCCGCACAAAAGACAATAGGTCCCCGCTCCAGGGCCATTTTATTAAGATTGGCCTCCACCTTATCATTTGAGACTACTTTTCTAACTTCCATATCGAATTGCAAATCGATCTGATCTCCCTTTTTCCATGAACGCGCATTAATAATTAAATATCCATTTTCAACCGCTGATTCTGTAATTTCACCATTAATTGATACTGAATAAGTGAGGGACGCATCATCAACATATGAATATAGATCACCGGGCATCACTTCGTTGCGTAACCACCCAGGTATTCTAAATAGAAATTTTGTTTCCTCTGAAGTGTCAGACTCTATAACGATATTTATATCTCCACTCCAGGGATAACTGGTCTCCTGTCGTAAGCTGAACGTCGTTTCTCCCACCTTCAGATCAGCTTTATTGCTCATATACAGGTTTACATAAACCGAATTTTTCTCTACAGCATAAATGTAACCGGGAATAGATGGGATTACACGTACTACATTAACAGGGCAACAGGAACAATCAAACCAGGGAGAGCGGCCACAGACGCCCTGGTTAAAAGTAGCGATACCATCAGTCTCCAGTGGATTTGGGTAGAAAAAAGTATTGCCTTCAAAGGAGATCCCGGCCAGGAACCCATTGTAAAGGATCCTTTCAAAGACATCCATATATTTTGCCTCACCACTTCGCAGGAACATTCTATGGTTCCAGAACATCAGGGCGATGGCGGCACAAGTCTCGGTATATGCCGTGGCATTGGGAAGTTCATAAGCAGGTCCAAATCCTTCGTAACGAGGTTCTGCCCCAATGCCCCCGGTAAGGTAAATTTTTCTGTACACGATATCTTCCCAGATGTTCAACAGGCTTTGATCATAGGCAGCGGTCCCGGTCAACGCCGCAACATCAGTTGCGCCTGAATAAAAATAACAAGCCCTGACAGCATGCCCGACCGCCTCTTCCTGATCCGCAAAAGGCATATGATCCTGACAATATTCACCATATAATTCGTGTCCTTCCTCATTACCTCTTTGGTCGACAAAAAATTTGGCCAGTTTTAGATATTTCAATTCCCCTGTTACACGGAATAGTTTTACCAGCCCCATTTCAATTTCCTGGTGACCCGGCACACCCATATTTTTACCCGGTCCGAATACCTCATTTACTAGATTTGCATTTTTCAGGGCCACATCCAGAAAGGTACGTTCACCGGTTGCCAGGTAATGTGCCACTGCCGCTTCGTACATATGGCCTACATTATACAATTCATGATATACGGCCAGATTTGTCCAGCGCTCTTCTCCTGCCCCATCAGCTGCTTTTTCCGGATCAATGGTTCGGTTGGTATATAAATAACCATCATCCTCCTGTGCAGCAGCAATGTTAGCGATCAGATCATCCAGATATCTTTTTAATTCCGGATCATCTTCGACCTGAAGTGTATAGGATGCTCCTTCGATAATCTTGAACACATCTGAATCATTAAAAAATATGCCTTCGAATTCACCCTCCTCCAAACCACCGGCAAGAGCAAAATTCCTCAATCTTCCGGTTTCCTCGCTTTTCTCAAACGTGTAAGGCAGCGTCACTTCTTTGTTGGTTTTAATTCTGGGGGCCCAGAAATCATCATTAACCCGGACGGAAGTAAAAGGAACCGGTTGGATCGGATAATCCATGGTCTTTGAAAAATTATAATCCATGGCAGGATCTTCAGTTTTTTCACCTTTATCGGGTTGGCATGACACATATGTTAGCATGAGAAGTAGATAAAAAAGTCTTTTCATTTTGTATTTCTTTGGTTCATTGAAAGATACTATGGTTTGAATATGGGCATCCATTGTAAAAATATATGATCCTTATAGCGATGTGCAGGTTTTCTGCTCATATCAGGATTACCAAACTCAATTTATAAAATTAATGATACTTATATCTATTTTTCATAGAGCTTGTTAAGTTTTTTAATCAGTTCATCATACATTACCTGGCGTCGTTGGAATAATGTGCTTTTGTTATAAGCATACATCTCCACCACATTATCCCAACTGTTGCAGGGATCAGTATAATCCCAGAATATTTCCCCATTATCATCGGTCCAGTAATTGGGTCGTTGATCCGGAAACGGTTTTTTAAATTTCCCGGCCCAGCTTCCATGGTTAGGATCTTCAATGTTATTTTCGGGATCAATCAGATACAGAACTGATGGGGTATCACCTACCCTGAAATACTGTGCCCAGTCATGTCCTTTGGTAGCTGTTTTAATGTGTTCACCCATAGCGCCATATTGTGATAATTTCTCAAACATAATCCTTGGACCCTCCCCCATAAACATTCCATTGTAGGTCCAATTACTTTCCAACCACCACAGGTCATTGAATCTCGGATCATGGTATACCTCATTCCGTCCTCGTCCATTCCAGTTGGCCACATCGCAATCCTCCCCAACCTGTTCATCAGCGGGACCGTATTTCAAACCTGTTCCAATGGTAAGAATTCTGACCCTGTTGACAATTTCCGGTGCTTCGAATAATGCCTTCTGAAAAGTCGTCATCTGCCCCCAGATCAAAATATACAGCGGATCTTTGGATTCATTGGCTTCCCGGATGATCATTTCCTCAGCCGACTCCGGATCTTTCGCAAACAGTTTTATCAGGGATTCCGGATCCGGGTATCCTTTTTTCTTAAAATTGAAATCTTTATAGTCCTTACCGTATGTGTCCAGAACCTCCATCGATGCTTCGTATCCCTTACCATTCCAGTAATCGGGAATAATACCAACAATATCCAGTTCATCAGCATACCAAAGCACATGGACCAGGGATTGTTTATCATCCGGATCGCCCCCGGCATTGTTAATATCGGTAGTGATTATGATCCTTGGCTTTCTTTCTACTGGAGAACAACAGTAAAATAGGCCATATATGACAAATAAATATGTTATAAGTTTTATTATCTTCATTAAAATATTATTTTAATAAATTTAAGGCATAAATTCATTTCCAAATAAATCAAACGAGTGAATTATCATTGATTAAAAATAATCTTATGGATTTGTCCCATCATCAATCAGAATCCTTCGTTCACAGGCTTTCCTCCACCCTTCCGACTCGTCCCCGCCATATACTTCATGCCATAATTTCCTTCTCGGAACGCCTTCCGGTCCCCAACTGTAAGCAGGAGGTGCCACAGGATTATTAGTCTTATTTAAAACGCCATCAGGCAGTGCTTCCTCCCATCCAGCTTCCAGAATTGATGCCATTTCCTGAATCAAAGCATCAAAATCCGGATCAACTGCGAGATTATTCATTTCCAGCGGATCATTATCGAGATCATACAATTCTTTCGCGATAATTTCGCCTGCCACGTGATCATGCCATTCGGTATACCTGTATCTCACAGTCCTGACTGAATATCCCTTCCTTCTTCCAATTGCATCCCGCTCCTGCTGGCTGAAAACCGCTTTTTTAAATTCCAATTCAGGATTTTCAAGCAGTGATACCGTGCTTACGCCTTCAAGGTGGGCTGGAAGCTCCATTCCAGCCAGTTCCATTACGGTAGGTAGAATATCTACATATTCGACCAGGGATTCGCAAACAGCGCCCTCATTATCCATGCCTTTGCGGGATATAATCAATGGAGAGTTCAGGGAAGATTCATACAATGTGGTCTTACCCCAATGGTTCTGTTCACCAAGGTGAAATCCATGGTCAGAGATATAAACGAAATAAGTCTCTTCAGAAATACCCATACGATCCACCTCATCGATAAGCTTGCCTATCTGGGCATCCACAAAACTGGTACAGGCAAAATAAGCCTGGCGCAATAACCGGGCATAATCCTCAGAGAAAAGACTGTCCGGATCACTGTGCTCCCATTTATATTGTTTCAGATTATACCTGCTCTTGGCTATTTCAGGAAAACCCTTCGGCCGGCCCGGATTTTTTACCAGTGGAATATGTTCCTGATTGTACAATCTCCAGTATTTCTCAGGAGAGCTGAAAGGTAAATGGGGTTTTTGAAACCCGACTACATAAAAGAAGGGACGGGTCCTGTCCCATGCTTTCAGGGCCTGGAGTGCAGCCTGTGCGATCCTTCCATCCTTGAAAAGTGTATCTGGCCCATCATACTTTTCATAAGGGGGAACACCCAGGTTCCCGAGTGTTTTGTCAATCTCGATGTTTTCCGGATCTACATACCTTGTTCCCCCCGGATAGTAATTCGGCACTTCCAGTTTTTCATCTACACCATGATGTACCTTGCCAAAATACCTGGTCTCATAGCCATTTTCCATGAAGTGCTTCCCTACAGTTCCGTATTTAGGAATTACTTCTTCCACAAAATAATAACTATAAGGATATTCTACCCCGGTACTTCTCGGATGGAGTCCAGTCAGAAAACTTGCCCGGGAAGCGGCGCAAACGGCCTGCTGAACATAAGCGTGTGAGAACCTGATCCCTTCCGAGGACAGGCGGTCAAGGTTGGGTGTTTTTATGTAATCTTTCCCGAAACAGGAAAGTTCCATGTTCTGATCGTCGATTATGATAAAAATAAAATTAGGTTGTATTTTTTGGTGATTACAGCCATATCCTACAATTGTAACTAAGAGGATAAACAGGTATTTGTCTAAATTCATATGCACTAATAATTTTACGCAAAAATATGATACACCAGTTGCGGTTTTATACTCCGAACCCGACCAAAATGAAATAAAATGAACAAAATTTGAGACTTTTCGGAATATATTTATCGATTCAAGACCAGAAATTCGAAAAAAATATTATGATTTTTTATTAAATTTATAAAACATTTCACATACTTTTTTACATCATGGAAAATATAAAAACAACCAGCACAAACAGAAATGTAATGTGGGTCCTGGTCCTGCTTCGAATCGCTATAGGCTGGCATTTTTTATTTGAAGGACTTTCAAAGTTATTCACTCCTGGATGGACTGCCGCTGAATACCTGGCCACTTCAAGATGGATCTTCGCACCAATCTTTCACTGGATGGTGGAAACACCTGCTGTATTAAACGCTGTTGACATCATTAACATATGGGCCCTGATCATTATTGGATTCTGCCTGATGACTGGCTTGTTCAGCAGAGGAGTGGCTATTGCCGGCATGGCCCTTTTATTTCTCTATTATGTAGCACATCCTCCCTTTGTTCGGCTTGAGTTTGGCGTTCCAACCGAGGGAAACTATATGATCATCAATAAAACACTGATAGAATTACTGGCATTAGGCGTTCTTGCGCTGATTCCTACCGGGAAATTTCTTGGGCTAGACAGTCTTTCTTATTTGTTTAAAAAAGAGAAAAAAGAAACGGATTTCTCGTCAAACATAGAATCTCAGGAAGGGCAGATTGTATCCACCACGCAGGTGAAAAGAAGAGAATGGCTTAAAAGTGCGGCTGCATTGCCCGTGCTGGGCGTATTTGGTTATGCTCTGGCCAGAAAGAAAAAATGGGAGAGCTACGAGGAAAAAAACCTCATTGACGCCAGTACCGGGGCTTCAGTTAAAAACCTGAATGTTACGCATCTGAAAGATCTCCGGGATCAGATTCCCTCGGCCAAGATAGCAGGTAAAGATTTCAGCCGTTTGATACTGGGCGGGAACCTTTTATCCGGATATTCACATTCCAGAGATTTAATTTATGTCAGTCAGCTCGTAAAAGCATACCATCATCGCGATAAGATATTTGCTACCTTACTTTTGGCAGAAAAATGCGGGATCAATACCCTACTTACGAATCCAATCATGGCCACCATGATCGATGAGTACTGGAAACGAGGAATTGGAAATATTCAGTTTATCTCGGATTGTGCTGGTCTTGAATATGATAATGGGGTCTACCCTACTCCTTATCAGGAATACCTCGACCGCATTCAGAGGGCCATCGATTACGGTGCAACTGCCTGCTATATACAGGGTGAAACCGCGGATTATTATATGAAGAACGGGAAACCTGATGCCATAGAAGGCGCCATTAAACTGATAAGAGACAATAATGTAGTCCTTGGGATCGGCGCTCATCATATCGAAACGATAGAAGCATGCGTTGATGCAGGTTTTGAACCTGATTTCTGGATGAAGACATTGCATCACCACAACTACTGGTCGGCCAAACATGAAGAGTGGCATGATAATATGTATTGTTTCAATATTGAAAGAACGGTAGAGTATATGGAAAGTCTGCCACAGCCCTGGATTGCTTTTAAAACCATGGCGGCAGGTTCCATCCATCCGAAAGCAGCATTCAAGTATGCATTTGAAAAAGGTGCTGATTTTGTTTGCGCAGGCATGTATGACTTCCAGATGGTTGAGGATGCCAATATAGCATTGGAGGCATTGGCTGATGCAGATGTCAAGACCAACAGAACAAGGCCCTGGAGGGCATAATTGACTAAACACTCAACGATTGAATTATTCTATTTTCCCACTTCCAGTGAGGCAGTAAATATCTTTAATCAATCATTGTTAACGGTAACACAAATGTTCAATCGTGCTTTATTTCAATGACCATATCATCGAATTCTAATCACAAGCACTCAAAAAGTTTAAGTTTCAATTGAGAATTTCACTCTTGTGTAGAATTCAAAATCAAACTAAAAATGAAAGGGGTTCTTTTTGGAACTATTTTAAACTTTAGTATCTTTTCAACACCTATTTCGATATGGTATTTATCTATAAATATTTAATGTTTTAAATCACATTCAATGTATCAGTTTAAAAGAATCCTTGTTGCACTAGACCAAAGTGATAATGATAAGATCCTCTTTCAATTTGTCTCTCATATTTGCTCGAAAATTAAAATTGACAAAGTCTATTTTATTCATGTAACACAAAGTCTGGAATGGCCACCAGAAATTATAGACAAATATCCTGATTGTCTTGCCCCGTTGGATGAGAATATCCAGCATATGATCCAGGAACAGATCTCGACTAATCTGGCGGAAGATCTCATTCCTGATTCCGAGATCCTGGTACTTGATGGTAATCCTGAGGAGGTTCTCTTAAAAGAAGTGAATATAAAAGAAATTGACCTGCTGGTAATGGGCAAGAAACCAATTGACCAGGGCTCTGGTCGAACAGCCAGAAGAATGGCAAATCTTGCCCAGTGTTCTGTTGCCTTAATTTCAAATTCATTCCAAAAAGCACTGGAGGCTGAGTTTGCGATGATGGTTTCTGTTGATTTTAATGAAAGCAGCCTGAATGCTGCGAAAATAGCCGAGATGATCAGAAGTGCCAATGATGCTAAAATGCTTCTCCACCATGTTTATAGTGTACCCTCAGGATATCATTACAGTGGAAAATCCTTCGATGAATTTGGAGAGATCATGAAGAAAAACGCACAGGAAAAAATGCTGAAATTATTGAATAACGCCAAGTTGGATCCTGATAAATACAAACAGATTTACACGCTCGATACGAAAAGTAATACGGCCAAGAAAATAGGTGAAACAGCTGAAAAAGAGAAGGTCCACCTGATAGTGGTTGGATCTAAAGGTAGAACGAAACCTGCCTCCATATTTTTAGGAAGTACAGCTGAGCAACTTGTTACTAGTACCGATCTTAATATTCTTATAATTAAAGACAAGAAAAGCAATCTGGATCTACTGTCCTATTTAACTGACTTATAGTAAGATCTCCTAAGGCTCAGCCAGGGTATTATTAAGTTTTACAGAATTATATTTCTACAAAGGAAAGCAATAAGGAAATACCTCACCGGCATGAATAAATCTATCTGGAAATTTTATATTTATATTATAAGATTTTAATTTAAATGTATTATCACTTTTATATCTAAACACTTACCCGATGAATACTATTAAATCTGCTGTTGCCGGCCTGGGATTTATTGGCCCGGCTCATGTAGAGGCCCTACGCAGACTTCCAGGAATTGATGTGGTGGCCATATCCGATGTCTCGCTTGAGGTAGCAGAGAAAAAAGCGGAAGAACTTGGGATTAAACATTACTATAGTGATTTTGATGAACTGATCAACCATCCTGGCATTGACTGTGTCCACATTTGTACTCCCAACAACCTGCATTACCCGATGGCTAAAGATGCTTTGAAGCACGGCATACATGTTGTTTGCGAAAAACCGCTGGCCATGACCATAAATGAGGCCGTTTACCTCAATGAGTTGGGAATAAAATCCGGGTTGGTTAATGCAATTCATTTCAATATCAGATATTACCCTCTTGTAAGGCATATGCGCGCTGCTCGTTTAAAGGGCGAGTTGGGTGAGGTTTACTCAGTCATTGGTTCTTATCTTCAAGACTGGTTGTTTTATGAAACGGACTATAACTGGAGGCTGGAGCCTGACAAATCAGGTGAATCCAAGGCAATTGCAGATATTGGTTCCCACCTGATGGATCTGCTGGAATATATAACGGGTTTGGAAATCGTTGAGGTTATGGCTGATTTTGCTACCATACATCCCAAGAGGAAGAAACCACTTAAACCTATAGAAACATATTCAGGAAAATTGCTTAAGCCGGAAGACTATGAAGATGTACCAATTGAAACTGAAGATTATGCTACGGTAATGTTGCGTTTTAATAATGGAAGGAAAGGTGTTGTTACTGTCAGTCAGGTTTCTGCAGGGCGTAAAAACCAGTTAAAACTGGAAATTGCAGGATCCGGTCTCACTTTTGCCTGGAACTCTGAAAACCCGAATGAACTCTGGACAGGAAAAAGGGACTCAGCCAATCAGGTTCTGATGAGAGATCCATCCCTCGTTGAGAAGGATAGTCGTGGTATTATTTCTTTTCCTGGTGGACATAATGAAGGTTTCCCGGATACCAGCAAACAGATATTCAAGGAGATTTATCAGGATATCAGGAATGGGAGATCCGCTGATCCTTCCTATCCTACTTTTAAGGATGGATTAAGAGAACTGATCTTATGTGAAAAGATCATTGAGAGCAATAAAAAACAGTCCTGGGTTAAAGTATAGGCAATTCTGAATATTGTTTACAGTATTAAACCCAGGTTGACTACGATTTTCTCCTTCTTAGTCTGATGGTCTTATTAGACACCAGCGGTTTCGCCCATAAACCGATACTGAATATATAAGCCAGCGTAACAAAATTAAACATCATCCCAACCTTTAGCGTAGTCAGGTCACTCAGACCGCCTATCAGCAACTGAACCACTGCCCCACCCATTATACCGGTCATCAGTATCCCGGCAAAAGATCCATGGTGTTTAGAAACAGAATTTAATGCAAGTGAAATAATAATCGGGTACATTACTGACATGAAAAATCCTACTAAAGGAAATGCATACAATGACAAGGTCCTGCTACCCAGTAATGCAAAGAGAAGACTGATAATAGCAGCCAGCGTAAACCATCTCAATACCAGTTTACTGTCCAGAAGTTTCAGTAAAACAAGACCAAGCAATCCTCCAATCGTCATTAATCCCCAGAAGTTGGCTACAGCGTTCGCGCCAACAGTCTCATAATCATAGCCATGATATTGGGAGAGAAACTTCGACATCCAGTATGAAACACCCTGTTCGGTCCCAACATAAGCAAAGATCCCTAGAAAGAACAAGATGACATACTTATTTTTGAACAGGTCAAAATAACTTTCCCTGGTCCCTACTTTTTCATCCTCCTTCAATTCTACCTTCGGGAAACGGGTCATCAGTATCAGAACCACCATGGCCATACAGATCAGGCCAAATACCCAGTAAACGGAAACCCATGACATGGATTCAGGAACAAGCCCCGAAAGAGTTGAAATAAAGGGATTAGTGTTTGAGTCATCTGCTATGCCGGTGACGAGCCAGGAATACATTTTGGGGCTGACAAAAGATGCAGATCCAAAGACCAGCTGGGCAATGACAGAATAGAACGCGAAGTGTTCCTCCCCACCAGCTACTCTCAGCAGTGGATTTATGATCACCTGAAGCATGGCCATTCCAGCTCCGATGGTAAATAAGGAAATTATATATACTCTAAAAGTTGGAAAACTGGCGAAAACAAGCGATCCGATCAATGCGAGGACAAAAGCTGCGATCAGCATTCTCTTTTCCCTGTATTTTTCTACCAGAAAACCGGATGGGATTGACATCACCCCATAGGCGATAAAAAAGGAAAATGGCAGGAATCCTGCAAGGGTTTCACTAAGGGAATAACTGGCCGAGGCACTTGGGTTCAGTGTGCCAAGAATGTTTGTTAAAAATGATATTACAAAAAATATCAGTATGACAAGAAAAACCTTGAAATAACTTCTTTGTGTATTGGTGGTATTCATCCTTTTTTACGTTATATGATTAAACTTAATTTTATTCTTTATTCCAAAATACCCAGTCCAGGGAAACAGCATCACCCTTTATATCTTTCCGGTTAACATATCCCCTTATTTCCCTTTCCTCACCCGGCAATAAGGTCACATAATTGTCCTCCCAATAAACCGGGAGTATGACGGATCCACTGTTGTCTTTCAAGGCAAGTTCAGTAAAAAAAGCTATTTTATCCGAAATATTCTTCAGGGTCACTGGCACTTCCATTCGGTCACCGAGCACGGCATTTGTAAATGTTACTTCGAGCGAGGTCTTGGGCATTTTGTATATACCCGTCATATCGGCATATGATTTATTCGGTGTCACATGCCATTGCGTATTTTCCCAATCCAGGACGTCTTCCCTGTTCGATAGCCAATAAAAATTTCTTGCGACATAGTCACCTTCCTGGTTCTTAAGCCGGAGATCTAAAAAGTACGTCGTTGTCAGGCCCTGAATTACGGGCATATCAAATATTTTTTTGGAGGAGTTCTCCTGAATTCCAATATTCAGGATTTTGGAAAAGAGTACTTTGCTATTGATGTCAAATACCCGGATCTCAGCAGTTAGGTCTTCTACCGGATGATTATACACGTTTGAAATATATATGTCCTTGTCTCCGTAATTGTAGATTATATTTACTGGCTGAAGGGCAGTTTTTGTTCCGAAATATGCCCCCGTAGGATTCAAATACCAATCATACAATTGCCATAGCATATTAGGGAAAGCAGAATTCAACATCCATTGTATCACGCCTGTAGCGTTGTGCTTATTCACAACAAAAGCTTCGAACATGGCCCTGACAGCCTCATAGTTTGACATTTGTGCTTTAAGTGCGAATTCTTCAACATCAGCTGATTCCCCATATCTCCCTTTGAACGGATTTATCCATAACTCAAATGATGCAAACTCGTTTCTACCCGTATGATAATCCCATATTTCATTCATAGGCCATAGGTCTTTCTCCGGGATCATTTTTTTGATACTTTCCAGTACAGGGGGTTGTAACCCCGGACCTGTTTCCGTATTGAAACCATATGCCCCTCCATTTTCTGTGTCCAGGTACCAGTAATTAGGGGTCACATAGTGATATGGTCCTAACATTTTAACAGCAGTAGGCCCTGTAACATCACTTTCCTGGTACTTGCAGCTTCCCAGAATGGGCCTTGTACCATCTTCTTCAAAAATGGATTTGTTTATTAGTGTTTCCAGTTCAGGCCTCAACAACTTATCACTGCCGTAGACCCATAGGAATACACTGGGATGGTTTCGCAACCATTTTACCTGGTCCATATAGGCTCTGGCATGGGCGGTAAACTCTTCGGGCGTATTGATCATCAAAAATTCCTCTTCCTCGCGACCACAATAACCTTCCCATTCCCATTGACAACTCCAGCCTATCATAACCAGGATCCCATTTTCATCAGCCATTTCATATATTTTCTTATTTCTACCCCAGAATCCTTCAAGGCGAATAGTATTCAGGTTCATTTCTTTCACATAATTGAGTTGTGCTTCAACTTTTTCATCAGGATCAGCCAAAAGAACATCATCTACCCAACCAGCACCCATGATCTGCACCTTTTTACCATTAATCATATAACCACGATGGCCATTTTCATTAATATAATCTTTTACATCCCTGATGCCGAACCTTACGGAAGCGTGATCTGACACATTCTGACCAATGGAAATGCTCATATCCATGGAATACATTTCAGGATCTCCCAGATGATTAGGCCACCAGATGCGTGGATTTTCAATATTCAGTTCCGGAGCATTATCAGGATTGAATATTACCTTTCTCGTTTCACCGCCTTCTAAAGATATATCCTGAGAAAAAGATATTTCTTCAATACTTCCCTGAACTGTGCATTCAATATTGGAATTAGAATGATTTGTTATTTCAGCACTGATGGTTAGCGTAGCTTCTTCCAGTGTTTCCGTATTCAAATCAGGTTTTACAAATACGTGATTCATTGATACCTGACCTGACCTCAATAATTTAACAGGCCTCCATAAACCTAAATTGTTATCAGGTGGCCAGGGATTCCAGTCTACAAACCCAATGGTCAGATCACCTCGAACAGGGGGTATTACCTCTACCGCAAGTACATTTTCTCCCTTGCGCAAAAACTCCGTGACCTGGAAATCAAATATTCTGAAACATCCTTCAACCTCCTTCGATCCGGCAATTAAGTTCCCATTCAGCCAGATATTCGCTTTATAATTCAGGCCTTCAAAAATCAGTTGATAATTTTCTTTTTTATCTTTCGTATCGAGATTAAAAGATGTCCGGTACCACCAGGGGATCTCAAACTGTTTTTTGGGGATCTTATCAAAATTATCACCCATAAATATATCCTTGTAGACACCATTCTGCACTAAAACAGACAACACGGTGTTCGGAACCGAAGTATTATACCCGGTATCCGTCCCAAAATCAGTTTCGGAAATAATACTCCCGTCAACAGACACATCAGCTGATGAAAATACCTGCCAGTTTTCTTCAAGAATTAAATCTTCACTTAGATCCTGAGCCTCTTTTGTACATGATACAATGGTTAGTGCTCCAGTTATTGCGATGAGTAATATTGCTGAAATTCTTTTCATTTTTCTAAATAGAGTGTTTGAAATCAATGTTTTAATATAAAAGTAAAAATTTGGAATACGTAAATAATAAAAATCAGGAACCGAAATCCTTATTTAAAAATCCTCCTGAAAAATACTCCTTAGATTTAGAATAAATATTTTTTAAATACAGAACTGGGTAAATTTAGGATTTGCGAATTTCAAATCCAACACATACTTTTAAGTTTTAATACTGATACTTTCTCCGGATGTTTTATAAAATTAATATTTTGAAGCGTATTCTCATTATTTATGGCCTGGCCCATCTGTTTTTTTATTGCCATTCTCCATCAGATCAGGGTAAGCAGCGACCCAATATTTTATTTGCCATCGCCGATGATGCTTCCTTTCCGCATATGGGTGCATATGGTACGGATTGGGTAAAAACACCTGCTTTTGATCGTGTGGCCCGTGAAGGCATTCTATTTATGAATTGTTATACACCGAATGCAAAATGCGCTCCTTCCCGGTCCTGTATTCTTACTGGCCGGAATTCCTGGCAACTTGAAGAAGCTGCCAACCATTGGCCTTTCTTCCCTCAGAAATTTAAAACATATGCTGAATCACTTAGTGAAAATGGATATTACGTGGGCTATACGGCAAAAGGATGGGGACCTGGAATCCCGGGAGAAATTGAAGGAAAGAAACGCCAGCTTACCGGTATTCCTTTTAATGATCATACCCTTGAACCTCCGGCCAGGTTTATTAATTCGAATGATTATGCAACAAATTTCAAATCATTCCTGGAGTCAAAGCCTGATGAAATACCATTCTGCTTCTGGTATGGAAGTACTGAGCCCCACAGGGCCTATGAATTTAATGCGGGAATTCAATATGGAGGAAAATCTATCGAACAAATAAAAGAAGTACCCCCTTTCTGGCCTGAGGTGGATAGCATTAAAGTGGATATCCTGGATTATGCTTTCGAAATTGAGTGGTTTGACCAGCACCTGCAAAAAATGTTGGCCTTTCTTGAAGAAAAGGGAGAACTGGACAATACACTGGTTGTTGTAACCGCCGATAATGGAATGCCATTTCCGAGGGTAAAAGGACAGGTTTATGAATATTCCAACCATCTGCCACTGGCGATAATGTGGAAAGAAGGTATAAATAACCCGGGACGTACAGTGGAAGATTTCGTCAATTTCATTGACTTTGCTCCTACTTTCCTTGAGCTGGCAGGAATTTCCGAATCAGCCTCTGGCATGCAGGCCATAGAGGGAACCAGCCTGACGGATATTTTTAATTCAGAAAATGAAGGCCAGGTTAATCCGGCCAGGAATTATGTTCTTCTCGGTAAAGAAAAGCATGATGTGGGTCGTCCCGGCGATGTGGGTTATCCCGTCAGGGGAATCATTAAGGATGGATTCCTTTACTTAAGGAATTTCAAAACTGAGCGTTGGCCTGCCGGCAATCCGGAAACAGGTTATCTTAACACAGATGGCAGTCCAACGAAGACAGTAATTCTAAATGATAGAAGAAATAGAGG
Source organism: uncultured Cyclobacteriaceae bacterium (assembly GCA_965365275.1). GTDB lineage: Bacteria > Bacteroidota > Bacteroidia > Cytophagales > Cyclobacteriaceae > JAGTVG01. The sequence goes on along the minus strand of CBDUBA010000023.1, from coordinate 24,007 downwards.
TGAAAGTGAATACTGGCAATTGAATTTTGGGAGGCGTATAGAAGAAGAATTATATAATATTAAAGATGATCCTTTCTGCTTAAACAATCTTGCTTTAAATCCAAGCTATTCTGAGATCATGGATCAACTTAAATTGGATATGGCGAGCAAACTGGAGGACCAGGAGGATCCCAGGATGGCAGGGAATGGAGATATTTTTGACAGTTATCTTTACTCCAATGAAGCAGACCGGAATTTCTATGAAAGATTCATGGCCGGCGAAGAAGTGCAGGCCGGATGGGTCAATGAGAGCGACTTTGAGAAGGAAATTATTGATTGAACTCAATGAATTTAACACAGTATATTTAACCTCGTGAAGAAAATCTGTTTTATACTATCTGTTCTAATGCTGGCCTGCCAGCCGGAAAAGATCGACCCCTGGATAATGACTGCCCCGGCAGGAAACAAGTATGTTGATATCGACAAAAAGGGAAAAACTATTTTACCCAATGGTAGATTTATCACTCCGGCCGGTTTAACGCATGAAGTGGCCCCGCACCCTTATGGACTGGTTTTGAGTCCTGATGGAAAAACTGCCGTTACATCAAATTCAGGAACGAATCCCTTATCCATCAGTATCCTGAGAGATATTACATCCACAAAGCCTGAGATTCAACAAATTCCTCCAGGTCCTTCAACGGATGAAGGTGTTCTTGCCTCCGTATTCATGGGTCTGGCCATTTCCAATGACAATAATTCTGTATACGTTGCCGGCGGTCAGGAAAATAAGATCTTTATATTTGATTTGACGAATGGTGATCCTGAAGGATATATCGATTGTGCATTTGTAGATGCTGATCATGATTATTCTCATGGATATATAGGAGATATGGTATTAAGCAAAGATGGACTAATCCTCTATGCTGTCGACCAGATCAATTTTAGGGTGATCATAATAGATGTAGAGCAGAAAGTAATTTTACATAATGTTCCAGTCGGCCGCTATCCGTTCGGAATCACCCTTTCTCCCGATAATAAAAAAGCTTATGTAGCTAATGTAGGTATGTTTGCCTATCAGAAGATAAAGGGTATTGATCCGGAAAACATGAAAGATACCGGATTGAAATTTCCTCCATTCGGATATGATACGGAGGAGGCTGAAAAAGGCATTAAATCCGACTCCATTGAAGTTCCTGGATTGGGAGAGGTAAATTCACCTGAAGCATTTTCTGTATTTACCATTGATCTGCAGGATTCCGATAAACCCAAGGTGACAACCAAAATCAAGACTGGACATCTCGTAGGTGCATTGGTTGAAGGGATCCCAGCTGTGGGTGGTTCCAGCCCAAATTCCCTGGTAGCAACAGATGATTTTGTATTTGTGAGTAATGGCAACAACGACAATATATCCGTAATCGATATCAATCAAGATACTATTCTCCATGAAATTGAATTAAAGCCGGATAAAAGAATTCAATCTTTCAGGGGCATTATCCCTTTTGGACTTGCATTATCCCCCGACCATAAAAGATTATATGTAGCTGAGGCAGGTATCAATGCAATTGGTGTTATAGATATTGAAACACTCAAAGTGCTGGGGCATATCCCGGCAGGATGGTTTCCTTCTAAACTTAAAGTGACACCTGACGGGAAGTATCTTGTGGTAGCGAATGCGAAAGGGTATGGAAGTGGTCCGAATGCCGGCCCGAAGTTTGATCCTTTTCTATATGGCAGTTATATAGGAAACCTTATGCGGGGCTCAGTATCGGTATTTCCTGTCCCGGATGATGATGAGCTAAAGTCGCTCTCCGATATAGTAATTGAAAATAATTTCAGGATGCTTAAATCAAGTTCCAGGGAATTTGAATGGCGACAAAATAATCCAGTGCCTTTATATCCGGGTGAAAGGAGCTCCCCCATTAAACATATTGTGTTTATATCAAAAGAAAACAGGACTTATGATGAGGTATTCGGGCAGGTTGAAAAAGGCAAAGGAATGGAAGAATTGGCAAGGTATGGAAAAAATGTTTCCATCAGGTATAAGGGGATGGAAGAATCAATCGATAACCTGACGGTTATGCCCAACCATTTACAGCTTGCAAAAGAATTTGCCATATCTGATAATTTCTATGTTGATTCGGATGTATCCGCGGATGGTCATCGATGGCTGGTAAACACCTATCCGAATGAATGGGTGGAAACAAGTACCGCGGCCAGTTATGGAGGTAACAGATCTTTCAAGTCTGATTCCAAAGCTCCGGGTGCTTATGCCATGAATGGATCAGCCGGTGCTATATACCCCGAAGACTATAATGAAGCGGGATCCATGTGGGATCACCTTGAAAGAAACGGTGTCGATTTTTTTAATTTCGGATTCAGTATTATGTTTGAACCAGCTTCTTATCAACCGGATTTCAAGTATACGGGCATAAGACATTATATCAACTTCCCGGTTCCGCAACCTATTTTCGATAGGACCTCCAGAACCTATCCCACCTATAATATGGCTATTCCTGATCAATTCCGAATTGATATGTTCGTGAAGGAATTTAATGAGAAATGGATGAATGGCGAAGACAAGATGCCTGCTCTGATTACTGTCATCATACCCAATGACCATGGTGCCGGCGACAGACCCGAAGCAGGATTTCCATACCGAGAGAGTTATATGGCTGACAATGACCTTGCCGTTGGTAGAATTGTCGAATTCCTGTCACACACGCCTTACTGGAAAAATATGATGATCGTCATTACAGAAGACGATGCCCAGAATGGGGTTGATCATATTGATGCCCACCGTAGTTTACTGATGGTGATCTCTCCATATGTAAAAAGGGATTATGTCAGCCACATGCATTACAGCTTTGGGAGTTTATTTAAGACATTCTGGAACATATTGGGTCTGCCCTATTTAAATCAATATGATGCCGGAGCGACTGATCTGGCTGATTTTTTTACCGGTGAGCCTGATTTCACTCCATATTCTGCATTGAGCGCTGATGAAAGGATATTCAAGCCGCAGGAAGCCCTGGATCCGTTTGATGAAGATTTTGACTGGACTGCCATGGAAGAATCACCGGAACTGGACAATGTCGATGATATGCTGAATGAAAGTAAAGAAAGGGATGAATACAGGTTAAATGACCAGCAATAATAAATCAGTATATGTTCTCTTTCACATTTTAAGCAATTGTTTTAAATTACCAGCCAGAATTTATGATGCTTGCGTTTTAAATCAATTAAGATGAGAATTTTGGGATATATATTAATAGGACTTCTGGTTTATGGGTGCACCAGCAAATCAGTGGAAACAGTTCAAAAGAGGCCTAACATTGTATTTATTATGTCAGATGATCATGCATACCAGGCCATCAGCGCATTTGGTCACAACCTTATTCAGACCCCGGCGATAGACCGCCTGGCCAAAGAAGGTATTCTGTTTGAAAATTCCTTTGTCACGAATTCCATCTGTGCCCCCAGCCGGGCAGTGTTACTTACCGGCAAGCACAGTCACCTGAATGGTGTTTTGGACAACCTCCTTTCATTTGATGGTGCCCAGCAAACATTCCCCAAATTACTGCAAAAGGCCGGATATGAGACAGCCATGGTGGGCAAGTGGCATCTTAAATCCACCCCTACCGGATTTGATTATTTCAATATCCTGAGAGGACAGGGAGAGTATTACAATCCCTTTTTTATTGGGGAGAAAGATACGGTTCAGATTGAAGGATACGTAACAGATATAACCACAGACATCGCAATTGACTGGTTAAAATCAAGAAATGATGAAAACAGCCCGTTCTGTCTTTTACTTCATCACAAAGCGCCTCATCGAAACTGGATGCCGAATCTAAAACATCTGACACTATTTGATGGCACGGATCTTCCAGTACCGGCAAATTATTTCGATGATTATAGCACCCGGTCTGCCGCAGCCTTGGAACAGGCCATGGAAGTGGCCCGGGATATGAGGGATCAATGGGACCTGAAGGTTTTACCAGAGGATCCGAATGTAGACAACTGGACCGACAAGTTATATGCCTGGCATTACGGAAAGCTTATGACGGATGAACAAAGGGAAGTATGGGATTCATATTATAATCCCAGAAATGAAATGTATACCAGTGGTACAATGTCTGAAGAAGAAACAGCAATATGGAAATACCAACGGTATATTAAAGATTACTTGCGTTGTATAGCCTCGGTAGATGAGAATGTCGGACGGGTGCTTGATGTACTTGATGAAATGAATTTAAGTGAGAATACACTTGTAGTATATACATCAGACCAGGGATTTTACCTTGGAGAGCATGGCTGGTTTGATAAAAGGTTTATGTATGAGGAATCCTTTAGAATGCCTCTGCTTATGCGTATGCCTGCCATGACGGATGGAGATAAAATAGTGACAGAATTAGTACAGAACCTTGATTTTGCCCCTACATTCCTGGATATTGCCGGTGTGGAAATACCCGAAGACATGCAGGGTTTATCCCTTCTCCCATTTTTGAACGAAGAAAACCCGGGTGATTTTCGAGAATCATTGTATTATCATTATTACGAATACCCAGGTGCACATAGTGTAAAAAGACACTATGGTATACGTAATGATCAATATAAACTGATCCATTTCTACCATGACATCGATGCATGGGAGTTATATGATTTGAAGCGTGATCCGTCTGAGATGAATAATCTTATTGAGGATCCTGATTACACTGAACTGATCCAATCCTTAAAAGCTGAGTTAAGAGAATTACAAATTCAATATAAAGACACAATAAGCAATTAAAGAAGATATATTATGCATGATTTAGGTTTTGTAAGCGCCATTATGGCCGATAAAAGCTTTGAAGAGGTTATCACTTTTGCCAGCAAGAAAAAATTCAAATGTGTGGAAGTAATGTGCTGGCCGGTGGGTAAAGCTGAAAGAAGATATGCCGGGGTGACACATATCAATGTAGAGGAACTGGATGACGCCCGTATTCATTATATAAATAATTTCCTGATGGAAAAAGGTGTATATATATCCGGTTTGGGATATTATCCAAACCCCCTGGATCCGGAAAGAGAAACTTCTGAAAAGGCTTTCGAGCATATCAAAAAGGTAATTGCAGCTGCCTTCAAGCTGGGAATTCCTGTAGTGAATACATTTATCGGTAGAGATCCGAAGAAAAGTGTAGAGGATAATCTTAAAGTATTCGAGGATAAATGGCCACCAATCATTGAATATGCTGAAAGCATGGGAATAAATATCGGCATTGAGAATTGCCCGATGATCTTTACAGAGGATGAATGGCCCGGAGGCAAAAACCTGGCAACAACACCTGTCATTTGGGATAAGATGTTTGAGATCATTCCAAACAAGAATTTTGGATTAAATTATGATCCTTCTCATCTGGTCTGGCAGCAAATGGATGAGATACAACCTATTTATGATTATAAGGAACGCCTGCACCATATACATTTAAAAGATGTTAAGGTACATAAAGATAAATTGGACAAACATGGAATTATGGCCTATCCATTGCGGTACCATTCACCAAAGCTTCCTGGCCTTGGTGATGTGCGATGGGGTGACTTTTTCTCAGCATTATCCAGTGTAGGATATCGTGGTCCATGTTGTATTGAAGTGGAAGACCGTGCTTTCGAAGAATCCGAGACCGACATACAGAATTCAATACTCATCAGCCGGAATTTCCTTAAACAATTCCTGGTCTTATAGAAAAAATTATATAACTATTTCAAGATTAATTCAGGGACCTCAAACCAGAAATTTACATAATATGCACCTTTGCGTGCATTTTTTTTATTCATCTTAGAATTTAATTATTAATTAATATATAATTGATAATCAGCAATTTATAATAATATTTTTTGTAGTAAAGCTGATATTGTATAAAAATTTTTAAATTAAAATAAAATATAACAATTTCAGGGGTTTCCTTTCGTTTAATAACCGTATATAAAAGTACAAAACAATAAACAAGGTAGTATGAAAGCGTATGAATTTTTATTAGAAAAAGGAATCAACAAAGTACACCAACCAAGTAAAAGATATAACCTGAGCGTTCACGAGCTAATCACATTTTTAGAGGAATTTGCACAAAGGGAAAAAAAGGTATTTTACAATCCTTTTGAGATAAGAATGTACAAAAATCTATCATAATCATTGCAGGGCCCGATCAACCAGAAATTAATAAGAAAAAGATCAGCGATAATTAATATAAGCTTTGTTTTAAAACGATTAAAGCCAAATTGTCAAAAACGATAGCTATGAATCCCGCCTAACCAGCGGGATTTTCTTTTTATGCCTTTTCAAATGATTATACCACCTGAAAAACCAATTATCGGGTATAGGAATTCCACATGGCTGATTTGTTAGGTCTTTTTAACTTGTATTCTGTATCTTTGCTTTCATTTTTTTTGAACATGCGAACGCTTATAATTGAAAGTCTTGATATCCGGCCGATTAATGTTGGCCTGACAGATACTTTTACTATTTCACAAGGCAGTGTACAGGAAGTCCAAAGCCTCCTTGTCACCTTAACATTGGATAACGGGACGATTGGATATGGAGAGATCACCCCTTTCCCGGAACTCGCGGGAGAGAACAGAGAGGCTTGCCTCGAGAAATTCAAAGAAGTTTCTCCTGGGCTGATCGGCAAATCTTTAAATAATATTCGCGCTTTGAGTCTTATACTCGAAGAAGCACTTCCTGGCAGTCCTTCCGTTAAATGTGGTTTAGAGGTCAGCATGCTTGATGCGCTGACACGGACCCTGGAAATACCATTATGGTCCTATTTCGGGGGATTGAATGAAGAAATTCTTCAGACTGATATAACCATTCCTATTCTTTCACTTGATAGATCCCTTGAACTGGCCGATAAATGGGTAAAGAAAGGCTTCCATACACTAAAGATCAAGGTAGGCTCCGATCATGAAAAGGAGATTACTCTAATATCTGAAATAAACAAAAAATATCCTGACATTCAATTTATTATTGATGCCAACCAGGCATTTGAAGAGAACCAAACACTGGAATTTACCAGGGAATTGTTAGCCAAGGATTGTAATATTATTCTTCTGGAACAGCCATTGAATCGTTATGATTATATTGGCATGGGGAGGTTAAAAAAACTATTGAATGTACCCATCGCAGCGGATGAATCCGTTTTTTCCAAACAGGACCTTCAACAGGTGATAAAATATAATTCCGCTGATGTAGTGAACCTGAAAATAATGAAAACGGGTGTCTTCAATGCCCTCGATATTGGCACAAGCGCAAGATCCATGGGCTATGAATTGATGATGGGTGGAATGGTCGAAACCAGGATAGCTATGGGCTGTTCTGTTTCTATAGCGATGGGATATACCCCAATTAAATACATAGATCTGGATACGCCCCTATTATTATCATCGGATCCGGTTATTGGTGGATACAGCTATTGCGGTCCGGATATTATGTCATGGGATACCCCAGGCCTGGGAATGGAACCATTAATATAGCTTAGCCCTTAAAAATTTTCTGCATACGTGTTGAGATATCCTCCAGACGCTTTCGGTCTCCTCCCGGAACTTCAGCTGATGCCCAACCCCGATAACCAATATCATCCAGTGCTTCAATGACTGCCGGCCAGTTGCAATCTCCTTCCATCAGTTCAACATCGAATCCTTTCCATATCCCCTCCTCAGATTGTTTTTTCCTGCTGTATTCCTTTGCATCGATGCGCATAATTCTTTTGTCCAGAATGCGTATCCAATGTTCAGGCCATCCATAACGGACTACATTTCCTACATCAAAATACCAGCCGATCATCTTGCTATCCATTTCATCAATATATCGTGCTGCTTCCATAGGACTTATAAGGAAATTGTTCCAGACATTTTCAATTGCTATTTTTATTCCGGTTTCCTCGGCATAAGGTATCAATTTCCTGATCTCTTCCTGGGACCGTTTATAGGCATCATCATAGGAAACTTCATTGTTGACAACACCGGGAACAAGTAAAACGGTGGAACCTCCATACGCTTTGCAATCGTTTAACGAGGTTTTCATAGCTTCCACACATTCAGCCCTTACTTTCTCATCGGGATGTGACATGGGGCTCTTCCAGTGAACCGAGTTAATAACACCAGGAATTTCAAGTCCTGTTTTTTTACTAGCTTCAATAACCTCTTCATTATTAAGATTATTCGGACTATCCATTTCAACACCATCAAATCCGATGTCTTTCAACATCTGGAATTTTTCCAAAACAGTCATATTTCCCTTCACCATCCCATATTTCAGGCATATCTTGATATCGGGTTTTACAAATGCTGGCCTGGAGCTTGCAGCTGTCATCGATAAAGGGTTCACCATCGATAGTCCAATTAATCCCGCACTTGCCTTAATGAATTCTTTGCGTTGCATATTATTCTTTTGAGTAATTACTAGGCTAACTTTGTTTTTCCCGGCATCGCCACAGGAGGACCTTGATATTCAAGATCCCAGGAATATTCATCAATTGCAGGACCTAAAACCTCTTCGGATTTTAATGCATCCTCATAAGAAATGGTCTGACCAGTATACGCTGCCATTCGTCCCATGATTGCCAGCATATTACTTTGGGCCATCCAATCACCATCGTTCATCAGGTTTCCAGACCGGATGGAGGCAAAGAGTTCATCATGTTCCTGCTGGTACATGTCGTTACCATCTCCCCGGTAACGCCATGGATTTTCACCCGTTATCTCATCGATCCTTTTAATCACATCGATAATAGCCTTTCCTTTAGTGCCCCATACTTCAACATGATAAGCGCGGGAACAGTTTTTCTGCTGCCTGCTGAAATGGAAAGCCTTGGCACCATTTGCGTATTCATATTCAATGGCAAAATGATCATAGATGTTGCCATAGATTTCTTCTGTCCTTACCTGCCGGCCGCCTGTGGCAGTTACGGATTTGGGTTGCATGTCATTCATTGCCCATGATCCCATATCAATACTGTGTATGGCCTGCTCTACGATGTGATCTCCTGACAACCAATTGTAATACAGCCAGTTACGCATTTGTTTTGTCATTAAGGTCCATCCCTCTTCCCAGGGAACAGACCATAAGGCGCCCGTATTATATGTATTGTAAACAGCCTGTACTTCTCCTATGGCCCCGTCATGAATTCTCTGGAACACCTCCCGTTTAGGGGTATGATACCTCCAGCAGAATCCGGAGACCAGGGAAAGTTTCTTTTCCTTTGCTACCTGGGCAGCTGCTATAACCCGTCGCACACCCTGGGCATCTACAGCCATAGGTTTTTCACAAAATACATGTTTTCCTGCCGCAATAGATGCTTCCAGCATAGCTGGCCTGAATGCGGGTGGTGTAGTAAGCAAAACCACATCGATATCGGAAGCCAAAACCTTTTTGTAGGCATCAAATCCTACAAATTGATGAGATGTATCAACCTGGACCTGATCTCCCCTTTCTTTTTTAAGGTTAGCGAGACTTTTAGATAAGCGATCCTCAAAAGCATCTCCCATAGCCGTCAACACTACATTTTTATCTGCTTTTAAGGCCTGATTTGCCGCTCCGGTTCCCCGGCCACCACATCCGATCAAACCTACTTTAAGGGTATCGCTATTCATGGCAAAGGCTGATTTACCAGGAATGAAATTCATGGCGAGAGCTGATCCCGCAGCTACTGATCCTGTCGTTTTCAAAAATCTTCTTCTTGACTTTTTTAATTCACTGCTTTTCATTGTATTTCTAAAAGTTAGTTCTTTTCATTGTTCAAAAATCATTCCATTAAATTAAACCATAATTTTTTCCTTACCCAATATTTTTATTAAAAGCCTTATTTTTTTAGCTTCAATTTTAAATTTTATACTATGGGACAATTACTCGATTTCAATGTAAAAGGACAAGTCGCCCTAATTACCGGGGGCGCAAAAGGGATAGGAAGATCATGTGCTTTAGCCCTCGCCGAGGCTGGGGCTGATATTGCCCTTGGATTAAGAGATATTATTAGTGACAACCAGGTGCCGGAAGAAATAAGATCGCTGGGGCGTGAAGTCCTGCCTTTGCAAATGGATGTTACGAGTTTGGATGAGATCAGGCAGGCTGTGGCTGATACCATTGAAGAATTCGGCCGCATAGATATCCTGGTAAATAATGCCGGTGTCGCCCCGGCAAACCTGATTGAGGATTATACTGAAGAAGATTTTGATCATACGATCAACGTAAACCTAAAAGGCACTTTTTTTATAAGCCAGGAGGTTGGAAAGCATATGATCAGAAACAATTCAGGTAGGATAATCAATCTCGGATCTCAGGCTGGATATATCGCCCTGCCATCTGAATCAGTATACTGTATGACCAAGGCGGGCATCAGCCATTTGACCAAGTGTTTTGCCGTGGAATGGGCAAAGTATAACATAAATGTTAATGCAGTGGCCCCAACTTTTATAGAAACACCAGGTACAGAACCTTGGCTGAATGATCCGGATTTTAAGGCAAATGTTCTATCTCAGATAAAATTGGGAAGGATCGGGATACCCCAGGAAGTATCCAGTGTGGTTGTCTTTCTGGCTTCGCAGGCCTCATCCTTAATTACAGGAACCACCATTATGGTTGATGGCGGGTGGACCGCGGTATAATGATCTAATTAATCACATCACAATATTGTAATTCTGCAAATTAAATTGGATTTTTAAGGAACAATTTTTGAATATCCTTTTTTTGACAATCAAATATTTTTAATATGAATACATCACGACGTAAATTTATCAGGAAATCAGCTATTGGTGCTACAGGCCTGTCCATGGCAGCGAGTAGCCTCCCCCTGTCGGCCAAGAATTATAGATCTATTATTGGGGCCAATGACCGCATCAACATGAGCGTGATCGGTGTAAGGGGTCAAGGTTTCGGGCATCTACGGAGGTGGGCTTCCATGGCCGCTGTAGATAACGTATATATAAAGACTATATGTGACATTGATGAAAACTTATGGGCGGAACGGGTAAAAGCTATTGAAGAAATTCAGGGTGAAAAACCTGGAACAGAATTCGACCTGAGAAAAGTTTATGATGACAAGGACATTGATGCCGTATCCATTGCAGCGCCCAATCACTGGCACGCCCTGGCAACGATCTGGGGAGTCCAGGCTGGAAAACATGTTTACGTTGAAAAACCATCTAATCATAATGTATGGGAGGGAAGAAAAATGATCGAAGCGGCAGAAAAATACGACCGTATAGTCCAGGTGGGATTTCAGAACCGTTCAATCGAAAACGTTAGAAAAGCCATGCAATTCCTTCATGATGGTGGTTTAGGCGAGGTATACATGGCAAGAGGACTTTGTTTCAAACCCAGGGATTCTTTTGGACAAGCTCAGGATAGCGAGGTACCGGCGGGAGTCCATTATGACTTGTGGATAGGACCGGCAGCCATGTATGCATACAATGAAAAGAAATTTCACTACAATTGGCACTGGTTCTGGGATACCGGGAATGGAGATATTGGCAACCAGGGGCCGCATCAATGGGATATCGCCCGATGGGGATTGAATAAGAACGAACACCCGGTTAAGATCAGTTCTTCCGGAGGATACTATAAATGGACAGATTGTCCTCAGGAAACTGCCAATACACAAACTGCAGTGATGGAATATGCCGATGGGAAGATACTCCAGTTTGAAGTACGGGGCTTATACACGGCCGGGGAAGATAGCATGGGTGTGAAAATAGGAAATCTTTTTTACGGAACTGAAGGATGGATGGAAATTGATGGCTCTGACTGGAAAACCTATATGGGTCGCAAGGGCGAACCAGGACCCAGCAGCGATAAACCGGCTGAGGAAGGTCAGGATCTGGGATACCTTGCCGCACCAGGCGGAGGCGGTCATTATATGAATTTCATTACTGCTTTACGCTCAGGAAAAAAATCAGACCTTACTTGTCCTTCCGAAGAGGGAGTTATATCATCAGACCTTCCGTTGCTTGCCAATATTTCCTACAGACTGGGACGGGATCTGACCTTTGATGGTAAAAATGAAAAATTTGTAAATGATCCGGAAGCAGACAAGATGCTTACCAGGGAATACAGGGCACCGTATACTATTGACAATAATATATAAACTCGGTTAGTTTATACTTAATCACGAAAGATCATGTTGCCTGAAAGGAGCATGGTCTTTTTTTATTATGCTGATTTTAAGCCCCTTAATAATGCTAAGTTAAAATTCAATTTCAACACAAAAATATACATCGTTCATTGTATGATCATAGTTTATTTATTAAAACTTATCATGGCTTACAACTACATTTTCCTGGGGTTTCATGGCTTTAAATATATCTACGAAAAATTCTGGGTTGGGGATCAACCTAATGATTTGCTCACCTGCCTTGAACTATTAGGCAAAAACCTTTTGGAAAATTTTGGATTACCTCGAAGTTCTAAAGTTTAGTTTGCCATAGGACAATGGATTATGAAAACCTGGCGGGGTCCAGGTGGATGCTTCCCTTTTTCCAGGGTTTTCATCACCCTCCCCTCTTGTAAAGGTCACGTACCAGGTATCTCCATCAACCGGAGGGTTATTGGGGGCAGTATACACCTGATCAAAGGGTATAGCAATTTCAAAGGTCCAGTGGCTGTCTTTGTCCGACGGATCATTTATTGTACCATCCACCTGCACAGCACTTAGCAGTCCTTCACAGTCCCATTTCCACAGTTGCCTGATATCGCTTCTATCGTTGTACTTATTCAAAACGAAAAGATCAAGAATCGTATTCAGAGGGTTTATTTCAATCTCAATGTATGATTTAGATGATCCATCCGCATTTATAAAAAACTCCACAACGTTTTCATACCATAGATAGGCATCACGCTCTGTCATTTTTGCCCATATATGATCGTCTTCTACATAGAATGCACCATACAGATACGTATCATCCCATAGCCACTTGAAGGTTGTCTTTTGCCTGGGTTCTGATCCATCCATGTCTACAAAAAATGCTTCCGGGGCCTGGTTCCACACCTCTTCATCGATTTTTCCATCGATTTTAATTTCATCTTCAGTTTTAAAACACTCATAATGCGGTTTATCTGCTATGTTCCCGGCAATTAGAAAGGTCAGACCTGATAATAATGCGTTGAGAAATATCATATGATTAATATTTAATTAAAGTTTATTTTACTCTTCCCTTTAGGGAGTTTAAAACATAAAATGGATTCCTGTCCATCAGAGAAATACGTTGACTCGCTTAAATCCAAAGCAGAATTTTTCTTAATTAAGCTGGTAGAATTACTCCCCAAGATTAATTCAGCCCCTTTGATTTTCTTTTCAATTTTGACAGTAAACTCCTTAGTTGAAAAGGGAGCATCAAAAATTATGGTTTTCTTATCCATCGATATATTAGTTAACTTTTTCGCAGCCCAATACCTGGCAATTTCACTAAGGGTCATCCAATAAAGATGGTCATATTTTTCGTGCAATCTTCCAACAACAGTTTTCAAAACGTTAAATCCTATTTTATCTCCATTATAATAGATTCCCGGCCAATGGCAAACCATTATGGCCGGCTCCTTCTTTTCAATCACTTCCACCATTCTCCCTGATGAAAGGTCAGGACTAATGAATTTATCAGGATCTCCTGGCTTCAGACCATCCCAGCCCCCAAACCAGTCTCCGGTACATCCGATTATATGGACTGAACAGCGCGGATCATCTGTCCCGATCCCGGAAACATGAAAAAGTTCAGGCTCAACACTCTTTTCAGGATCTGTATACAGGTTCCTGAAAAAATGAGGTACTTCAGTTTTGTATACCTCTTTCTGGGCTTCGAGAGTTCCCAGCGCAAGGTTCTCCATATTCTTCCCTCCAAAACCGCCTGGCGTAGTGATTCCTTCACAGTATAATCCAGCTTCCTTGAGCACATTCAGGGCATAGGCAATGTAATCAGCAAGTTCATCGGCACTTTTGGTCTGGCTCCACTCCCAGTTTTCCATGTATTCCGGAGTTGCGAATGGATAAGGCAGCCCGGTTTTTGTATTGATCACCCGCGTGTGGCTGATCATTTCGGGATGTATATCCCAATTTGGGGTCATCGTATCCCGAACCAATTTAAGGCTTTCTTCGAGATCGGCTTTTGACCAGCCCGGAATAAATCTGTGCAGCCATCCGGTACAGGCTGGAAATGGCACCATGCTGTATTTCCCTTTTACCCCGTTTTCACCACACCAGTCACGAAATTCCCGGACAAAATCGTCCGGTATCTCACGGGGAAGTTTCCTCCAATCCTGAAGATATTGATGCGGAAATACCTCCGCGAATTGGGGAATACCAAAATACGCCATGTTTACAAGGGCTGTAGAATCATCTATTATGAAACTCACGGGCACCCTGTTTCTCGGATTTAATACTGTAACTTCTGATGCCATATTGTTAGCTAATAAAGGATTGGAAATACCTGCTGAAATCAATGCAGAGGATGCTAATCCCTTGCGCATGAAATCCCGGCGGGAGTTGCTTTTTGGATTCATTTGTTTAAAAATTTTTTGATTCCTGTACTTTCATAAAATTTGAAGGCATTCAGGAAACTACACAAATTTCATCATTCTCTTTTTTGAATCTAGCATAATGAAAATCCATGTTTTTTCATACATGAAAAATAAAACTATGATCCAATTTAAAAAATATAAGCTTTAAGTTAAATAAAAATCCATCATAGCGTGAGTTTTAATCTCTTTTTCATTTTGTGTCCATTAACATTGTAAGTTAATGGTGTCTCTTATTATTTCGGGGTTAGCATTTTAATGGGATAAAGCCCTGAGATTATCAGTGCTAATTTCAATTAATGTGTGAATCTCAAATATTCAATATTAAAAGGATATTAAGGAATATCCTTCTCAGTTCTATTAATGCTTATTTCTTTAAGGATCCTTTGTTTAACAAATCATCCGGAATAGGAACGTCAAACTGTATTTCAGTAACAATGAACTCCGTACCTTTTCCATCCTTGAGCATATCCTTAAATGTCATTTTGCGAGGGTACCATCTTCCCTGTACCCGCACCACATCACTCATTTCCATTCGTTTTAATAATTTCCCACTTTTGGCAAACAATTCCTGTTTCACGGGCACATATTTCTCCTTATCAACCCAGATCTTTCGGGAATCATAAGCAAGATCATCCGCTTTTGCCTTAAGATCGATGACCCAGCAGGAAGTGCCGTTAAAATCTTCTTCAGTATTTACTATTGCATCATAGCTTTCCTGCATTTTCTTATCATCCAGCATATCCTCATAAGACAGGTCCGATCCCATAACCGATTGCCTCAGCATGTGCCCGCTGATCTTAATGGTACGGTCTGTGGATGGAGAATACATCCATAGCAGATCCTCCAGCTTTAACATCTTGGTCCCTTTTTCCCGGGCTGGTGCCAGGTACTCAGTATATGAATTATCCTCTCCTTCCGCCCAAGTCTTTGATTCAATATTCCTGCTGCCTCTCCGGCCATGAATTATCATGGTTGAGGTAAATATCCTGGAGTCGGAGGCCATATTCTCATCAATCTTTTCCAGCAGTTCCGATCCATCCGGAAACTGGGCAAATGAGATTGTTGATATAAATAATAATCCAGCTAATATATTTTTCATTTCTTTGAATTTTTCGGTTTACAAATATTCCCTGATTCAATCTGCATTATGCCTCCAGTTCTTTAAATAATTGGGCTGTTTTTCTTCTATAGATTCCAATTCCACTCAATGCCGTACCCAGAACTGTCGAGAACAAACCTGGAATAAAGCCAATAAAATAGGCTTCAGTCGTTATATGTGCTCTATAAACATTAGGTATCATCATAGTTGTCTTTTGAGTAAACTGACTTACGTCAAATCCATATACCTGCAGATATAATGCAAATCCCAGGCCAATAATCGATCCAATAAAGGACCCCGCAATTCCGATCGCTACCGACTCAGAGATCATGGATCTGAACACGTGGCCTTTATTTTCACCAATAGCCAGTCGTAGTCCATATTCCCCGTATCTCCTGATTCCACCCAGCAAGCCGGCATTCCAGAGCACGATTGACATGGCCAGAACGAATATGAATACAATGATTCCAATCATCGCTTCGGAATAGCTTAACATGGCATCCAATTGGTTCTGTTGCCTTAGTGACTGCATTATCGGGGAAAATTCATCGGTAACATCCAGGAAACGGGCATTATAATCTTTTGCCACTTGCTGAGCCAGTTCATCTTCATAAATCCCATCATCGAAGTACCCTACGATCTCACTGGCCGCATCCACCATATCCAGTGCATATTGTGCATCAGCCAGGTCCACTATGATGGCCCCTCTATCCATAGCCGACATCCCGAATTCCACCATGCCCACAACTTTGAAGTTCTGCATTGCCATGCTTCCGTACATGGTGGAACTGATCAGGGTGACCGGGTCACCAAGATTCACTTCAAGGTTATCCGCAAATTCTTTGCTTACCAGGATCTCACCGGATTCATCCGGAATTTCTCCTGACACCAGGGAAGTTTGGATATTCATCCGGTCTATTTCGTGGGTATCGGATGAAAACAGATCAATACCCAGGCCCATTACAGTACCCTGTGATCTGGTTTCTCCATTTTCATCCGGTGCATCCAGTAACCCACCGAAGCGGATCCGGGTTGTAAAATTCATTTCCGGAAAAATAGATGCAGCATCTGCAATTATATCTTCGGCATTCATTAAAGCAAGGTCATTTGGTGATTGGTCAATGTTTTCCAGGTAAGCCTGTGACATGATCTTCACATGGCCGGTAGAAAAGCGGGCATTCATATCGATCATATCACTGAAAATACCGGTAACCCAGCAGTGAATTAACACAGTCAGCGCAACCCCTATCGTAACTGTGAGGATCGGGAACATACTTCGGTTTCTGTCCCGGATCAACCCTTTTATTAAAAACTTAATCATTGTATTTTTCCTTTTATAGCGTCCGTAGGATTCATCTTAGCAATTTTCCGGGCAGGTATATAGCTTACAACAGTAGCCGTCAACATCACAATTATGATTGTACCGAGGATCAGTCCCAGGCTGTATGAAGGATAGATCACCTCACTAATGGCAATTCCGAAATCATCCGGTTCATAAGGCATAGCATAACCTGCCTTATGCTGCATGATCAATAAGGGAACACCGTAAACAGCGCCAACAAGTGCTGCCAATACACTGTTCATACCACCTTCAATGGTAAACAACTTCACAACCTGTTTCCGGGTCATTCCCAGAGCGATAAAAGTCCCTATTTCTTTCTGCCTGCGAAATATTGATAATATCTGAGTATCAAATATTGCCAGCATCGCCAGCAGTAGCAGCAGGATATACATAATGGAACCGCCCACGCTTTTCTGCTTGATAATCTGATCGAGATCAGCCAGCAGAAAATCCTTGGATTTAAAATCCCAGCCTGAAATCGTCATATCGTTCAATGTTTCCGATCCCGATACGATCAACGTGGCTTCCCCTTCGGATTGTGTCATCTGCTGAAGATCCTCCAGTGACAACCACAAATGTCCCTGGTCAACGGATGGTACATCCGTACTGAATATTCCGGCAATACGCACTTCCGTAGCATCAAAAGTACCGTTAGAATCCCTCCAGCGTAAAGTGAGATAATCTCCTTCATTCAGTTTATTATTGGTCGCCATCCTCTTTCCAACCAATACCGGGATCTCCCCGTTTTCCCTGATAAGACGATCTGTGGGTAACCGTAATAACTGCTGGTTTTTGGCAATACCCTTGAGCACTACGCCCTGGATACGGCCTTCCGGATAAATGGTTCCCTGTGTAATCAGAATAGGAGCTACCATTCCAGTCGCCAGTTTATCAGGGATTTTTGCATGGCTATCTTCAAGAGTAAAAGGATCGTAAGGATCGTATGCCGCATGCCAGTATTGGCCCTGGGCGATTTCCCATGCGATCATGTCTCTTCTTGCCTGAACATTCCAGCCATCGATAAGGCCCTGGTACCAGATTATGATCACATAAGAGAATGATAAAACAATTACATTGAGCCAGGTTCTTAGTCCAGCTCCCAATAAGTTTCTTAGAGCAAGTTTAATTGACATCATGACCTTAGATTTAGCTTGCTACTTCTTTTAATTCCATCCAATCATCCTTGACGACTCTTCCGTCCTCCAAACGGATGATCCTTTTCAGATAGGACATCACTTTTTCATCATGCGTCGCAAAAATGAAAGTAGTGTTCAGTTCATTGTTAAGATTCTCCATGGTCCGGAGAATATGGTGTGAATTCTCGGAATCCAGGTTTGCCGTTGGTTCATCAGCCAATACAAGCTCAGGTTTTTTCACCATGGCCCGGGCTATGGCCACGCGCTGACTTTCCCCACCGGATAATTGAGCTGGTTTGGACTTGATCTTATCGGTCAATCCAACCCATTCAATGGCCTCATGAACTGCTTTTTCCCTCTCCCTGGCTGGCATTTTCAACAATAGTAATGGGAATTCCACATTTTCATAAACCGTATACACCGGAAGAAGATTATATGTTTGAAAAATGAAACCGATATGGCCATTCCTTAACTGGGCGGCCTGTTTATGCGACAGGGTGCTGATCTTTTTATCAAGAACAGTCGCCTCCCCCTCCGTGGGGACATCCAGTGATCCCAGGATATTGAGCAACGTAGTTTTTCCAGAACCACTTGGCCCGACAATACCCGTAAACTCACCCTTCGAAAAGGTTAAATTGATATCATCAAGTGCGGTAAAAAAGCCGCCCCCAACAGGGAATCTCTTAATGAGGTTATTGATTTCAATAATACTTGATTTTTCCATGTTTTATTAATTAATGATTAAATACAAATTGAACCTGGAATCCTTTTCCAGTATACATAGTAGCCTCTCCGCTCAGGTTCTGATACAAATTAAAACTATCGGGATTCCAGTAAGCCATAATATAGAGGTTTATCCTGTCCCAGGTCATACCCCAGTTGATAAAATTATAAAATCCGTTATTCGACCAATCGTAATAAAATATATACGTAAGATTGTCAATTATACTTACGGGATAATTGGCTGATATGGCTGTGAAAGAATTGCTTTCCGTACTTTTTAAGAAATCTTCACCCGAAGCAAACCAAAGCTGTTCAGCCATTACGGTTAATCCGCTACCTATTCCAAAAGTATAATCCAATCCAACATTAAGTAACTTTTTAGATCTTAGATCTGAGATTTCAATATCCTGATGGATGAAGGATGTCTCAAACCATAATCCTACACCCACGTCCCATTTCCCATCTAATCCGATACGGTTCTCAGTTGCCTGACCATCTGTTGCCGGTAAACCTATAAACTCATCACTCTCAGTATTAGCTACCCTGTGGTGATAGCTGAGTGCCAACTCACCCGTAAACAAAGGAGTTTGTATTCTTCCACCAAATTCCGGGATATTCTTTACTGAGGGAAATATTTCCCATCCTTTGGGCTGGTCATTCCCATAAAGGAACCAGAACCAAATATTTGCATTATTTGAGAAATAATAGCGACCCAATGCAGCATATACACCCTCTGTGAGTTGTAGTGGATCTCTCGGATCGATCTGGTCGAACCACATCAGTGGTCTTAGCATGGCAGCTGAACCAAAATTAATTTTCTGAAGACCAACCCTGACACTGAATCGATTTGAAGAATATCTTACCCAGCCACGGAAAAGATCAAACTGACCATCCCATTTGACTGAATCTCCATTATAATACATGTATCCATACATATTCAGTTGAACTTCCGCGTCCAAGGTATACTTTTCCTTAAACATATGTTCATAGTACAGTTCAGGTATGTAACGAGCTCCAACCTGGGATTGAAAATCATCGAATGGTTTGGTAACACCCCACGCTATAAGCTGTCCTCTCATGCCAAATCCTTTCCCCAGGTCCTGGCTAAATCCTTTGATAACCATTATTAGAATAAGTAGTATCAATATGAGGATGAATTGTTTCATTAAACTGTTCTAGCGATTTTCAGCGGGTAGGAGTCCATAAAAAAAGAAATTTGTTAATTCTTTGATAAGCTCCCCCGGGTGCTCGTACATTCCAACCAGTTTTTCATCGTTTACCATTTCTATCATATGATTCAGAAAGTAAACAATAAATTCTGGTTTGATATCTCTTCGGATATCCCCTTCCTTCTGCGCCTTCAGATACCAGTCGGTAACAATACGCAGATTGGAAAGTCGTTGTTCCTGAAGTACCTGGTTTAGCTCAGGATCATTCTGACGATGAAAATCATTAAAAAAGGCTTCACTGATGTTTTCAGTCTGTTCAATCTTCAATTCAACAGATTTTCTGATCTTCTCAACAAAAGGTATATCTTCAGACATGATCTCTTCGTATAATTTCAGGGAATATTCAGACATCTCCTTCATGATGAATCGGACAAGATCATTCTTATTCCTGAAGTGTTTATAAAAAGTCATTTTACTCACTCCTGCTTCCTTGCATACTTCCTCGATAGTAACCCTTGTAAATCCAAATTGCCAGAACAGGTCCCAGGCTTTTTCTACAAGTTGTTGAAGTTTCTTATTGCCGAAATCTCTAAAGGGTCTCATAATTACAGATATTTATGAACTTTACGAATATAGTAATTATTTACTTATATCGTACGTTTTATATAAAAAAGTGTTGCGGCTTTTATAATTAATTATATAAAAAGGGTAGAACTTTTGGTTTAATGGCCTGAATGACGATAAAATTATGGAGTGATACTTGTGTTTAATAAATCGATAAAATGGTGAGCATGTCCTGTAATGGTATTATTAGCTCAAATTAAGCATGAGGTTTTAAAACTTCGTTATCAAAGCTAGCTGATTGCTACCAGATATACAGGGAATTATATTTTGATGATCATTTCCAATGTTCATGCAAAGGCCCTGATTTACCATATACAGGATCCATAGCCGGAAAGGGAACTTTTTTTATATTTTCATCAGCTTCTGGCCTTTCCCCCTCTTTTCCGTAATTCATATCCCATGACTGGCCTGCAGGATATGCACCAACCACCCTGAAATCAATGCTAGAGCTTATTTTTTTATGAGCTACACCTGCCGGTATCAGGACAACATCTCCTTTTTTAATGCTAAATGTTTTTCCTTTTTCTTCCCCACCCAGCCTTACTTCCGCTGATCCGCTATAAACGCCTAGTACTTCATGGGCAGTGCTGTGGTAATGGTGATAACTATAAATACCATTCCTCCATGAATTTCCCCATCCATTTTTTTGAAATAAGTTTTCAATTGCAACTGCTCCGGTCTCATTCGAAAAATCGATCTTTTCTTTATAGATTATTAAAGGATACCTATTGTTGGGGAAAATTCCATCATCTCTGAATTCCTGAAGAATCACTTTTTCATCGTTTTTTTGATAAGCAGAATACATGGTTGAATAATTTGAAAAGGTAATTAAAATAAAAAAAGAAACAACAATTTTTAGGATCATGGGTTCCTTATTTAATTATTTAAAGATAATGGTTAGGGATATTATTTAAAACCCGATTTTAGATATCTATCGAGATTGATTTAATATTAAGTATATTTGTGAACAAACCTGTTACCACCTTAAAACTACACCAAAACGGAATTTTATAACATCTGGACTATTTTAAGAAAGTTCTAATTGAAAAAATTGATATTATGAGAAAGGCATTATTTAGTGGTTTATTCGTCCTTTTGACAGGTGGTATACTATCATGCAGTGACGGGGAAACAGTGATACCGGAATTATCAATAGGTTCAGCTTCGATAATTGAAGGCAATGAAGGCATAACCACGATAAAAGTTGATATTAACGCTTCAACAATTGTAGAATCGGCATTAGAAATCACTTACAGCACTTCAGATGGACTGGCAAAAGCTGGTAAGGATTATAACCAGGTTAGCAATGGATCGATTACACTTCCAGCAGGGAGTAATAAAGTCACCATAGAATTGGAGATCCTGACCGATGAGGTAATGGAGTTCAGAGAAGACTTTTCTTTGAACATAGTAAATACCGGTGAGGCAAAGATTAATACCAATAAGGTTTCAATATTTATCATTGATGACGATGATGAAACTTATGTAATTGAAAAGGATGCAGATGGATACATCACACCAGATGATTATGCTGAGATGAGCCTGGTCTGGAGTGATGAATTTGACGGGCCTGAAATTAATATGGATAACTGGACTTTCGAATTGGGTGATGGCTGTCCTGATTTATGTGGATGGGGCAATAATGAATTACAGAGCTATACTGATGAGGCAGCGAACGCCAGAATTGCAGAAGGAAGATTGATCATTACCGCCATTGAAGCAGGAGTTAACAATTATACTTCCGCAAGGATGGTATCAAGGGACAAGCAGGAATTTGAATTTGGGAGAATAGATATCAGGGCAAAATTACCTGAAGGACAGGGTATCTGGCCGGCTATCTGGATGCTTGGGGAAAATATCGATGCTGTGGGTTGGCCACGATGTGGTGAAATTGATATCATGGAACTGGTTGGCCACCAGCCTAAGGCCTCACATGGCACAGCCCATTATAATAAAGGCGGGCATGAATATGTAGGGAGCAGTTATGTAATTGCCAATAAGTTCAGTGAAGAATTCCATGTATTCAGTATTTTCTGGGACAGGGATGTCATCAAATGGTATGTCGACTACAACAAATTCTTTGAGATCAGTTCAAAAGATGTGGGAAGCACCTATCCATTTAACAATCCTTTCTTCTTTATAATGAACATAGCGGTTGGCGGGAACTGGCCGGGTGAACCTGATCAGACCACTCTTTTCCCCCAGGAGATGCATATTGATTATGTAAGGGTATTTCAGCCTGAATAAACTCACATGATCTATCATCCTGGTAGAAGTCGTATTTGTTATGGATCCCCGGAGATAATTAAAGATCTATTCTTCAATTATCTGCAAGATGTTATTTTCCTTGATGTAAGCAGTACTTCCCTCCCATTCGACTTTTACCCATACATCATCTTTCCCTAGAACATGCACCCTGTGCCCCATCTCCGCAATGGCGATCAGCTTGGCCCCGGAGGAGGGTCCATCCATCAGGTAGGTATCCGGGCTGATAATGATCCCCTTCTGATATCTTTTGCCAAAATTTACGACATAAAATAGCAGGCCTACTACGATAAAAAGGTAAAACAAAGAAAATCCGGGATTGACTTTCATGCGTAATTTCTTATAGACCATATATCCGATCAATATGAGTACAAGGCCGGACAGTCCGTATACGATAGCAGAATAGTACCTGTAGAAAACATTCATGAAGAATTCGACATCCGTATATTTATAGCCTTCCAGATTATATTTCTTGGCCACATCCTCCATTTTCCGAAGTGCTCTTTTATTGTGCGTCTGAAGGTAATACAGGTTCAGATAATATAGAGCATTGCTGTAATCGCCAAGCCCCTCTTTAATATAGGCCATTTTCAGCAACATGGCCGGAGAAGTCAGGTTTTCGGACTTTAATATACGATCATAAATCTCGAAGGACTGTGTGTATTTCCTTTCATTAAAAAGGGAATCCGCAACTTCAAGATCCATGGCATAATCCTGAGCTATACCATTTGTCAACGACAGAATAGCAATTAATGATGTTAATACAATATTTTTGAAATCCAAATTTTGTATTCTAAGCATAACAGTCTAGATTTGCATTCCGTTTTAAACGAAAGCGGTACAAAAATACAAAAAAGTATTGATTCCGTAGCTCAGCTGGTAGAGCATCTCCCTTTTAAGGAGAGGGTCCTGGGTTCGAGCCCCAGCGGGATCACGTTAGTATATTCAACTCACTGTATTTCAGTGAGTTATTTTTTTATAAATAGTTCAGCAATAAAATAATACATAAAAATTCTGTCAAAGGATCTTATCTATAACAGTACGTGAGAAATTAATCTGCGGATAATCTTTTAATAATGAATTAATACCCCGGATTCTGCTTTAAATAATCTTCACTGAGGTCAATTTCGGATT